>JASJCX010000098.1 GCA_030065255.1 Calothrix sp. MO_167.B42 | reverse complement strand
GATCAAAAAGTTTCACTGTTCGCCTCGTCGGACTTGTTGGATCTGTTGGATCTGTTGGAACTGCCCGATACAGTGCGACAAAAACGTCATCCCTGGTGGTTCCCAGTAGAAAACCCTCTAAATCGAGAGTGCCAAAAATTTCTGGATTTGGGTCGGGAGTAAACCCAACATTTGTTAAAACGGGAAGCAGATTTGCCACTAATAAATTGCTAGATCGTTCCTTCCCATCGGGTAATTCTTGCACGACGCAGACGGGATGACTTCCCGCAGAAATTACATCCCCATCCCGAAGATTCTCATTCAACTCGCACTTCAAAATATCGGGCGACTTAGCGGCGATTTCTAATTCCACTGCACCAAAACGAACCTTTAAGTCAGAGAGGGCTAAATTACTGCCTCGAATGGTCAAAAAAGCGGTTTCTGTAGACAGGGGTGGAGTAATTTTGGTTGGCAAAATAGCGTCAATCTTCGGTTCCATTGCAGGCAGAATCAGAAGTTGGACACCATCCTCACCAATAACGGTATCATCGACATAATCGATTCCCACCAACAACGAATAAGAAGGCGGTTCCCCCGTTGCAATCATGACTGGACGCACTTCAAAGCCAATGGAACAGCGATATTTTTCATCGGGTCCCTGCATCAACTGAGAAATCAGTTCTGAAGAAGTGGGGTCGAAAGTAATCTTTAACGCTTCGGGATTAGGATTCAGCGCCTGAAACGAATCTAATGCTAAACTGCTCAATGGCAGGAAGGATAGTTCTTGGAGAACCCGCATCCCTTCCCCCAAATATTGGTGCGCCTGAAAGCTATCGCTGTCTCCGTTTTCATCAAAGGCAGTTAGGAGATACTTCAAGACTAACCAGAGGGGAGTTGGTTGTCCAGGATCGAGGGAGCGATTTCTGAGATTGGGATCGAGTTGAATTTCGTAGAGAAATAGATTTAGTCTGGGATTGGTTATACCATCACCCGCCATTTCTGGTTTGCCAATTCTCACATTCCCTACCGTCCCCGCCAAACGACCCAGCAGGCGATCTCTCAGCAGTTGACTCACTGCTCCAATTGCTTGACCGGTATCTGCAAGTGCCACGATTGTTAATCTCCTAGCTAAAATCTGAGGTAATGTCGGTTGAGTCGAGAGATTGGGCTAACGGGTTTTACTTTCTGTTGGGGTTTCCTTGGGGGTAATGGTGGTTGTTGAACTGACCGTTGAGGTGCTTCAACGGTTAAACTAATTGTGCCGATGGCAAGCTTAAAGTTCTGCCTTTCCTGAGGTTGGGAATGGGGAAATTGGTATGGGTCGGTGTTTAATGTTGAATTTACTGTTGAATTTTCTGTTCCCCCTACCCATTCCCGAACAGCTTGTAAATTTACCTGATGGGTTGGCAATGGGTTATATTCTTGGGAGATTGTTGCGGGTTGGGGTTGGGTAGGCTTCGCTCTTAGGGACTCCCCAAATGAAGAAGCAGGGGGGAAGGGAGCAGGGAGCAGGGGGAATGCCTCCTCCCTCCTGTCTCTTAGTGAAGTTTCAGGGGATGGCGGTGTTTGTTGAACAACACTCTTTGGACTATCGAGGATTTTTTCGGACTGCACTTTTGGGTGGGTATTAGGGAAGCTTAACCCAGTTTCCACATCATCAGATGGCAGAATGTTTTCCCATGAAAACTCTACCTGCTTTTCTAGCTGTTTAGGCTGTGGTAAATCCCCAGACGATAATGACACTGTTCTGGCACTATTATCTGCATCTCCCTGTTTCCTTGTCGATTGAAACTTCTCCTCCCCATCACCCTGTCCCTTTATCTGGACATTTCCTTGTGTTCCAAATTCCCCATCCTCTGGTGGCGCGATCGCCTGAATCTCTTCAAGTGGCTGGAACGCTGCAACTTCATCCCTAAGGGGAGTGATAGTTTCATTGGGTTGAACCGCTCTAGAATTAGTTTCACCCGTTCCCAGAGCAATCTCGGTTTGTTGAATAAGTCGAGAAAAATAGCCGCTCATCAATAATTTTCCTCCCGATTGATTAGATCCAAATAACGCGATCGCCGCCAAGGGGGAATGGCGAAAATCTCTGATTCACTCCAGTGATAATGCCATGCCAATCGGTGAATTGTTACAAGTAATTGTTGCTGCGCTCCGTACAATTGTTGAAGTGCCCAAGCACCGAGATCGAAGTCTTGTAAATTTTGAGTATTGCAGTAGGGACAATTCACCTGAAGACTGAAATTGACCAGAGGATCGCTCTCTTCCATGACTTGATTCAGCGTTTGTATCCAATCCTGATGTTGACTACAACCTTGTTGAAATGCAGATTTTTGTTCCGCAGGCAGCAAGGTTTGTACCATTGCCATAATTGCTGAACTCTCATCGCTGAAAACTTGGTGTAGCCATGCTAGTTGATCATTTCCAGTGGGTTTTCGTAGGGAAAAATTCTCACTTGCAAAAGCAATTTCCGGGTTCTTGTTTTCAGATTGATGCTGGAGATCAATTAGTGATGACAGAGGAAATTCAATTTCCATCTGTTGCTGACACTCTAGATTTAAGCAGCGCAGGTTAACGCCGAACTGGGAATTATGGGGTAAAGTGGCGAGGATTAATAGGTATTCAATCCGTTTACCAATTTCCAAATTCCAGAAAAAGCCGCGATCGAGTTTGCTTCCCTCTCGGTTGCTAATACAACATTCTAAGATTTGGGTTTCTAGGTGTGGACGTGTTTGTTGAAAGTCAATCTGCAAATCTTCCGCCAACCATGCAAAAGGACGCAGGGATAACTCTATTTTTCCGTTAGATATACCCAAAAAGGATGTTGTATTGCTAACTTTTTTTGATGTCAACATAGACTTCAACAGTGAAAATTCTGTAGGCTAGGTTGAGGAACAAAAAACAGCCTAATCTTAAGATGTGTTGAGTTTCACAATGGTTCAACCCAACCTAAAAGAGTGATTACCTATTACCTATTCCGGTTCAGTAAACGTCGGTTCTTGTGGCTCAACAACATCGTAATCTCGCTCCCAACCCTCATTTTGGAGCTGAATACTTTGAATTGCTACGGCATTGGCACTAGCATCGAGTTCTGGTAAAGCAGTGAACTCAGACACCCAGCAGCGATAGACTTTGTAGGCGATCGCCACCTGTCCCGCCTCATTCATCATTTCGATAATCACGTCCTTGCGAAAATCTTGGAGCGAAACCTCTGCACCCAAGCCAGAACCGTAGTTCCAAATCTTATTCGCCCATTTTTCAAACTCAGTGTCATGGGTAACACCCCGTTCTAGCATGATAGCTTCGTACTTACTTTGTCCGGGCGATCGCCGCACCGTACTGGGGTCGCCTCCTACCCGGTGTTCGACTACTTCTGTTGTCCGCTTGAGTGCCCCAACTTTACTAATCCCCGCCACGTAGCGACCATCCCACTTGACACGGAATTTATAGTTTTTATAAGGGTCAAAGCGATTGGCGTTGACGCTAAATTGAGCCATAACTTTATTCCTTTGCTAATGACCAATAAGCAATAAATGATACCAAGTTGCTGTCAAAGATAGTAACCTGTCATTGCGACTGAAACGGAGCAATATCAACCCCTCAAAGCTATTACAATAGAACGCAAATAAGTATAATTACTAATTCTCTATTGCTAAAATTTAAGTTGCGATGTTACCAGCAATTTGCTGGAACTTGATAATGACGAACTCGGCAGGTTTGAGCGGTGCAAAACCGACAATAATATTGACAATGCCGCGATCTATGTCGTTCTGGGTCGTTGTTTCCTTGTCGCACTTAACGAAATACGCCTCCCTCGGTGACTTCCCTTGAAACGCCCCTTGGCGGAACAAATTGTTCATAAACGCGCCAATATTTAAGCGAATTTGTGCCCACAAAGGTTCGTCATTCGGCTCAAATACCACCCACTGGGTGCCGCGATACAGACTTTCTTCTAAAAACAGGGTCAGTCGGCGAACTGGAATGTATTTCCACTCCGAAGCAAGGCGATCGGCTCCTTGGAGGGTGCGTGAACCCCAAACCACTCGTCCTACCCCTGGAAAAGATCGCAAACAATTAATTCCTAAAGGATTCAACTCGCCGTTTTCTGCATCTGTCAGGCTAACGCTTAAAGCAGGTACACCATTTAAAGTTGCTTCCAACCCCGCAGGTGCCTTCCATACGCCACGCTGTGCATCGGTGCGGGCAAAAATTCCTGCCACTGCACCGCAAGGCGCAAAGGTTTCAATCTGATTGTCTCGCAGGAGATTGGCTTGCTTGAGACGGGGAAAGAAAATCGCTGCATTCTTACTGGTTGTCCCCACACCTTCAGCGATCCCATCTTTTGCAGCCTTCTTATTCCTCCAATCCGAAGGAGGATCGATTAAGAACATCGCCCGACGTTCTTCACAGTAAGTCGCGGCGGCAGTAATTAACTCTAGTTCGATATCGCCATCAAGAACGTGAGGGGGAATGCACAGTAGATTAAATAAATCTACCTTTTCTAAAGCATACAACCCAGTTTTGTCGGATTGGGAGCCGGAAAGTTCTGTAATGGTGAGAGGGTCTCCATCCGTTCCACTACCATCCGTTGCTGAGGTTTTCCCCGCCGGAGGTCTTGTGTCAGGCACAATCCAATCTTCATCATCATCTTTGTCCACTCGCACAAGAGTAGAGCTTTTCTGCAAAACGCGAGGAACGTAGCGAGGATTATTAGGATCGGTAGAGACATTAATAAATTTTTCTGTAATACCGCCATCTTCAGAAATAGTGAGGTTAAAAAGGGTGTCATTATCTGGATCTTTAGTGTCGTAATCTACCTCAACACTAAGATTATTGCCCCAACTACCGACATTAGTAGCCACTAAAGGTAAACTCATCGTGATAGTTGCTGGTTCGGCATCCGGAGCAACAAGACGCACAATAATTGCCTGAGAGCCGCCATTGAGGTAGAAATCGCGCACAGCATAACTCATGCTGCTTTCCACCCACAACCCGCCGAAAATCCGCTCGTAATCGCCGTAGTTGTTGATGGTAATTGGATCGTTCACAGGACCACGCAAAGCCCGTCCGATAAAAGCAGTAATTGAAGTGGCAACCCCTATAATGGTACGAACACCACTGGGAATTTCTTCAATGTAAACACCGGGATAGGTAGGAGTAATGGGCATAACTAATATCTCTGTTTAGGATGGGTTAAGACATATCGAGACTTCAGGGTATTGGTGTTGGTTCTGGTTCTGGTTCTGGTGTTGGTGTTGGTTCTGGTGTTGGTTCTGGTGTTGGGTCTGGTGTTGCATCTCGTCCAACGAGAATTTCGATCGCGGCTTGTTCGCCAGTGTTATTGGTAAATTTGAGGATGTTCGGATCTTTTTCTAATATAGAAACTGCTCCCCTTCCCAAATAGAGATGGGGTTCATCTAGCTCGATTCCTGAACCAGCAGGAAAATCATCATCCTCCGTTCCGTTATTGACTTTGTAGGTTAAGGTTGGATCTGGATCTGCTTGGCTATACACACTCGACTTAATCAGGAGAAAATTCACCTGAGTTGTTGCTCCTGGTTGAATCTCAACGGATTTACTAGTCGCACCGGGTTTAACAACAACCTCAATTTTGTCGTAAGCTTCGACGGATTTAGGTTTAGAGATGAGGACTTTGGGACCTCCTGCTACTTGCAGGTTCAATGTTAAGTTGATAGTTGCCATAGAATTTTCTTTCCTTTATTACTTAGGTAGAACTAGGGACTGTTTTCAAACTCGCCGTCACCCTATAGACGCGGAGCGGCTTCTCGTAGAGTAGTCCGTCTGCGCGGACTACGAAAAATAAAGGCTTTTAGCCCACGGAGATGGGCTTTGTTTGTATAGCCCCAGGCTTTAGCCTGAGGGCTTTTCTGACTTTTCAAGGTCTTGTTATTTCCCCAAATTTGCAGTTGGCTAAAGTAATCCAAGTTTTCAGTACGGGTAGCAAATTTTCTGCGCCAGAGAGAATAAAGACATCTGATTATTCAGAATTCCAGTAGCGAGTTAATCCCTTATCCGTCTTGCGCGTAATCGAAGGTAGCGACAGATTCCAGTCCAACACAAATATCCCATTGCCCGCACCTGAATCATAGTCAAGGGACAACTGTGAACCAAACCCAGAACGACCGAGACTGGTAGCAATTGGTACTGACATCGAGGCAGTCCCCGTAACTGGATTGGCAGCAAATTTCTCGCCCATGCCTTTAATCGCCCCATCCCCTTTGGGAAGCGATACGGCTGGAGGTGGAGAAGTAGAGTCTTTATCAGCAGTGGAGCCGTCTTGGCTTTCAACCTGGTTCTTTTGGCGATTGAATATCATATCCCATTCTCTTAAGGTTCAGGCTGGACGTTCAGTTCAGCTATGCTATGTGAGTTTGTGAACGTTGATACTTGACAAGCACCTTCTCATGCTATAACTTGAAGGCTTGCACGTTCACTAATTGTGTAGCTAATGTTATAAGTTTATAGTTTTCTTAAAAGTAGTGAAAGCAAGCATTTATCAAGCAAATATCAGTTACTTAATAAAGATAGTGAAAATTGAGTCGCAGCATATGGTGTCTATGAATGGAGAAGTACATCGATTGACGACAATCTCTTCGAGTTGAGCTAGGTTGTTGTTAGCCTCAAAAGCAAAGCCATCATTGATATCAGCAGAAGATGTTCTCATTTATCTTCAGCGATTAAAGCTTCCATCTCTGCCAACAAAGATTTCAACCTCTCCTGTTTGTCTGGGTGAGACCACACCTTAAACTTTTTGACTCGTTTATAGGTATTTTCCAAGAGCTTTTGCAATTCTATCCCTGGTGAGGGAGGTTGTAAAGCTTTAACCTGAAGTTCCCCCCATTCATTTGTACTATAGGGTATCAAACCCTGACTGAGCCTACAGTTTACAGCACAAAACGTATGTACTACTGGGTACAAATCTGTCTAAAGCTTATGGTGCGGGGATTTCGGTTGATTTTGCCCCTCTCCCATTATAGGGCGAATGCCTCACAAAACAAGTAAAAACATGGGTACACTTATATTGGCGTTAAGAGCTAAATTTCTTGTTTGACAAGGATTTAAGACCTGTATAGTACAAACGCTCCGGGGTAAGTTCAGCTTAAGGGAATTCGGTGAAAATAAATTATCCCATGTTGTGGGATGGGCATCCTGCCCGTTCTTTATCATTAGCACCGCAAGATGCCTGCACTACAAAATATTTTGGGATATTTTTTTAATTAGAAGTCCCTAAACCTCCCTCACTCCCTCACTCCCTCACTCCCTCCCTCACTCCCTCACTCCTTCACTCCCTCACTCCCCCTGCCCCCTGCCCCCTGCCCCACTGCCTCCTACTGACTGTAAAGCATAGTCTCGAAACCGATTCATATCAGCTTGAATGGTAGATTCCACAATATTCCCTAAGAATAAATTATCCATAATTTTTCCTAAAACACCAGGGATAGCATAAGCCACAGTCAACTTGACAATACTACTACCGTGGCGATCGTAAAAACGAATCGCCCCCCGATTCGGTAATCCATCAATGGATTCCCATTCAATAATTTGATTGGGAATCACCTTGAGAATCCGGGAGTGCCACTTAAATTCCCAAATCCCACTCTTGAGAGTCCAAATTGAGATATCTGGATTATCTTCAGTGATTTTAACTGCATCAATCCACTTCATCCACTGGGGCATTTGTTCTAAATCAGACCAGAGATTCCAAGTAAAATCTATGGGAACTTCTACTTGTACCTGTACGCTGTGTTCTAACCAATCAGACATTTGTATTTTAGATTTTAGATTTTAGATTTTAGATTTTGGATTTTGGATTTTGGATTTTAGCCATTTTCTGTCACTCTGGAAAAATAAAAATCAATGTAGGTTGGGGAGCCACTGCTTTGCGCGGGTTAAGCGCGTTAAGTGCAAGTGGCGTTGGAGCATAGCGTAACCCAACAATACCTAGGGTTTTGGATTTTCATATAGCGAAAGTGATAAAAGAGGATTGATTTTAGATTGAGGATTGATTTTAGATTTTCGACGGTGGAACCTACTAAATTAATTATCAGGACTAACTTCCATCGAATATCACCTAATACCAATTTTTTGTCAGTTTGCGCTCCCTTCAACTCCACTCCCCTGCTCCTACTTCCCCTGCTTCTTCACTGACTAATTACGACTGTTTAATATTCTCCAAAATTGCTTTTGCTGCCCGCCTACCAGAAATAGTCGCACCTTCCATGCTATCGATATAATCCTGTTGGGTGTAACTCCCTGCTAAAAAGAAATTTGCTACAGGTGTTTTTTGATTGGGACGATAAACATCCATCCCCGGTGCTTCCCTATACAAAGATTGAGCTAATTTGACCACACTATACCAAGTCATATTCAACTCCCGTGATGAAGGGAACAGCTCATGCACTTGCTTAAGCACATGTTGGGAAATTTCTTCATTACTTTTTTTAATAAATGGATCTCCAGGTGTCAACACCAACTGTAATAAAGATCCTTCACCTTGGCGATAATAATCCGCCGGACTAGTTAAGGCCAAATCTGCAAAACAAGAAAAATCTGCATCGGGAGTATACAGCAAATTATCAATTCCCGCCCCATGATTTAACTGTTGGCGCTGTTGTGCATCCTGTAGTTCTGTTACCCAGCCATCAAAACGCAACTGCACCGTTGCCACTGGTACGGCTTCTAATTGATAAATATTGTCAAACTCCGGCCACTGTCGCCATGACTGGGGTAAGAGACGGTGAATACCCGGAAGATCGCAAGCCGCAACGTAAGCATCAGCAGTAATGGTTTCTTCCCCCTCACCATTGGCGACAACAATTCCTGTCACCTCAGCTTTTTCCCCTGACTGATGAAACTGGATTTCCCGGACTTGGCGACGGGTGTAAATTTTAGTTCCTCGAACTTCTAAATATTCTAAGATGGGTTTGTGTAAATACTCATAGGGAGAACCTTCGAGCATCCGCAATACTGAAGCTTCAGTTCTAGATGCAAAAAGTTGAAAAATTGTCAACATACAACGGGCAGAAATATTTTCACAATCAATAAAACCCAAAGCATAGGCAATGGGATTCCACATCCGTTTAATACTGCTATTCTTACCGCCGTGACTGCGAAACCAATCTGCAAAACTAATTTTATCTAAATTACGGATAGATTTCATTGCTCCATTAAAGTCTACTAATCCACGTACCACTGGACTAGTAGCCAATGCCAAGGCATTTTGGATTTTATCTGGTAAAGAAAGTTGAGAGGTGGTAAAAAAAGCTTTTAAACCATTGAAAGGAGCACCGGTAAAGAAGCGAAAATCTAAGTTACCAGTGCGCCCACCCCGATTAACAAAGGTGTGGGTATGCTCTTTCAGGCGTAAATTATCTAACGCCCCCACCTTTTTCATTAATTCAAATAGCTGGTAGTAGCAGCCAAAGAATACATGCAATCCCATTTCAATATGGTTGCCGTTACCATCCACCCAGCTGCTAACCTTACCACCAACAAAGGGACGGGATTCAAAAATCTGGACTTCACAACCAGCATCAACTAAATCTACTGCTGTTACTAATCCAGCGAGTCCCGCACCTACAATTGCAACACGCATTCCATCCTTCCCTGTAAGCTTTCTTTACAAATTGTAACTGCGTAGGGGTCGGAATTTGCCAATGAAATTTATCTAGGGGTGGATATTTTGCTGGAATTATGGCTATGGACATATTGCTTAGGACAGTGCTGTTCGACTCCAGAACTGCCACCGAAGAGGCAGGGGAGTGAGGGAGATGAGGAGGGGATGAGCAGATGAGGAGATGAGGGAAGTAATAAGTAATAAGTAATAAGTAAGTTTCCCTAATACTGTCAACTATCAACCATCAACTCTTAACCGTCCACTGTTAACTGTCAACTGTCAACTGTCAACTCCTAACTCCTAACCATCAACTGTCAACTGTCAACTGTCAACTCTAAATTTGTGATTAAAATTGCTTAATTAAAAAATTCATTTGTATGATTATCTGATTTGGGAGCTTTTGTATTGGAACCAACTGGTAATCCACGAATTAACTCTCGAATTATATCTGTTGCGGGTCTACCTGTTTCTTCGCAATATTGCTCTAATTTTTCCGCCTCTTGTGCAGCTAAATTAACGGTAATACGTTTGACAGCCCATTTTTTATTTGTCATTGTCATAATTTTATTGTTGATATTTAAGAAAGAATGAACACAATATTACTAAAAATCAGAAGAATCTCTATGTAAAATGCTTTTTTAAGTTGAAAAAAAACATTAATGAACAGTTGAGTTTAAGTTTTTTGTCTAAACATATACAAATGTCAATAGCTTCCCCAAATATCGCATGACTGTTACTCTACCATTAAACCTCAAAAAATAAAAAATAATAACTTTGATATTATTAATGTACATTATATAGGTCAGTTAGAGGTCAGTTTCAGTATATTAGAAACCAGTCAATGAGAAGGTAATAATTACCAGGGAATACAAAAACAGCTAAAGCATAAATTGAAACATTTATCTTTTTTTAAAGTATATCCGAAAATTAAATGACCGTAAAGATAGCACATCAAATTTTATTTTAATAAATTCTGATATATACCATATATGACTTTGAGATACGATATGGAATAGTAAACTATATTCATGCTCACAAATAAAAATATTTTTTTTGTCTCTAAATTATCATTAATTATCCTAAACAGGGCTTGCTATCTTTCATAAAAATATATAAAATAGGTCTTGCTATATTTTATGAAGATATATAAGCAAAATTTAATTTTTTTACCAAATAGTTGATAAATTTACGGACAACTCTATTCTATGATTGCAGTTATTCAATATGAACTAATACAAGCAAAAAACATCTAAATTTAATGATATTTGAGTTGAACAACTAAAGTCTACAACCATTCACTAATAATAGATAGGAATAGTTGACCAAAAAATTTGGTAAAAACATCTATCTGTTTGATTCCTAATAATTAAGTAAGAAGGATTACTACATGAAATTATTGGTATAAAAAATACATACACTATGTTGTATTTCTTCTATGAGTATAGCTTTTCTTTAGACTTGTTAGAACCTATTTATTCAAAGAGTATGTAATGCTACGTTTAATTTTTGATGAAAGCAAATATCAAGCAAATAATATAATACAAATCTTTATCTTGCTTGGATAAAACTTTAAACGATTGAAAATAAATAACTATAGTTAAAATTAATCAGTACAAATACTAGTGTATAATTTTTATAAATGTGATAAATATTTTTATTTCTTAACTGTATAGATTTGTGACTTTTTACAGCATGATAAGTGTTTTAGGTCATGAAAATCTATCATGCTGTAACTAATTTATCCAGGGTAAAAAAGTCATAAAATATACATTTACATCCTAGTGTAAGGACTAGAAGACTATTTTTATAATGTATAAATAATGCTCCGTAAATCATAAAGAGATAAGCTGGTACGCATTTACTTTATATAACAAACGCGGGCAAGATGCTGTGCACTACGGCTATTCTAGATTTTCGGTTTATACAATTTAGCTGCACATCAGCTTATTTGATGAGTCAAAAGAGGCAGAGGAGCTCCGGAGCAAGGGTAGGTTTTTAATATTTGGATAGAGGTGAGGCTACACAAGAGAGGGAAGACTGGTAGATAAGGAAGATTCCCCTTGTGTATGTTCAGGAATCGTCCCCCAAATCTAGCTAACATCCCATTGCACAAAATAAAATCTACACCCGTCAGCCTACTCCCTTCTCCTCTGCCTCTTCAGTCACACCTCAGGGGTGAGATACAGCTCACTTAACTCAGACAATGAAACATCATTATCTGATGTGGGATCGAGAAAATAGGGATGAATAGGTAATAAATCATCAGGACTGGGCTTGGGAGCTGCCACAATTTTCTCCAACATCTGCAAATATTCTTGGGCTGTGCGTTTCCAGGTATAACATCGCAAAACATGATCGCAACCACGCTTTTGTAAATCATCCCAAACCTCGGGCTGGGAGATGGCTGTTTCTAAGCCTTGGGCAATTTCTGTGGTAGAGGTTGGATCGACTAGGATACAGAACTTTTCATCCCCTTTTTGTAAACTTTCTTTAGGACCTCCATCTTGAGTAGCCACAACTGGTAAGCCAGCCACAGCAGCTTCTAAGGGAGCTAATCCAAAGGGTTCATGTAAGGACACTAGGCTAAATACAGAACGGTATTGCACAAAAAAGCGGTAAGCCGCAGCTAGTGCTGATTGATTAGGGATGGAAAAGGCGCTAATTTTCCCCCATAGGTTTTGATCGTCCACAATCTTGCGGATGGGGGCTAGGACTTGTTTTTCGCTAATTTCATCGCTAGCCTTGGTTCTTAAAGGATCGTCTTCTCCCTTGGTGAAAATCACGAGATTGGCTTGCTCTTGCAGAGTTGGGCTGGAAGCAAATGCTTTGACTAAACCTAGGTTATTTTTTTTGGGTTCCAAGCGACTAGAAGCAATAATGGCGGGCAGAGTTCTTCTTTGTTTGAAAATATCCCGCACTAATCTATCTTGAATTTTTTGGTAAATCACCTCTTCATTTTCTAAACGTACTTCAGCTCCAAAAACATCAGGATTTACCCCTGGGGGAATGGTGGCAAAGCGATTATCATCATTAACATCCACAGATCCTTGATAGGCAGGGTGGGCATATTGCTGAAAACGTTCTTGTTGCCTAGTACTAGTGATATTCATCCCTGAGTGATTCATGCTCAAGCGTTCGGCAAATAGGCGATAACCAAAATAGTAATAGTTATTCATTTCGGCTATATTCTCAGGGGTGACATGGAGTCGATCCATTTTTAATGCCCCTAGGGAATGGGCTGTAAAGGTAAAAGGAATGCCTGCTTGAGCTTGAATTAGAACTGCACTCAAACCACCATCCCCGAAATGAGCCGTCATAGCGTCTGGAAACTGCCCTTCCTCCCGGTAAAATTCCAGGATGTTGGGAACCCAGTCCTTGATTATATGGGGCCAGAGTAACTCTTTGCGGAGGAAATTTTCTGGACCAGCAGGTAAACGGATAATGCGGATATTGGGTTGATGAGGATAGGCATCAAATTTATCAGCAAATGCTGGCCATTCGGGATCGATAATCTGGCGGGTGAGGATATCTATTTTATGTCCTTGTGCTGCCATTGCCATGGCAAGTTGCTTGACATATACTAGTTGTCCTCCAAAATCTGGATGTTCCGTCCAATGGGAGTCTTTGGAGTCGAAGTTTCCTTGGGGGTTGAGAAATCCAATATGCATATTCAATGATTACGACTGGTGTAGGAGTAGAGTAGTTACAAGTATGGGATTTAGAGAAATCCCTTTCCCTGCTTGTATTGAGGTACAAGAGTTATAGCCGTGAAAGTATATCTCCCACGGCTAATTTTATGTATGCTGAAAAAGACTCAAAATATCAACTATCTACATTGATCAAGTATCAAACAAATCTAAATCTGTAACTGCACCAAGGCTGCTAGAGGAGACTAATTTGGCATATTTTGCCAGTACGCCGTTGGTGTAACGGGGTTTGTGGGGTTGCCAATTAGCACTTCTTTGAGCTAAATCTGCATCAGAGACATGTAATTGCAACGAGCGAGCAGGGGCATCAATAGTGATGGTATCACCTTCTTCTACCAGAGCGATCGCACCTCCCACAGCTGCTTCGGGGGCGACATGGCCAACTACCAAGCCGTAGGTACCACCGGAAAATCTGCCATCGGTAATTAGTCCCACAGAATCCCCTAAGCCAGCACCAATGATGGCTGAGGTGGGAGCCAGCATTTCCCGCATCCCCGGTCCACCTTTGGGTCCTTCATAACGGACAATGATAATATCACCAGCTTTAATTTTACCAGCTAGAATTGCTTGCAAACATTCTTCCTCAGATTCAAAGACTCTAGCTGGTCCGGTGATTTTCGGTTTTTTGACTCCGGTAATTTTAGCTACAGCTCCTTCCGAGGCGAGATTGCCTTTGAGAATTGCTAAATGTCCTTGGGCATACATGGGATTATGCCAAGGGCGGATGACATCTTGGTCGGCTGGTGGTTCTGTGGGTACATCTGCCAAGACTTCAGCAATGGTTTGTCCACTAATAGTAATACAATCACCATGTAATAGGTCATGTGCTAATAGCATTTTCATCACTTGAGGAATGCCACCGACTCTGTGTAAATCCGTAGCCACATATCTACCACTAGGTTTTAAATCGCACAAAACGGGGACGCGGGCACGGATAGTTTCAAAGTCATCCAATGACCATTGTACCCCAGCAGCACGGGCGATCGCGAGAAAATGCAATACTGCGTTAGTTGAACCACCCACTGCCATGATTACGGAAATGGCGTTTTCAATGGACTTACGGGTGATAATCTGCCTGGGTAAAAGTTGTTGACGAATTGCTTCTACTAAAACAAAAGCCGACTTTTCTGCACTGTCAGCTTTTTCTGCATCTTCTGCTGCCATAGTAGAAGAATAGGGTAAACTCATGCCCATAGCTTCAAAGGCTGAGGACATGGTATTGGCCGTAAACATACCTCCACAGGAGCCAGCACCGGGACAAGCGTTGCGCTCCACAGCCAACAACTTCTCTTCATCTATTTTACCAGCACTGTATTCCCCTACTGCTTCAAAGGCACTGACAACAGTCAGGTCAAATCCACCGTAGTTGCCTGGTTTAATGGTACCACCGTAAACAAAAATAGCTGGTACATTCATGCGGGCGATGGCAATCATAGCCCCAGGCATATTTTTATCACAACCACCAATTGCCAGTACCCCATCCATACTTTGCCCATTACAAGCAGTTTCGATGGAATCGGCAATTACTTCCCGGGATACTAGGGAATATTTCATCCCCTCAGTCCCCATAGAAATACCATCACTAATGGTAATGGTGCCAAACATCTGCGGCATAGCCCCAGCCTGCTTAATACCAGCCTCTGCCCTCTGTGCTAGTTGGTTAATGCCCATATTGCAGGGAGTAATGGTACTATAACCATTAGCAATTCCTACTATTGGTTTAGTGAAATCTTCATCTTGAAAACCAACAGCCCGCAGCATTGCCCGATTAGGCGATCGCTGCACCCCTTGGGTCACTACTTGACTTCTCAAATTTTCCGCCATGTTCAATCATACCCCTAGTACCATTTGTTTAAGACTCATGGCACTTCTTCTTTCCGATTATTTCAGAGTATCAGAAAGGTTACGTTGTATTCATACTTCCTGGTATATTCTGGTAGCTTGCCTTGATATTGGGCACACTTGAGGCAGTGATACTCAAAGCTAGCCACTATAGGCGATCCCTCAAAATCCAGCCTGGGAAAAAATCAGTAATTATGTAGGAAAAACTAATCGTTACTATCAGGAAAAACTAACTTTTAAATCATGGCTGCATCAAAAAATATAAATTATCGCCAAGCAAGAGTTGATGAAGACATAATCATAGCCGAGCACTCATATCATATATGGCGAGATAATGAAATTCCTGCTGAAGGTATTATTGCTGACTGGTTGGACGTAACTGTGCAATTCATCAGTCGCGTTCGTCAGGAACTATCTTACCAGGCATTTGTGGCTGAGTTGTCAGGTAAAGTGATCGCTTCTAGTGGTTGTCAGTTGTTTGCAGGTTTATATCCCCACATTTTGACTGACAATTGTCGTAGATATGGCTATATTTGGGGCGTATATGTGGAACCAACCCATAGAAATCAAGGAATTGCCAAACAGCTGGTGGGTATGAGTATGAATTATCTAAAAGCTATAGGTTGTACCAGGGCCATACTGCATGCTTCACCTTTGGGGAAATCGGTTTACTCTGCCCTTGGTTTTTCTAGTTCTAACGAAATGCAATTAGATTTACAATAGATGGGATTGTAGGAGTCTAGTTGTGCGATCGCTAATACTAATTCCAATAATGTTTAGGACACATAAATTCTTCGTCAGGGCACGGCACCGGTAAGATAATTTTATATATTGAAAGATTGTAAGGCAGTAATCAACTATCAACCCCAACAGTCATGGTTCAAACCCCTAGTAAGCCCCTAAGCCTCGATGAATTTCTCCAACTGCCAGAAACTAAACCTGCTAGGGAATTCATAAACGGCCAAATTATCCAGAAACCTATGCCCCAAGGTAAACACAGCACGGTTCAAAGCGATCTTGTCCTAGCCGTTAATAGCCTACTTAAACCTCAACACATCGCTCGTGCATATTCAGAACTGCGCTGTACTTTTGGAGGCAGATCCATTGTTCCTGATGTCGCTGTCTTCACCTGGGAACGTATTCCCCGCGACGAAAATGGGAAAGTCCTAAATACCTTTACATTGGCTCCCGACTGGACGATTGAAATTCTCTCCCCAGATCAGAACCAAACCAAAGTCGTCCGCAATATCCTCCATTGTCTTGCCCATGGCACTCAAATGGGCTGGTTAATCGATCCAGAAGAAGAACTTGTTTTTGTTTATTTTGCCGATCGCACCCTTGCTATGTGTGAAGAAGCAAGCGCACGCCTCCCTGTTCCCCCATTTGCTGAAGCTTTCAACCTGACTGTGGGGGAGATGTTTAATTGGTTGAAGGAATAGAACAATTAAGGAACGTGGATTAAATAACTTGCAATTGTGGATGTCGTTGGGGTTTAGCAGTATAGTTCCATTGTGGCAAAAAATCATTAATGAAACTCATAATTTCATATTGAGTTAATCTCCATAAAATACTCTATAAAGCCTGCAAAATTTATTTTTCATGTACTGTTTTTTTGGTCAGTTCATTGCATAATTCTTCTAACTCACTAGCTTGTTTATAGAGGATTTCAGTGGCAAGTCCTTTTAACTCATTGATGTGGGTATCACTTGGATTGTCTATAGTACTTTCTGCGTTGAGTGCTTCAGTTTGAAAGTAGTAGTAACGGTTTTTTGGTAATATTTGCCGCATTTGGTAGTCTACTGCATCACTGACCCCATCAAACACAACATTTAGCATTGGTTGCGCCCATTGAATAATTCCCCAATCTTGAATATCTTTGTATTTAAGTCGATGAACGGTTTTTCCTGTACCAATAGAAACTACTAAGAAATCTGTGGTTTCTGGATAAAGTTTTTTCGCTTCCACATAGGCACACATGGTGGGATTATTGGCAAATACACCGCCATCAATCAAAGCTTTGTAAGGCAATGATGGGTGATTTGATTGTAATTTTAAAGGTTCAAAATAAGTAGGAGCAGCAGATGTGGCTCTGGCAACTTCTGCCATTAGGAAGTCATGCTTATCTTGATTATATTGAGCTTTATACCGTTTAAAGAAATAAGGAGAACAATTTTCTACATCATAGCTGGTAATCAACATCTCATTTAGTGCTTGACTCAAGAGTGTATCATCAAAATATTTTTTTAACACACCTTCAATCCCATCTGAATAAAATTTTCGCCGCCAAATATGTGACATTTTATCTGTGATTGATTCTGAGCGATGAAAAATAGTTTTTCCTTCTGTCTCGTACAATTGAATTAAATCATTAGCACTATATTGAGGCCTACCTTCAGAATTAGGTTTTGTTAAACCTAGAGTTAGTAATCCTCCTGTTGAAGTACCGGCAATAAAATCAAATAATTCGGCAATTGGTTTTCCAGTTCTTTCCTCGATTTCAGATAAAATAATTGCTGGGATAATTCCACGAATTCCACCGCCATCGATTGAGAGAATTTTAATAGCTGTCATATTTTACCTCTCTTTAATCCAAAATGGTATTACTTTTCTGGCTAGTACTACTCAATAGGTCCAATACAGATACCTCCTATCTTGATGAGACAAGCTTGTTTTTGAGGTCTTTTTGGTGTTTCTGCTTCAGTTTGTTGCAGAGTTGATTGAGGATTATTTGAATTATCAATTGGATAAAAGGCTAAACAATCCTTTATTATCGGTTGAAGTTCTTCTTGTAATTGTGATTTATTCTGTGAGATTTGAGCCAGTTGTTTTGGAGTATATGTTTCAAATGCATCTTTAGCTATACAGTTACAAGCTGGCTTGACTTTATCAGCTGCATACCCTTGATTAATGAACTCATTAAAGAAAATATCTCTTAGTTGAATTCTTGTTAGTGATTGAGGCTGTGTTTGAGACGGTTTATTTACTTGAGTAGGAGTTTCAGGAGTAGTATTTGATGCTTGAGTTGTAGAAGAGGGAACTTTTTCCGGTGTACCAGCGATAGTACCTGTTATTTTGGGAAGATTTTCTTTTGATACAACAGCACCTTCTTTTGTCTGTACCATATTACTTAAGTTTGGTTGTCTACCATACATAAGTTGACAGGAAGAATAGCCATAACCTTCATTAATTGAAGTTACTAAATTAGTAACTTGAGGAGGTACAGGAACACCATTAGCTGTAGCATAGACTTGCAATCCTGCTTGACCTCCATCAGCTAATGTCTTAACTAAAGCACCACAACTATTTGCATCATTAATTATCTTTGCAGAAGAGGCTAATTTAAGTGTTCTATAGATAGTTTGAAAGTTAGGATTCATACAAGTCTCAACACCGACTTGGCTGCACATCCTAACTGCACTTTCTAACCCTTCTCCAATCTCATCGCCTATTTTTTGAATCACTTGTTTATCAAATTCTCGCCCTAATATTCTGATTTTTCCTCCTATTCTATCTACTGTTTCTCCTGGAGTTCTCCATTTACTTGGAGAGCAAGTAATGTCTAAGAAACCACATTTTGCATATGCAAGTTTAGGTATAGATATAAAGACACTAGCAGCAGTTAGAGTAGTAGCCAGTGCAAATATTATATGAGAGCGTTTCATATATTCACCTCTTTCTGTCAAATAGTAAAAGTTGTATAGTTCAATACTTTTTCATAACCATTACTCCTTTTTCTTCTCTACATTCATAATCCGCCATTCATTCGATTTTGACTGTGAGGAAAAATCATGCAAAATCGGAGGTTTTACGTAACCAAATATGAACCCATTTCATAATATGTTACATATCAAAAGTCCAACCTAACGGGACTTAGACATTTTTTTGTGCAAAAAACAGCCTCAAAGCTTTATATGTCAATGATTTTACGTCGAATTGGTTGTTTTCTTGATATATCTAGG
>JASJCX010000097.1 GCA_030065255.1 Calothrix sp. MO_167.B42 | reverse complement strand
TATGTTCGATCAAACCTAGTAAAGTCATTAACTCTTTTAACCGTGAAAATTCCTAGTTCCATTTGGACATTGCTAATTGGCATTATTTTGACCTTAATCAGCTTCTGGTATGGTCAAAATCACGGTCTCCTGCCGATTGCTGCCTCAGACGAAGCTACTTTAGTAGATGGTCTGTTTAATGCCATGATGACCATCTCTACAGGTATATTTCTGATTGTCGAGGGGGTTTTAATTTATTGTGCCTGGAGATATAGGCAACGGGCAGGTGACAATACCGATGGACCACCAATTGAAGGTAATGTGCCCTTAGAGATTCTTTGGACAGCGATCCCCGCAATTATTGTTGTGGGTATTTCTTTATATAGTTTTGATGTTTACACATCTCTCAGTGGTGTTGATACCCATTTAGCGGACCAAGGGGAAATGATTGAAGAAGCCCAAGTCATGCCAGGGAGTGCCATGGCTGCTACCTTGAGCGATTCTCCTTCAGTCAATATTGCCCAAGCGGATATGCAGATGCCAGCAAAGGAACGTCCACCTGCTGATGTTGTAATTGAAGTCACGGGCTTGCAATATGCCTGGATTTTTACTTACCCGGAAACTGAACTTACCGCTGGTGAATTGCACCTACCAGTGGGGAAAAAGGTGGAAATTAGAATGACGGCAAGTGATGTGATCCATGCTTTTTGGATCCCAGAATTTCGTCTGAAGCAAGATGCGATTCCTGGTAGGGAGAGTGTGTTTCGGTTTACACCCAAAGTTGAAGGTGAGTACACCCTAGTTTGTGCTGAATTATGCGGTCCTTACCACGGTATAATGCGAGGTGATGTAGTGGTAGAGACCCCAGAAGCTTTTGAGAAGTGGCAACAAGAAGAATTGTTAGCTAGTAAGGACGAATTAAATAAAGCTGTGGCAACAAATCCGGCACAGATGTCGGCAGATAAATTTTTGACCCCCTACACTCAACACATGGGTATTAACCCAGAAGTCCTGCATCAAGTTCATCAATAAGTTGACAGTTGACGGTTGACGGTTGGCAGTTAAAAGTTAAGAGTTAGGAGTTATGAGTTAGGAGTTATTAAGCTGTGTAGTAGTAAATAACTAATAACCATTAATACCTGAATCATAATCTTATAAGTCTCCAGATTTATCTGTAGTATCAATACAAAATAGGCAACGGATACAACATAGGCAACGGATAACGGATTATCTGTTTTCTCAAATCAACAACGAATAACGAATTATCTGTTTTCTCAAATCAACAACGGATAACGAATTATCTGTTTTTCAAAATCCCAAATTGTATGGCTCAAACACAGTTAGAAACCACAGCCCCAAAACCACCTGAAAACTCACCCCATGAGGTGAGAAAATGGACAGACTACTTTACTTTTAATACCGACCACAAAGTAATTGCCGTTCAATATCTAGTTTCAACTTTCCTTTTTTACTGTATTGGCGGTGCTTTAGCTGAATTGGTACGCACGGAACTACGAACACCGAGTTCAGATTTTGTTGACCCGGAATTATACAATGGCTTATTTACCATGCACGCCACAATCATGATTTTTTTGTGGATTGTGCCTGCAGGAGCCGGTTTTGCTAATTTCTTGATCCCTTTGATGATTGGGGCAAAGGATATGGCATTTCCCCGGCTCAATGCTCTAGCATTTTGGATTGTTCCCCCAGCAGGTGTGCTACTAATGGCCAGTTTGCTGGTGGGTGATGCTCCCGATGCTGGTTGGACTTCCTACCCACCCCTGAGTTTGGTAACAGGGGAAGTAGGGGAAGCAATTTGGATTATCAGTATACTGCTAGTGGGCACATCTTCGATTTTGGGCGCGATTAATTTTCTCGTCACCATCATCAAGATGCGTACCCCCGGTATGACATTTAACAAAATGCCTTTATTTTGCTGGGCAATGTTAGCCACCTCAGCACTGGTATTGATTTCTACTCCAGTACTGGCAGGGGCACTAATTCTCCTATCTTTTGATCTAATTGCCGGGACAGCATTTTTCAATCCCACTGGTGGAGGCGATCCCGTTATTTACCAGCATATGTTCTGGTTTTACTCCCATCCGGCAGTATACATTATGATTTTGCCCTTTTTTGGGGTAATTTCCGAAGTTATCCCCGTTCATTCCCGTAAACCAATTTTTGGCTATCAAGCGATCGCTTATTCGAGTTTGGCAATTAGCTTTTTGGGATTGATTGTCTGGGCACACCATATGTTTACTAGTGGGGTTCCCGATTGGTTGCGGATGTTCTTTATGATCGCTACGATGATCATTGCTGTACCCACGGGGATCAAAATTTTCAGTTGGTTGGCAACTATGTGGGGTGGTAAAATCCGCCTGAATAGTGCCATGCTCTTTGCCATGGGTTTTGTGGGTACTTTTGTAATTGGTGGTGTCACTGGGGTAATGTTGGCATCTGTACCCTTCGATATCCACGTCCACGATACTTATTTTGTCGTGGCACATTTGCACTATGTATTGTTTGGTGGTGCAGTGTTGGGCATTTTTGCTGGTTATTACCACTGGTTCCCCAAAATTACTGGGCGAATGTTGAATGAGTTTTGGGGTAAGTTGCACTTTGCCTTAACAATTGTGGGTGTTAATATGACCTTCTTACCCATGCATAAATTGGGATTGATGGGTATGAACCGCCGGATTGCTGAATACGATCCCCAATTTACCGACCTCAACCAAATTTGTACCTATGGCTCTTACATCCTGGCAGTTTCCACATTCCCTTTTATTATTAATGTGATTTGGAGTTGGATGTTTGGGGCGAAAGCTGCTGATAATCCTTGGCAAGCACTGACTTTAGAATGGATGACGACTTCTCCTCCAGCCATTGAAAACTTTGAGGGACAACCAGTATTGAAAACTGGTCCTTATGACTATGGCATGGAACCAGAAGCAACAGAAACGGATACAGCTATAGCTGATACGGAAACAGCAATTGCAGCTAATTCCTAATATTTTTTAGGTTGCGTTAGAACATTAACGCACCCTACATTCACCATTCATAATTCATTATTTAATTCAAAATTCATGCAAGGACAAACAATCGATCCAGAAAAAACTGCCCTAAATTATCACCACAGCACAGCAGCAGAAGCCCATGAAGAACATCCAGACCATCGTATGTTTGGGTTGGTTGTCTTCCTGATTGCAGAGGGGATGATTTTTATGGGTATGTTTGGAGCATATCTTACCTTTCGTTCTGCTTTACCAGTATGGCCCCCGGAGGGTACTCCAGAGCGAGAATTATTGCTCCCGGGAATTAACACCATAATTCTGATTTCTAGCAGTTTTGTCATCCATAATGCCGATGCAGCAATCAAGAAAAATAATGTCAAGGGGATGCAAATTTGGTTTGCTATTACTGCCTTGATGGGTGCTATTTTCTTGATGGGACAGGTTTATGAGTACAGCCATTTAGAATTTGGTTTAACCACCAACTTATATGCCAGTGCATTTTATGTGTTGACTGGTTTCCACGGATTACACGTTACCGTTGGTGTTTTAGCAATTGTAGCGGTATTGTGGCGATCGCTCAAAAAAGACCATTACAGTAACGAAAAGCATTTTGGTATCGAAGCAGCAGAACTATATTGGCACTTTGTTGATGTAATTTGGATTGTTCTGTTTATCTTGTTATATCTGCTTTGACCTCTCCCCGGTTTAAAAACACGGGGATTCTAAACAGTTGCGATCGCCCGTTGCACTGCCAGATGCAATGGAATTGCATCTCCCTGTAACTTCGTTACAGGGCAATCCAGTGAAGCTGGATTGGGCAGTAGGGCGCGCTCCGCGATCGCGGGAGGATGAATCCGTCCCGTTTCGCTTTTTAGTTTTGGTTTCCCAGATACGAAATCTGGTAGCAAGGGTCAAAACTTGCCTACAGACCTTGACTAGGTTGAGTCCTAGCTGTGTCTCTACTTTGCGAAGTATATTCGCAGCACCATTCAAATCAGCGTTAACCAACAAACCTTTACCAGTGCGGTACATCCCGCGTTTAACTCTTCTCCCCGATGGTTTCCATCCTTCAGGTTTTTCGCCGAAAGTAGGTAGAAAATCCCCGTCTAAAAACGAGCTTTTACTGGTGTAGGATTCTTCTGTTTCAATAAACTTAATTCCGTATTCTGCACACAGTTGTTTAACTCTTTGTTTGAGTTTCGCTGTTGGTATCTGGACAAAACATTGAGTTGTTTTACCTAGTGTTGCTTCTTGTCGTTGACCTTGGTTCCAACCAAAAACAACTGTACCGATTTGGTATTTGATGCAATGGTCAACAACTAATCTTGCAGCTTTGTTTAGAGCATCTCTCATCTGACGGTTACGTTTTTCTGTGATGTGCGCCAGTTGGTCATCCCAATAACCTTGGGGCTTACCTTCTTTTAGGGTGGAAATACGCTTGTTATACCACTGGTTAAGGCTTTTAACCTTGCGACCATCAACAATAAAGCTTGTACCAACATTGGAGATGCAACTTAACCAGTTGTTTATGCCTGGGTCGATTCCCAAAACATTTTCAGGGTTTGAATTATGTTGAGCTACAATCTGTTTTTTGTATACAAACTCAACATAAAAACATCTGTTACGTGGCAGTATCCGCAGTTCTTTAATATCTGTAAACTGTAGATTAGATGGCATTGGTATCAAAAAGCTGTCTAACTTAAACCACCGTTTTACAGTTGTTCCAAGAGGGATTTTGATGCTATCCCCAACAAGTCTTAAAGCCTGTTTAGGATAAGTCACCATTGCTAAACCATCTTTTGTGCGGTAGTTAGGAACCCTTGGTTTAAAATGCAAACCACCATTTTTGTACTTTTTGTCTAACTCCTGAAAGGATTTGAAAGACTCAGCAACAGACCTGAGTATTTGCTGTGCTGCTTGTGAGTACAAAACTTGATAGTGTTTATTTGATTTGTATTGTTTTTCTAAATCATACTTACCAATTATTTGATTGGCTTTGAAAAACAATTGACGAGCATAATAAATGCCGCAATTTGTTAGTTTGTTGGATTCAGAACAAATAAACTCAAGAATTGCTTTTAACTCACTATCAGGATTGATCAGATTTTGCTGACAACCGTACAGATAAACCACCTCCTTAATGTTATTAATTATCTCCTAAGTTTATGTATTTGTAATGTTAAGATTGGGTGGAGGCTGACCGGATAAATCCCTAGGAGTGAATATAAGCCAAAACACATCATCCCATCACCTCATCATCCCATCATCTCATCATCCCACCATAACTAACAAGCAACGGATATTGTAGCGGATACACAGGGAGCAATTGAGTTAAATCCTTTACAATCCGTTGCTAAGATACACTATCCGTTGCTAAGAATGGCTTAAATTATTTCCTTCACAGTATATTATTCAGCTGCGGTGGAACTCAAGGTCATTGTCTTTTTCAAAAAAGCCATATTGTGGTTTGTTGAGATTGCGGGGGGCTGATGTAAGTTAATTAATTGGGTTAAAGTTTGCTTTAACTGGGTACGGGGTACAATATCATCTACAAAACCGTGCTTGAGTAGATCCTCAGCAGTTTGGAAATCCTCTGGTAGCTTTTCTCTCAAGGTTTGCTCAATCACTCGCCGACCAGCAAAACCGATGGTTGCTTTGGGTTCTGCAATAATCAAATCCCCCAACATAGCAAAACTAGCAGTCACGCCGCCAGTTGTGGGATTAGTCAAAACGGGAATATATAACAATCTTGCTTCTCTATGTCTATCTAAAGCCGCAGAAATTTTTGCCATCTGCATTAAAGATAGCATTCCTTCCTGCATCCTTGCACCGCCGGATGTGCAGATAATGACTACAGGATAACGACGTTGGGTGGCTTCTTCAATTAAACGGGTGAGTTTTTCCCCCACTACAGAACCCATGCTTCCACCCATAAACCGGAAATCCATTACTCCTAAAGCTATGGGTAAACCACCAATTTGACCTAATCCAGTTTTCACCCCATCGATTAAGCCAGTTTTTTCTTGATAATCCCGTATGCGATCGCAATATGCTTTACGATCGCGAAAACCTAAGGGATCGGTAGGACGCAAATGTTCGTCCATTGGTTGCCAAGTGTTAGCATCTATCAATTGGCGGATGCGTTCGTCACTATCTACCCGATTATGATGACCGCAATCCATACAAACCATCTGATTGGCTCGTAAGTCTTTGGTATATGTCAACACGCCACATTTGGGACATTTGTGCCATAAACCATCAGCAATTTCTCTCTCTTGGGGCCCTGGGTTAGTAGAACCAGATTTACGTCGATTTGCAAACCAATCAAATAAAGACTTTAAACCGCGATTTTCTTCGTTGTTTGCCATTGTTTTTCTTATGCAAGTGGGTAATATGGTAAGTCAGTGCGGTCTTGGGATTTTCTCAAGTAGAGCAACTGACGGTGAGTCAGTGCAGTCTTGGGATTTTCTCAAGTAGAGCAGCTGACGGTGAGGTAGCTTGGTTATGGAGATTGCCTCCAGGAGCGGCTACTAAAGTAGAAAACACTGAAGCTGTTAGGCAGGCTTCAAAAGTCAACAGTCGAGAATATATGGTAATTATTTATGGGTGTTTGACTATTGACTATTTGTTCCAGTCTCTTATATAAACAACACAGACCTGATTTTTTATCTCCGGTTGCCAGCTTAACGAAAATATAGAAGCCAATTCAAGTCTTTGTTCTGTATAGTATGAAATTTCATCGCAGTGATTCCCTCCATTAATATTTTTGTATTATTTGAGAAATTAAGATTTACAAGAGTAATTGAGCTATCACCAATCCAAGGTGACTGTGGGGATAGATGGTGTGTTTTTCAGCCTTTTGTTTGAGTCAGCAACTTCTATAAGTTGCAAGCCACAGTAACAACCAGGAATTATATCCATATTTTGTTGGTAATCTTTTCCCCCAATTAACTGACTTGTAAAATTAACATTTTTCCCTACTTCTAAATCCATACCATTGATTGGTATTATCTGAAGAGTCAATATTATCGGTTTTATTTGTTCTAACCACCAAAAATGATTGGTCATTTAGAAGGGGATGATAATTTGTACGGTTTGAGATTAAAAATTGGCAAGTGTATGCAACTCTGGGTACCCACAATTTAGAGCGGATATCTATTGCTGGATAATGATAAAATTTGTTTATTGCTAATGTTTATGGAGTTGCATTAATGAGTTAATCTTAGCAGAACTAAAAATACTGCTGGGGTAATGGAGATTACAGTCACGTAATTTTAGATTTTGGATTTTGGTACGGAAAGTTGAGCCATTCTGGTTATCGGTATTTCTTCTGTCAAGCAAACTTTTCAGGACAGTTTACCGCAAACAATTTTGACTACAACTAAGGATGTTATACCATTTCTTGGTCAAGCTGCGCTAAATTTCTTTCTTCGTGTCTAATGGGTTCTCTGCAATCCATAAATTCTTGAATTTGATGTCTTTTTATACAAGATTGGATAAATACCTCTTCCCAATTCCCGACTCCCCCATTCCCCATTTTCCAGCTTTTGACAAGTCGCTCACACCCCTCGTAACTAATGGGACAAAGCACTAGTTTATTGGCGTTGCTGAATTGAAGTATGAATTTATTTTTCTTGTTTTAGTAAAGCCCCCTAAATCCCCTGCCCCCGTGACCCCCAACTTTGGGGGTACCTGGGGGACTTTAAATTATCTTTCTCCCCCAGCATTGGGGGTTGGGGGGCAAAATCATACTTGTAATCAGCAACGTCAGTTTATTTAAGAATTGGCAAAAAATAAACGCAGGTATGTGGATAAAACAGCCTCACCACAAAATAAAGCGATCGCACAACCCATGGCAAGGAAAGGCCCAAAGGGCATTTTTTGTCCCCATTGTCTGCGAAAAACAATCCCAAATAAGACTCCCACTACACAAGCACTAAAGCTAGCAAACAGTAAATACTTCCAACCTAACCAAGCACCCATCATCGCCGCTAACTTGGCATCTCCCGCACCCATGGCAGCCTTACCCAAACCTATTTCACCCAAAATTGCGATCGCATCAAATAACCATATTCCTAATACCGCAGCGGCGATGGCCATCATTCCATAGTTAATTGCTCCTTGCCAATTACCAACTGATACAAAACCCCAAATTACCTGAAATCCTATTCCTAGTAATAAACCTGACTGAGTTAAGGAATTAGGAAGGATCATTGTATCCCAGTCAATTATGGACAATGCCAACAACCAACTACAAAAAGCCCAGTATCCAATGGTAAGGAGGGAAAATTTAAATGTGAAAAACAACAACAAAAATAGCAAACCTGCGATCGCTTCTACTACAGGATAGCGGGGAGAAATTTTATTTTTACAGAAACGACAGCGCCCTTTTAACCATAGCCAGCCAAATACTGGCACATTATCATATGCCTTGAGTTGGTTTAAACAATGGGGACAGCGAGAAGGAGGCCATAAAATAGATAATTTTGCTGGTAGTCGGTAAACAACAACGTTGATAAAACTGCCAACAGATGCACCTAAGGCGAAGACAATTATACTCGCCGGAGCCATCATCAAAATGTCCATGAAGTTATCAATATAATTGTATTTAGTCCATTGCCCCACGGTTATAACCTGGACTCAGGACTGATGACCAATAATTACTTCATGGTATAGAAACTTAAGAATTTATACTCACACAGCCAAAAGCAAGCTATGTGGAATAAATCCAGAATCCAAAATCACGCCTGATGTGAATTAAAAACGTCTCTTATTCAATAAGGGTTTCGAGACTTGTTCAA
Organism: Calothrix sp. MO_167.B42; assembly: GCA_030065255.1. Lineage (GTDB taxonomy): Bacteria > Cyanobacteriota > Cyanobacteriia > Cyanobacteriales > Nostocaceae > Calothrix_A. Next base: position 10,370 of record JASJCX010000097.1, on the reverse strand, counting down.
AATCATGTTTTTGGAATTATCAACGTAATTACAATGGTTTGAGTACTTAATCCACATTAAACGTAAATCCAAAATCCAAAATCGTTCGACTGAGCTCACGACGAAGTCCAAAATCCAAAATCTAAAATTGAATGCCTAATACATACAGGATTCAATTTGACTCAAAGGCACAAAACATTCCTCTGGCAATAAAGCAGGATGGCTAATAAATATCACTTTACCCCGGTGATTAACGCGATTAATTGCTACCCCAGCAGCTTGTCCCTCTATTTCTGGATGAACTTCGCAGTAAGTGTAGTAAATTTGACCCGCAGCCCTAATTAAATTAGAGTCCACCAAAGGAGGTTGGGGGGTATTAGCATATCTATTTTGTTGGTTTTGTCTTAAAGCGTACACAGTTCTTGAAACTCCTCACTTGTATTGTTGTTATTTCGTTTATGTAAAATTATTAACAATGGCTTTCCGAATGGAGCAATTCCTGGTAACTTCTAATTTTCTACAATCTAGAGAATACTCGTGAGTATTTTAAGCAGAAAACTTGTTAATTACATTCCCTCTAAAGTCTGAATCAATAACTCTCCCATCGCTTTACAGCCTAAAAGATTCATATCAGCAGACATTATATCTCCAGTACGGTAACCCTGCTCTAAAACTTGTAATACTGCTTTTTCTATAGAGTCAGCCGCCACAGGTTGGTTTAAACCATAACGTAACATCATGGCAGCACTCAAAACCTGTGCTAAAGGATTGGCTTTATCTTGTCCAGCAATATCTGGAGCAGAACCGTGGACGGGTTCATATACCCCCGGACCAGAAGCACCTAAACTAGCAGATGGTAACATACCAATACTTCCTGTCAACATGGCAGCGGCATCAGAAAGGATATCACCAAATAAGTTCCCAGTGACAATGGTATCGAACTGTTTGGGTGCGCGTACCAACTGCATGGCTGCATTGTCTACATACAAATGGGATAACTCCACATCCGGATATTCTGCTGACAATTGGGTCATGCGATCGCGCCATAATTGAGATACTTCTAATACATTGGCTTTATCCACCGAACACAGCTTACCTCCCCGTTTTTTAGCAGTTTCCAAGGCAACTCTGCCAATTCTGTCAATTTCTGCTTCGGTGTAAGCCATGGTATTTACACCCCGCTTTTCCCCTGTTTCCGTGGCAAATATGCCCTTGGGTTTACCAAAGTAAATCCCCCCGGTGAGTTCCCGCACCACCATAATATCCACCCCTTCTACTATTTCCCGTTTGAGGGTAGAAGAATCAATTAACTGGGGTAATATCTTGGCTGGGCGTAGGTTAGCAAATAGATCTAACCCTGCCCTTAATCCCAATAAACCAGCTTCTGGGCGCATATTTGATGGTAGGGAATCCCATTTATAACCGCCAATTGCTGCTAATAATACAGCATCGCTCTGACGGCAAGTATGGAGGGTTGGGGCTGGTAGGGGTTCCCCCGCAGCATCAATGGCTGCACCACCAATCAAAGCTTCTGTAAATTCAAACTGAAGATCGAATTTTTTTCCCACGACGTTCAGCACATCCACCGCCACTGCCATTATTTCAGGTCCGATGCCATCGCCTGGGAGTAGGGTAATGCGGTAATTCTGAGCCATAGTTTGTTGTTGAGGGGGGTAGATATTTAGTAGATATTTAACTGCACAGCAATGCTTGCAGATTAATTATCATACCTAGTAGGTGTACTTATTAAGTTTTTAATTTATATATATATTTATAGCTGCACAGTTAGGCAGGTAGATGAATTTATTTTAAGTAAAAATATTTACTTGTTACTAAGGTAATAAATCAGTAATTTTCCCATAAATATCAAGTTTCATTAAAGCCAGTTTCATTTTCCGCAACAAGCCTGACAAAAACTGTAGGGAGAAGTTAGGTTATGTATTAATATCCAGCACCATCCTCAACAGCTATGGTAAAAGAATTAGCGATTCAGACTTCTGGAGTCACTAAGCAATTTGATCGACATATTGCGGTTAATAACATTGATTTAGAAATCCAAACAGGTGAAGTTTACGGATTGATTGGCCCAAATGGTGCGGGAAAAACCACCCTCATTCGGATGCTAGCGGCGGCGGAAGAGCCGACTACTGGGGAAATTTATATTAATGGCGATCGCCTTTTGCGCGATCATAGTAATCCTACCCTCAAGCGGCGTTTGGGTTACTTACCCGATGATTATCCTTTATATGAGGAGCTGACGGTTTGGGATTACTTGGATTATTTTGCCCGTCTCTATCGTTTGCGGGAACCACGGCGTACTAAACGTTTACATGAAGTTATCGAACTCATCCAATTGGAAAATAAACGGGATAGTTTAATTTCTACCCTGTCACGGGGGATGAAGCAGCGCCTGAGTTTAGCACGCACAATTATCCACGAGCCGATTTTACTGCTATTGGACGAACCAGTTTCTGGACTTGACCCCATTGCCAGGATGCAGTTTCGGGAAATTGTCAAAGTCCTCCAAGAAGCAGGAATGACGATTTTGATTTCTTCCCATGTTCTCAGCGATTTAGCAGAGTTGTGTACTTCCGTGGGAATTATGGAACTCGGCTATCTGGTGGAAAGTTCCTCTTTGCAGCATTTATACCAACGGCTTTCCCATCAGCAAATTATTATTTCTAGCCTGGGTAAAACAGAAGAACTAATTGGGGAATTAAAGAACAATCCTTTGGTAGAAGAATGGGAATTAATGTTAGGTCAAAATAGCTTGCGGGTAAACTTTGACGGTAACGAAGAAGATTGTGCCGATTTATTGCGATCACTCATTCAAGCCCAAATTCCCATCACACAATTCCATTGTACCCAAGAAGATTTAGAAACAATTTTCCTCAAATTAGGACATAAACAAGCATCTTAAATCAATTTTGGATTTTAGATTTTAGATTTTAGATTTTAGATTTTAGATTTTAGATTTTGAAAAACAGATCATCCGTTATCTGTTATCCTTTGTCTATTTTGGATTGACCCCATATCTAAAAGTAGGGGCTTGTATCCTTTTTTTTCGGTCAACTATCAACTGCCAACTATCAACTGCCATTAAAATAACCTAGTTTATGATGCATAATTTAATAGATAAAATTGGGGATTGGAACCCACAATTAAGGCGGGAATTAAAAGGAAGACTGAAGGTTTTTTATGTTGCGATCGCTGTCATTATATCTTTGGTTGGTCAACTTCTCCTTTTTCTCTATCAGTTACAATATTTTCCCGGTGAAAAGTACTCTCTAACAGCTAAATATTGTAATCTCAGTCAGTTTTATTTAAATCAGCCAAAACCAATTTATTCACAACTTAGTTCCCTGAGAAATCAACTGTTCAATGCTAAAAGAGCACAAGCTAATCCAGAATTTATTTCTAATTTACAAACTCAAATTGACAATTTAGAAGCAAAAAAACAATCTTTACCTAATTTTTTAAGAACAAATTACTGTCCTACGGAGCAAATTAATCTGCAAATGTGGTGGCGCGATCATTGGGAATATATATTCCTCACATTAAGTGTGGTTTTTATCTTCGTATTATTGGTCGGCGGTACTTATTTACTAATTAGTAATTTGGCTCAAGAAGAGAAGCGAGGCACATTAGATTTTATTCGTTTGAGTCCCCAGTCAGAAAGTAGTATTTTAATTGGGAAAATGCTGGGGGTACCAGTTTTAATTTATATCCTTGTCCTCATAGCTCTACCTCTACATCTGTTAGCTGGACGTTCTGCTAACATCTCCACCAGCTATATTCTCACTTTTGACATAATTCTTGTTGCTTGTTGTATTTTCTTCTATAGTCTTGCCCTGTTATTTGGTTTATTTAGTCGTTGGTTAAGTGGTTTTCAACCTTGGCTTGGTGCTGGAGCCATGCTCCTGTTTTTAATCATGACAATGCAATTCGCATGGCAAGCAAACTATTATAATAATGCTGCTGTTTGGCTGAGATTATTAAGTCCTTTTGATATGACTAAATATCTATTTCCTAATGTATTCAGTTCATACAGAGGTAAATCCACTTTAGATGAATTATTATTTTTCTATCTACCAGTGGGTAAAACTTTATTTGGTTTAATGGCAGTAAACTTACTTAACTATGGATTCTGGAATTATTGGGTTTGGCAAGGACTAAAACGACGTTTTCGCAATCCTAATACAACGCTTTTAAGCAAAAAAAATAGCTATTTTTTCGTGGCAGGTTTTCAGTTCATAATGTGGGGTTTTACTCTACAGCATTATGCCATTCGTTATCGAAAATTTATCGACCAAGATAAATTTAAGTTTGATATTAATAAACAAATAGGAGAAAATTTTCCACTGATTATTTTCTTCAATACTTTATTGCTCTTTGGTTTAATTGCAATTCTCTCACCCCATCGTCAAGCAATACAAGATTGGGCAAGATATAGATATGAACGCTTTAATTCTTTCTGGAAAGATATAATTTGGGCAGAAAAAAGTCCAGCACAAGTAGCAATATTAATTAATCTACTGCTGGTGACAATACCACTATTTACTTGGATTATAATTGCCCCAGCATTGAATTCCTATGGAGCTAGTAAAACTAATTTTTGGATAGATGATGGGAATAGAATTAGAATTATTTTAGGTTTTCTGTTCTTGATTAGCTTAATGATGATTTACAGTACCATAGTTCAAAGAATGCTAATGATGAAGACTAATAAGCGTTCTCTATGGGCAGTAAGTACTATTGGCGCATTAATGTTTTTACCTCCCATTGTTTTGGGAGTACTAAAGATTTATCCCGAAAAACATCCCAGTGTCTGGCTATTTTCAACATTCCCTTGGGTTGGTTTAGAAGATTCAGGAATGATGGCGATATTTTCAGCTTTGATAATTGAAATAGTTGTTCTAGTATTGTTAAATTTCAATCTGATAAAACAAATTCAATTAGTTGGAGAATCTGCTAGTAAAGCATCTATGTCAAGGAGTTAATAGAACTGCGATCAGTAACATAATTGATTGCAGGAATATTAAATTTCTTGCAATCTTTAATTTACATCTGATTGATGACGAATATCCCAGTTGTGATAATTATTACATGGAGTAAATTAAATTATGATGGATAATTTAATGAATAAATTGGGTGATTATAATCCTCAATTATTACGGGAACTTAAAGGGAGAATTAAACCCAGAAATATAATTCTGACAATTGCTATTTCCCTGATTAGTCAATTTATATTATTGATGGGTTTCTTAGCTTATTTGCCAAATCCACCAGAACCTGGTGAAAATATTTTTAATGTTTCCAATCGATACTGTACTGGAAAACTTGAATATGGACGACCACAATGTCTGCTAGATAATTATAATAATTTCATTATTAATTGGGAATCCTGGTCTTTAGATTTATTTACTTGGGTAAGTATTGTTTTTATTTTTTCCCTTTTAGTAATGGGGACTTATTTACTAATTAATGATTTAGCCAGCGAAGAACGTCGGGATACCCTTAATTTTTTACGTCTGACTCCCCAAACTCACCAGGCTATTTTTACAGGTAAAATGATGGGAGTTCCTATCTTACTTTATTTTGCTGTAGCCCTAGCCATACCCCTACATTTATGGTCAGGATTTGCTGCAAATATTCCTTTCCCTCTGATTTTAAGTTTCTACGGAGTGTTATTAGCTGCCTGTATTTGCTATTACAGTGCAGCATTACTCTTTGCTTTAATTAGTTCTTGGTTGGGAGGGTTTCAGTCATGGTTAGCCAGTGGCGCAGTGCTAGGTTTTCTAGCATCATGTATGAATGGTTTAACCCATTTTAATAGTGCATTTGTTTATCTATCATTTGTCAGGTTTTTCAATCCTTACTTTTTTATCCCATATCTCAGACAATCATCTAAGTATAATAATTGGGAAATATGGCAAAATTTTCATTGGTTCTCTATCAAATTGGGATCTCAAAATTTAGTTTTAGCCATATTTGCCATCTTCAATTTTGCCGTTTTAAATTATTTTATTTGGCATGGTTTACAGCGATGTTTCCGCGACCCTAATAATACCATGCTTGCGAAGAGAAAAAGCTATGTATTCATGGCTTACTTTGCTATTGTCACTGCTGGATGTGCTTATGGATATAATGAAATAGCAGAAAATATTGTCTGCTTACTATTTTTGAATTTCTGTGCTTTCCTATATCTGATAGCTGCAATTACTCCCCATCGTCAATCCTTAATCGATTGGGCGCGTTACCGCCATATGAATTTCAAAAATGGTCATTCGAGAAAAGATTTAATTAGTAAAGATAAAAGCCCTGCCATAGTAGCTTTAGCTATTAATGCCATAATTGCCATCACTTGCATCAGTAGTGCAGTTATTTCCTCTGGTGCAAATTTGACAAATAAAGCAAACGGCCTCATTGCTTTAGGACTAGCTTTAAGTTTGGCAATACTTTATGTAGTCATAGTTCAGATATCATTATTTATGAAAACCAAACACCGAGTAATCGCCTCTATCTTTATCCTCGGTGCAGTGATGATATTACCTTTCATTGTTGTGGCAGTATTATTCAGCAATCACAATAATGATACTTTTTTATGGCTATTTTCTGCCCTTGCCCCTATATTTTTATTGAGCAATTACACGAAAATCACTATAGAAGGCTTCTTAGCAATTGTATGTCATTTAGCGATCGCTGGATTCTTAATGAACCAATTTATGCAACGCTTGCGAATAGCTGGAGAATCTCAGACAAAAGCAATGATGGTTAACAAATAATCTCTTCCTTCTAGGAAGCGCATTACTAACTTAATATATGAATGAATCTTCAAACTCTAGGTGCTTCAGTTACAGTGAATCAGAGTTTGAAGATTATTTTTTGAGCTTTATATTCTCATTTAACAGTATAAAAAAGAATAAATTACTTTAATTATTTCCTCAATTATGATTACTTTTTGCTGTTAAATCGTGTTTCGATTAATTTAAATCGATAGTGAATTTTATTTGAGTAAAAATCAAGAAATAATTGCATTACTTTTTGCTATTATTTAGTGATTAAATGATTGAAAATATAGAAAATATATCGGAACATAGCAATTAGGGCAGATAATTAAAACTCTGATTCCATCTGCAACAAATTTCTTTGTCAATATAGTTAATGAAGGAATGAATGATGGCTACTATCAAAATTTCTAACTTAGATACTTTCAACTTGCCTGAATTAGAACTAATGGAGGAACTATCAGACAATAGTGCCATTGCTGTCAAGGGAGGAAGAAAGAAAGTGATCAAGCGTTATTGGCAGCACCACAAGGGTCTAAGAAGGAGGTGTGCTTTGGTACATTATACAGGGATTGATAAATACTCAACATCGTGTTCACCTTGGATTAGGAACAAATCAGGAAGCTTGAGCTTTGCATAAGTCTTGTCAGTGAATGATTTGAGCCTTCAAAACCAATGAGTGAAGATGTCGTATAACAAGCGTTTGAACTATTGCTTTGTAGCTATAATCTCTTGGCCATAACACCGATTCATTAATCCCAGAAACCGGGTTTATTTAATTTGAAACTAGGAAATTTCGTTTTGGTCATACGTAAAAACCCGGTTTCTCAGTCTCACTTTTTACTTATTATTTGCGCGTAGCGCTATATAAGCCGCGGTTTACTGACTTTGCTCAAGATGCATAACAATCTCAGCTTCTTCAACTTGTTGTTTAACCCAATTCTCAAACAAATTAGCAAGAATTTGAGAACGCAATGTGTCATCTAACTGTGGTTGAATAATCTCCTCTACCAAAATCAGGTGTACTCCCCGAGAAGTCACAATTGGCTTGAGAATCTGGGGCGGATTAGCAGCAAAAACAGCCGCAGAAATCTCTGGTTTAATTTCTCGACGGCTTACTATCCCTCGATATCCCCCGATTCTTCGTAACTCCGTATCTTGAATATATTGGCGAGCAATTTCATGGAAACTTGTCTCGCCTTCTTGCATACCATAGAACAGTTCTATTGCCAAATCCTCATTATCTAATACAACTTCATACATGACTACGCCAGCATAATCTAACTGGTTTTCATAAAAGTAAGGTTCGATGGTATCTGCAAACAGATATTGAGCTAATTTCTCAGAGATGATAGTGGTGTAAACTATGTCTTCAAAATCATCTAGAGACAAACTATGTTTTTCTAACCATGCCCAAGTATCATCAGCATTGTGAAGTTGGTTGATTAACCGGATATTATCTGCTGCTGTTTGAAGTTCTTCAGCCTCTACTTTTATACCAGCTTCTTGGGCTGCTAAAGTAATAATTCTACGAGTCATAATCCCTTCGATTATAGAAGGAATTTGGCAAGAGAGCTTTACTTGCTGAAAAATATCTTCGCGGGTAATGGTAATAGATTGTGACATGATATTTCTCCTAGTGACAGTTATCAATTAGCAATTAATAACTGTCAACTAAATTACAGTTTTAAACCACCTTGTTGTAATTTCTTAAATGGATCGAGAATAAAATCGATAACGCGGCGCTGGCGGACAATTACTTCTGCTGTCGCCGTATCTCCAGGACGAAGGAGAATACATTCTTTCGACGTTGAAATACAAGTTTGATTTAGTGTAATTTCCAGGTTATAAGTAGCGGTATTACTCTGCTGATTCTCTACTATTTTAGAAGTAGGTGAAATTACAATTAACTTGCCTTTCACTACTCCATAATCTTGGAATGGATAAGCATCAAACTTAATTTTTACTGGCATTCCTTTTATTAAAGAACCACTCTCTTTTGTGGCTATTTGTGCCTTTAGTATTAAGGACTTTTTGTGTGGTGCAATCTCTGTTATCATTTTTCCCGGTTGCACTACAGTCCCTTTACCTTTAATAGGTAATTGGAAAATAACACCATCGATTGGTGCTGTTATTAACCTCTGTTGTAGTTGAAATTTTAAAGAGTTAATCTGACTTTTATTCTGATAACTTTCTGATTTTATTGTAGTAATTTTTGTTTCTATATTTTTCAGTTGTTCCTCACTTTTAAGCAAAGCCAGGTTACCAGAATGAATCAAGCTTTTATAACTGCGTTGCTGCTCTTGCCAGCGAAGTTGAGCTTGTCTAATTTCGGAAGATGCTTGATGAATTACCTTCTCATAACTGCGTTTTTGCTCTTGGAAGCGATACTGCGATCGCCCTATCTCTGCTTTAGCTTTCAATAGGTTTTTCTGACCTTCTTTTACTAACTGTTCCACATCCAGAAACCGTTCTTTAGATAAGGCACCCTGTTCATAACCTTGTTTGTAACGGGGGATTTTTTCTTGGGCAGTTTTTAAACGAATACTTGCTAATTCATAGTTAGCTTTACTAGATTCAATATCTTGTTTTATCTGCTCTACTTGTGCAAATTTTTCCTGTTGATTTAAATGGTAGGTAGCTCTGAGGGCATCAAGATTCTGCCGTGCTTGCTCTACTTGTGCCTGTTTTTCTAGCTGTTGAGCTTGATTTTGTTGCTCCTGAGTACGCAGTACAAGTATCAATTGATTTTTCAGTAATTCTAATTGATTCAGGTGATTTTGCTGGCCTTCTAATTTCCGTTGCTGCTGCTGAATTTCAGTTCTAACTAACTCTGATTCTAGTTCTAGTAAACTCTGCCCTTTCTTAACAATATCTCCTTCTTTTACTTGCAATAATTTCACGGTTCCGGCTACTGGTGCATCGACCCGGAAAATTTTTCCCTGGGGTTCCAGTCTTCCCCTTGCCATTCCCGTTTCATCTACTTGAAATAGCATCGCCCATGGTAAAGTAATGCCAAAAAACATCACCAAAAAGTAAAGCAATCCCCGTGTCCAAACTTGTGGTAAAGCATCCAGGAGTTCCTTAGAAGCATCAGACCAATCATTATTCTGAGCAGTTTTTTCCTGATGGTAATTTTCCGATGGAATCTGTGGATTTAATGTATGAGACATAATTACTCTCCCTGAAAACGCAAGTAATAAGTAATAAGTAATAAATAATAAATAATAAATAAACCCAATCGGTGATTGAGAACTGGAATTTTCCCGGTAGGGAACATCAGTAAGATTATTCAAGATTCCCACATATTGTGTTTGCCGTGCCCTTTCACCCATGCAATATTCGTCGTCAGCAAAAACTATGGGTTTCAAGTTAGACGTGGTTTAATAAGTTTGCTCTTCATAGGTTTGGGCATTCAACAATGTCTTAACTTATATGCGTAGTGCTATATAGCAATGGACATATTGCTTAACGGGACTTAGACAAAAAACAAGAAGGAAAAAGCCTCAAAGCCAGTCATGACAAGGAATTAACCTCAAAGCCCGAAAAATCGCTCAAACCTAGATATATCAAGAAAACAACCAATTCGACGTAAAATCATTG
>JASJCX010000002.1 GCA_030065255.1 Calothrix sp. MO_167.B42 | reverse complement strand
CTATCCGGCTTATCCGTCATCGAGATTTCTGTGTCCACTTGGGTATCTGAGATGTCCAATTGGTCTCGCCGAGCCACTGCCCCCATGGAAAAAAGCATACAGCTTACTAATCCTGCGCCTACCAGCTCCGTAGGTGACAATTCTTCACCCTTGCCCCCAGTGGCAGAGCAGGCGGAAGCTACAGTTTTCCCATACTTGGCTTGCAACGTCGTGCAATGCTGAGTCCCATCGTAAGTTGTTCGCAGCTTGCTCATCATTACCTCCAATTCTCATAAGAGAAGAAAATGCCCCTGCCGGTTCAAAATTCAGTTACCCTATCTTCGTTTTCCAAGTCTTTTGCCCCACCCCCTTGTTGACCGTCAGGGTAGCCATAGTTATATGTTAGCGGGACTTAAACGAAAAAGATAGGGAAATATACTTAAATTTACTATCGGGACTTAGACATAAATTAAGCCCAAACAAAGCCCAAATTAGCTTTATAAGCGGCAAACACGTCACGATTCATAGTTAACCAATCAAAGAGCCAATGCCTCGACCGCTGCATCTCCGACCTTCCTACTCTCCAAGCTGAACTCAACGCATGGAACACACAACGCAATAATCTTCACTCCACCATCAATTGGCACTTCACCACCACTGACGCAAGAATCAAACTAAAACGCTTGTATCTGGTTATTGATGATTAAGGACTACTATAGGAATCCGGTTTGAATTTTGAAAAAATTTAGGTATTTGTAGGGCTATACAGCACCCTACGTATTTTTCATAAATCAAATATGATTCCTATAGTTGGGCAAACCTGATATTAGACAAATTTATGGTTAAACTCATAAATTAAATCGACCCTTCCTTTACGTAACATTGCCGGGTCTAATCTATCGGTGGTATTACAAGTCATTAATACCACCAGTCTTTGTTTAATCTGAATTCCCGAATCATCAATCACACTTTGATAAACAGTTCCATCTAATAAACTCAAAATGTGTTCGGTTTGGTTATTATTCTGTGCTGCTTCACTAGCACGATCCTGTGCTAAATTATCAGCCTCATTAATAATCAGACAAATCTTTTCTATATATGTAGGTGGGATAAAATTAGTAATGGCATCATGATCCAAAATAAAAACTACAAAACCTAAAGGTACAAGAACTTCTTTAGCTACTGCTTGAGTCCATGCAGTTTTACCTGTACCCGGTTCTCCATGAACTAAAACTGCTAGCTGCTTTTGATTGAGAATTGTCTGCTGAACAGTATCGCTAAATTCCTGAATATCCTTGGGGAAATTATTAATGGAAAATTGACTATCAACCTTACCCACACGGCTTTTATAACCACTCAGCATCATAGCCAAATTATAAGTGGCTTTATTAATAAGTGGTTTGAGATTTATTGCCATTAAAGTATATTGTCTTCTTCCCCGTTCGTAAGGGGTAATTTGTAACCAAACATCATAGTTAGACCAGTAAGCCAGAACAGTATTGATTACCTCTATGCGTTCCCAATTAATAAATTTATCTACTGGATAATAAAAGTCACTTTCGGCATAATACTGGGTAATAATATCAGGACAGCCTAAAACGTCTAAAATTCTTAAAACAGTAATTTCTTGTAACCTATTAAGTACGTAATCAATGGGAATACTATTACGACTTACAAGCTGAACAATGGGCGTTTCCGTACTTAAAATATCCTGATAGCGGTAATCTGGAGTTTGGGGAGCTGGTGTAATATAGTTCCAATATTTTTCAAATTCGCTACGGGTATAATCAGAAGCGACGTTGAGTATATTCGACCACCAAGAATAATTAGTTCTGCCTAGAGCGTCAGCATAATAACTAAATAAATCGATGGTTCTTTTATTTAACTCATGGGTATCATGACAAATAATTTGCCAGAAAAAATCGAAATCGAAGTCTCGCTGAAAAGATCGCCAACCACTAGCAAGTAAGTTGCGACGATTTTTATTCATAGCGGAATCTTCATTGTTGCCGAAATAATCAAATTCCATACTGTGAGAATTATGTATTGAATTGTTAGTGAGTTCCTATGATAACTATGTTTTAAATCAGAACATCACAGAAAATAATTTTTTCCAAACATGAATAAATAAAAATTCATAATTTATCCTTAAATTCAGGATTCATAAATGATTGATAGTTCTAATTATATATATTCTTAAATTATTATAAATTATAATATACTACATTGTAATACAAAAAAATTTTAGTGTCAAGTCTCCATGATGACTACTTTCTATATCCCCTACAAGCGATATTGCTGATACACCTGATTAGCGGCACGATGGAGTAGGGAATGACGATAAACTAAGGATTTCATATCGTCAGCATAACCGCCACCAATAACACAGGCGACGGGGTAACCCCCAGCGATACAAGTACTTAAAACTTGCATTTCTCGACGATAAATACCCGTGTCAGTTAAAGCTAATTTTCCCAATTTATCGCCAATGTGGGGATCGACACCAGCATCATAGAGAATTAAATCTGGTTTTACTTGAGATAATAAATCGGGAAGATAATTTGCCAAGGTTTGCAAGTATTCATCATCTTCCATGCCTACAGGTAAGGGTACATCTAAATCGCTTTGCTGTTTGGTTCCCGGAAAATTAACTTCACAATGCATGGAAAAGGTAAACACACTATTATCCCCTTGAAAAATAAAAGCAGTACCATCCCCTTGATGCACATCTAAGTCTACAATCAGGACAGTTTCCACAATTCCCTGGGTTTGTAAAACACGACAAGCGATGGCTAAATCATTGAAAATACAAAATCCAGATCCATAACTAGGAAAAGCGTGATGGGTTCCTCCAGCAGTATTGCAAGCTATACCTTTACGTAAAGCTAATTGGGCGGCCAAAATCGTACCACCTACGGCCACACAAGTGCGATTTGCTAAGGCTGGACTCCAAGGTAAACCGATACGTCTTTGTACTTTGTTTTCCAAGGTTCCTTGGCAGTAAGATTGTACGTATTCTGGAGTATGGATTAATTTAATTAATTCCTCTGAGGGGCGTTCAGGCTGATAAAATTGCCCTATTTGTGCTACACCATCAGCTAACAATAGCTCATATAATTGCCGAAACTTCGCCATGGGAAAGCGATGATTTTCGGGCAAGGGAACTACGTAATCAGGATGATAAATAATTGGTAAATTCATTTATGATTTTAGACAAAATATAGACAAAATATAGACAAATAAAATCATATAATATCAACAATATACTTAACTTTTTTTGCTGGTATTACGGATAATCCAGTAACTAATTGATAAAGCAAGTATCGCTGTTCCCAAACCAATAATATCTATTCCGTTTACCTTAGTTAAATCAAGAATAATAATTTTTCTCGCAATGGCAATTAAAGAAGTAACAATGACTAATTCTACTTGCACAACGTGTTTGCGGAGATATGCCGTAATATTTTCGAGGATTTCCAAGGCAATTAAAATATTTAAAAATAAGCCAAATATTTTAAATAATGCCTCGTTAAATTTGCCGTAATTAGTGGTAAATAATTCCTGGACTAAATATACTCCTAAATCAAATACAGCCACAGCAATTACAATTACCATAGCCAGAGAAAGTATCTTAGAAACAAACACCTCGATGTTTTCAATTAGGTGCATAAAGTTATCATCTGCCAATCTTCTCCTGAAGATATGAAATATTTTTTTCATTTGTCCAATATGCTTCTGTTATGAATTATCTATTAATTTCAGATGGATGACATTCAGTCAATCAATTTTGGATTTTGGATTTTGGATTTTAGATTTTAGATTTTAGATTAAAGAATTGACCCTATGCTTAAAGTCAGGGGCTTGTCAAGTAATTTTAGATTATTGAACATTGAAAATTAAAAATCTAAAATTCGGTGATAAGATTTAGATAGTAATGCAAGGATGAAATTACTATACCAGGCTAAAATACATTATAAAAACAGTGATTTTTACTTTTGAACTAAGTTTAGAGGATGATGGCACAACAGGAACCAAGAAAGCCATGAATGAGTAATTTTATATACTTATGCCAGTGCCATGATATGTTTATATCCTGTGGTCTAAATTCCTGTGTTGATGATAATACAAATGGTAAAATGTCTTAATAGTCTTTAATTAATTATTCATAGTATTTACCAAAAAAATACCATAAATGATGTATAAATATACTCTAAGTATTGTCAAAATATATTGTTAGATGAACGGTATATATTAAACTGAAGCTTGAAAATAAACCTGATTTAGTAACTAATCGGTGAGTGCTGTTGTGACTACTAACCAGTAAGTATTGATCGACCGGGCTATCCACTTTTCAAAATCCAAAATCCAAAATCCAAAATCTAAAATTGATTAACTAATGACTCGTGACGTTTTGATTATTGGTGGCGGTATTATCGGTTTAGCGATCGCCATTGAACTAAAATTGCGGGGAGCATCGCCCACCGTAATCAGTAGAGATTCCCCAGGTGCTGCTACCCATGCGGCGGCAGGAATGCTAGCACCAGATGCCGAGCAGATATCAGTGGCAGCCATGCAGCAATTATGCTGGCGATCGCGTAATTTATACCCAGAGTGGACAAGCAAACTGGAGGAAATTACGGGGTTAAATACTGGTTATTGGGCTTGTAGCATTCTCGCACCAGTTTATCAACCAGATGGGAGTAAAAATCAATCCTGTTCTTCCTCCTCCCCCGGTTACTGGCTAGATAGGGAAGCCATACATCAATATCAACCAGGATTAGGTGAGGAAGTTGTTGGTGGTTGGTGGTATCCAGAAGATGGACAGGTAGACAACCGCGCCCTAGCTAAGGTATTGTTAACAGCAATTCAATCCTTGGGAATTGAATTAAAATCAGGCATTCAGGCAGAAGGAATTTTACAACAGCAAGGCCTGGTTATGGGGATACAAACCAACACCGGGTTATTAAAAGCAGACCACTATATTATGGCTACAGGGGCTTGGGCGAATCAATTGTTTCCCCTACCCGTAAAACCGCAAAAAGGGCAAATGCTCAGTCTGCGAATCCCGGAATTTCTGCCCGCATTACCCTTAACTAGGGTGTTATTTGGGGAAAATATTTATATAGTACCGCGGCGCAATCGCAGAATTATTATTGGTGCCACCAGTGAAGATGTTGGTTTTACTCCCCACAACACCCCAAGGGGGATTCAAACCTTACTCACAGGAGCAACTCGTCTCTATCCCCAATTACAAGAATATGCCATTGAAGAATTTTGGTGGGGATTTCGTCCCACTACTCCCGATGAATTACCCATACTGGGGACCAGTAACTGTGAGAACTTAACCTTTGCCACAGGACATTACCGCAATGGTATTCTTTTAGCACCGATTACAGCTGGGTTAATTGCAGACTTAATTTGCTCGCAAAAGTCCGATCCCCTACTTTCTCACTTCCATTACTCCCGTTTCCAATCCCCATCACCTACTAATTCCTCCATGCTTGCCAATTCTCCCCATCTTCCCCTCACCCTCACCACTAACAACTACCAGCTTTCTACCCAAGATACACCCCTAAGCATTGGTGGTAAAACCTTTACCTCCCGCTTAATGACTGGAACGGGTAAATATCGTACCATCCAAGAAATGCAACAGAGTGTTGTCGCTAGTGGTTGTCAAATTGTCACCGTTGCTGTGAGGAGAGTACAAACCAATGCTCCAGGACACGAGGGTTTAGCAGAAGCCTTAGATTGGCAGAAAATTTGGATGCTTCCTAATACCGCAGGCTGTAAAACCGCCGAGGAAGCAATTCGGGTTGCTCGGTTGGGTAGGGAAATGGCAAAACTTTTGGGACAGGAAGACAATAATTTTGTCAAGTTAGAAGTGATACCAGATGCTAAGTATTTACTCCCAGACCCCATCGGCACCCTCTCAGCCGCAGAACAATTAGTCAAAGAAGGGTTTGCGGTGTTGCCCTATATTAATGCCGATCCCATGTTAGCCAAGCGTTTAGAAGAAGTTGGTTGTGCTACAGTTATGCCCTTAGCTGCACCCATAGGTTCGGGACAAGGTTTAAAAACAGCTAGCAACATTCAAATTATTATTGAAAATGCCCAGATACCAGTAGTTGTAGATGCGGGTATTGGTTCCCCATCCGAGGCTGCACAGGCCATGGAAATGGGTGCAGATGCCTTATTAATTAATAGTGCAATCGCCCTGGCAAATGACCCTCCAGCAATGGCTTACGCGATGAATTTAGCCGCAGTGGCAGGGCGAACGGCATATTTAGCTGGCAGAATGCCGATGAAAAGCCATGCTAGTGCTTCTTCTCCCTTGACTGGAACCATTGTCAATTAGTTGACAGTTGACAGTTGATGGTTGACAGCTGGTGGTTGATAGTAATAAGACAGGCGTAGGCGTAGGTTGGGTGGAGCGGAGCGCAACCCAACATTATCAATATTTAGGGCTTGCAGCAAAAAGTCATTTGGTGGGGGTAGGCTTCGGCCGTGAGCTCAGCGTTCGACTGAGCTCACGCCGAAGTCCGAATGGGAACTCTTAACAGGCAACAGGCAACAGTTCTGACCCTATTATTTTCATTTTTCCACACTTCAAAAAACTCCAGATGCAAGGTATTTCAACCTCAAACCCCTATTTTCTTGCACTTTATCCGGAGAAAACAGCCCTTATGCATTGATAAATCAATGTTTTATAGTTATTCAGCAAGCCCTAAATAAACCATACTTGATTGTTAGACTTTTGGTTCTTGCTGTGTTGCACAGTGTATACTTCCCCCACCTGAGGCAATAGCATTTATTGAAATTTGCTCAATTGTCCTATCAGGAAATGTCTTGGTTATAATAGCTTTGGCATTTTTATCAGCATCAGGATCTCCGAAACTCTGCATAATAACTGCATTGTTACAAACATAATATCCGATATATCCAGCTGCAAAATCATCAGCTCCGTAGGTCGAGTTAATTAAATTGGGCGTATCAATAATGACGATATTCAATTTGTTTCCATCTGCATCCGTAGCTTTTTTCAACTCTTCAATATTGTTTCTAGTAACCTCATAGTCATAAGATTTTCGATGATTATCACGACTAACGATCACTTCTCCTTGTTTTGAAAAACGTGCATAAAAATCGGTATGACCATCAGTAATATCTCTGCCTTTGATACCTTCAAGCCAAATAATTTTTTTCAGCCCCAATAATTCCTTTAATTCTGTTTCTACATCAACTAGACTCATATTCGGGTTGCGGTTATCATGTAATACACAGCTTTTTGTTAAAATTGCCGTGCCATGACCATCTACTTCAAAACACCCACCTTCAAGTACTAGGTTAGTTGTTTTAATTTTAGCGTTTACCGTATTTGCAATCAGATTTGCTACTTTTGCATCTTGAGTGTGTTCTTGCTTATTTCCCCAACCGTTGAAATTGAAGTTTATAGCATATTTGTGTCCATCACTCCCCTTGACAAAAGTAGGTCCGGTGTCTCTCAACCATAGGTCATCCGTCGTAAATTTTATGAGCTCTATGGGATAATTATGTGAATTTAATCCTTCAAGGAGAGAAATTGCTTCGTCATAGTCATCAGGACTTACAAGCATGGATACCGGTTCATATTTAGCAATTGTTCTTGCTATCAAAGCCAAATTTCTTTTTACTTGAGGTATTTGACCCTTCGACCATATGTAATCATTGGCGACAAAAGACATCCATGTCCTTTCATGGGGTTCACTTTCTTCTGGCATCATGAACGAATTATTTTTTGAACTGTATACCATGCTGGAATTACATCCTAAGAAGAATCCTCCAGTTATGAAAAATATCGATTTGATGAAATTTCGCCTTGATGGCATTCAATCCTTCCTTGCACTAACGGCTTACGCGTCACACAATGGCAATAATGCGGTGAGAAAATCTACACCGCATTTTGCCTCCCCTACACGAAAAATATTCCAGTTGTGTAAGTCCTAATTAATATTCAACGATTAATTCCTCTTACACTTAGTTGTGGTTTTGACATCCATTTCTCCAGATGCAATATGTGAGTCAAGAAATGTAACAAAATGTTTCCCTAGGGGAGAACAAAAATTACGCTTTTGTAACATAATACAAAAAACTGGAGAAAGGAATTTATTTATGCCCTACACAAATGAAGAAGGTGGTCGTCTGAATAATTTTGCCCGTGAACCCAAGGTTTACCAAGCAGAGCCACCCACAGCAAACCAAAAACGCAATTATATTTTTCTGGGCATTTTAGGTGCAGCATTAATTGGTGGCTTAATTTTTGTAGCTTACTCAGTTTCTAGCGTGAGTTAAGGGAGCATCCCAATTTTTCAAGAGCATCTGCTAGTGGGAGCATCTTGCTCCCTTGATATGCAAAGCGGGCAAGATAGAAAAGAAGCATACTCAAGATTTCGGCAGATAGAATAGTCTTATCTTATGCCGTGTTACCTATGAACCCAAATCTTAATACCCAAGACTTACAAACAATCCCTACGCATACCAAAAAAATTATTAACCTAGAGCATATTTTTAAGATATATGGTACTGGCGACACGGAAGTCCGGGCACTAAACGATGTCAACTTGATTGTAGAAACAGGGGAATATTGTTCCATTATGGGGCCATCCGGTTCTGGAAAGTCCACAGCGATGAATATTATTGGTTGTTTAGATCGTCCTACCTCTGGCAATTATTATCTAGATAATGTAGATGTTGCCCAAATGGATGATACGAAATTAGCCCATATTCGCAATCAAAAAATTGGCTTTGTGTTTCAGCAATTCCATCTTTTATCCCAACTGAGTGCACTAGAAAATGTCATGTTACCAATGGTATACGGGAGTGTACCACCCAAAGAACGCCAGGACAGAGCCACAGAAGCACTGATTCGGGTTGGTTTAGAAAAACGCCTATCTAACAAACCTACCCAACTTTCTGGAGGACAACAACAAAGGGTAGCCATCGCCCGGGCGATTGTTAATAATCCGGTTTTACTCTTGGCAGATGAACCCACTGGAGCACTTGATTCCCACACAACTCAAGAAGTATTAGAAATTTTCGGGGAACTCAATCACAGTGGGATGACTGTGGTGATGGTAACCCACGAGTTAGAAGTGGCGCGTCATACCCAAAGAATAGCTTGGTTTGTTGATGGTCAAGTTGTCCATTCCCACCTCACCCCCGATGAGCTCAGTCGTGTTGTAATCTCCTGAGAGTTGAGGGTTGATGGTTGATGGTTGACAGTTGAGGAGTGAAGATAAAATAAAATAAACGCGCCTCACCCTGTCCCCAACTCCCAACTGGTGAACACTGATTACATGGATGACACCGATGATACGGATAGTTGATAACCCAACTATTAACTCCTACCTGTCAACTGTCAACTCTTAACTCTTAACTCTTAACTCTTAACTCTTAACTCTTAACTATTGACATGCCATTAAGGCCTGTGCTAACTCCTTAGCAGTTTGATAGCGATCGCGTGGTAGGGGCTCTGTGACTTTCTCAATAATTTCCCTGAGTTTAGGTGTAATAGTGGGCACATTATCCACATTAAACCGAAAACTTCTGCCCCGCAGGCGGTAAAATTTGAATGGGTTTTCCCCTGTGAGTAAAAATATCAGGGTAGGCCCAATGGCATATAGATCTGATTGGGTGAGGGGTTGGCCCCTTTCCTGTTCCGGGGCGCAGTATCCTTCCGCACCAATACGAGTACCAGGGGTGGTACCAATTTCCTTCACAGCTCCAAAATCCAGAACCACAATTTGATTATTAGAACTGCGTACCATTAAATTAGCAGGTTTAATATCCCGGTGAATTAGGGGTGGCTCCTGACTATGGAGATAGTCTAAAATGTCACAGGTTTGAATCATCCAGGCGATCGCTTGATAGGGAAGAATTGGACCAGTGAGTAATACCCTTTTTTCTAAATCTTGGCCGTGAACCAACTCCATTGCCAGGTATTTTTTCCCATCTTCCATAAAAAAATCATAATATTCAGGAATGCCAGGATGATGAAGGGATTTGAGAGTATATGCCTCTCGCTCAAATAACTCCCTTGCCTTGGCAACCTTTGCCATATCAGCATTCATTTGTTTCAAAACTAACAATTGGGGTCTCCCCCCAATCATCCCTACCCCATTCCATGCCAGATAAGTAGTACCCATTCCCCCCTGTCCTAAAGTTCGCAATACTTGGTAATTGCGAATAGTTTTTTGTACTGACAGGGGTTGGCCACAGTGAATACAAAATAGATTCCCTGGTGCATTTCCTTCGTGAGTACAACTAGAAATTACAGGATTAATATTTCTTTGGTTGAGTGTAACCTGCTCTATGTGGAATTGCAGCATGGGCCCGCCCTTTGCCAATTGCAGGAGGGAATTATTTAACAAGGGACTTTGATGAATTAAAATCCCATTTAAAAAAGTTCCATTAGTTCCATGGCTAATCACCTGCCAACCATCACCACTAGCATTGCGCCGAATTTCTAAATGATGCCGGGAGACTAAGTTATCCGTTAATACTACGTGATTATCAGCCGAACGACCAACCCGAATTACGGATTCGTTTTCAAAGCACCACTGATCGAGTGGTATTTGTTTTTGCGCTTCTAGCAGGGTTAGACTAACCACAATTAGGGGATAAAAACTAAAAGGTAAAAGATAAGCATTTTTAATATGGGCTATGGAAAATCGGACGAACTTTTGCCCGGATTAATACCGCAGTAATATTATCATGACCGTTATACTCATTTGCTAAATTAATTAACTCTTTGACACCAGTATCAAGATTTACTCCAGAACTTAATAAGGGGAGTAAATGAGTTTTCCAATTAGTTACTAGTAAATCATTGTCCGATAACCCATCAGAAACCAGGACAAACAGGGTATCTTCATTAATCTCCAAAAATTGCACATCTGGATCGAGGGAGTTTGCGTCACGGGGACCAAGGGCTTGGGTTAACTGGTAGGCATCTGGACGGGCATAAGCAATGGTTGCTTCTACTCCCCTAGCAATTTCCCGTTGACCAACTTCATGGTCTACTGTAACCTGCTCTAATCCCTGCTTGCGAGTCAAACGGTAGAGACGACTATCTCCCACATGGGCAACTGCGACTTTATTTTCCTGAACCAACATCATGACTAAGGTTGTCCCCATGCGGCCCACACCAGAACGAGCATCGCTTTGATTGAGGTCAAAAATAGCTTGATTGGCAGCAATTACACCCTGACGAATAATTTCCTCACTAGGTAGTTGCTTCCCGGTCCAATGGGTTTGAAAATAATCTCTGAGGGTATTTACAGCTAACTCGCTGGCTACTTCCCCACCAGCATGTCCTCCCATGCCATCACAGAGAATATACAAGCCACGCACATTTAAGGTTTTACTTTTTGGCAATTCAATTTTACTAATTTCGGTTTCAATGCCAAAACAATCTTCATTATGATTTCTTTGCCTGCCTACATCCGTATAACCAGCATCATCTAAACTACTTAACTGCATTGGTAAATTAACTGTGGGCAGGTCATCAGCAATTACCGTTGTATCTTCCGGGGCATCTGGTTGCAGGATGGTAGGTGAAGCAGGTATTTCCCCACTATCGCTGTTTTGCTCTCCTACAAAATTATTTGTATCATTATTTGCATGGTCTGATTCTGGGTCATTATCTTGTAACTCATCGGCAATTTCTGCCAAACGAGATTGTAAATCCGTGGGGCTGGCAATTTTACCTTGTTCTAAATCTGCCAACAAATTTAACATCGAGCCAAATTGTGTCCGTTGGGATTTACTAAACAGATGATGCCATGCTTTCCCCAAGGCTTGGAGGGTGGGAGTTGGCTGTTCTCCATCACCATTGGATATTTCCGTTTCTGGAGATATATCCTTGGCTAGATGGGTATTTCCCACATACAAACGCTGTAGTGCCAATGATTGATCTTCATCTAAACGTAAATTTGATAACTCTAGGAGACTCCCACAAGCATCAAAAGGCTCTAGCAACTCCCACAACTGGGTAATTTGATGAAAACACTCCAATATTTGCAATGAAGTTGTGCTATCTTCTTGCCACAATTCTAGTAAAGATTGCCAACCAGAGCGATCCTCTAGTAGCACTACCTCCATACTATCTTGTTGCCAAGCATCATGAATTGGGGGAATACCCTTGTGAAGTTGAGGTTGTAGGGCGATATATGTTTGAGCTAAGGGAGGAAAGTTTCCCAAATCTCCACCCAGGGAATCGGGTACATCCCGGGGCTGTTTAGCTAATATCACTTTTAGAGGAGTGATTTGATATGGTTGACAGTCCAGAACTCGGACACATACCTGTGTATTATCAAATAATAGGGGCTCTAATAACTGATACCTCTGTTGAGAATCTAAGTAATCACCAATCATTAGTTGAGGAGTCGCGGGAGACTCTTTTATTTCTGGGTTTTCTAATTGTTGAGATTCTTCCTCTAATTTTTGCGGTGACAAAGAATTCTTGTTCACAATCAATGCTGTCCGGATAGTGCCGCAAACTGCACCACATTCATGGCATTTCTCAGCATTAGTGGCAACATCAACACCACATTCGGGACATACCCTTTGACTTAAGGACATACCACAATTTTGACAGAATTTATTATTATTGGGATTTTCAAACTGACACTCAGGGCAAATTAGCATTATGGAAATTCCTTAATTCCCGTTCCAGGGTGCTTGTAGCCAATGATATCCAAGGTTTTACGATTGTAATTCACTTCCCAAAAATGTTTGAGAAAGATTGTGTTGTACCTGTGATGTTTGCTGGCAGTCTCCATTGTTACTCATCGTCAACTAGAAGCTCAGGAGAATTGACAAGTAGTATATGTTCACCTGAATCTTGACATCCAAACTAACATGATGTGCATATTCCAACACATATCTTTAAGTTTACATTTTAAAATTTATCGAAGCGGCAGTCCAATTGAAAAATAATTTGCACCTCCAATTACCTAAGTCTGATTTTCTTCCTCTCTGCCCACTGCACCGGTGCTCCCTTGCCTCTTTCTCAAACCCACAAAGACTAATTCTCTCCCGGGACAATGGGGAGCTGCACTGTAAAACAGGTAGAATTAGATTGACTTTCGACGAAAATAGTCCCTCCTAAATGAATAATTAATTTTTTCACCAGTGCCAAGCCTAATCCCGTTCCCCCTTGTTTGCTAGGATCGTTACTGGGAATACGGTAGAACTTGGCAAAAATCCGGTCAAATTCTGCTGCTGGAATCTCTACACCAAAATTCTCCACTTGCAACTGGATACAATCCAATGATGCTTGGGCAGTAATCCTAATTTTGCTACCAGGAGGACTAAATTTACAGGCATTGTTCAATAGTTCAACTAAAATACGTTCTAGGCTGAATGGATCGGAAATTAGGGTTGGTAAATTGGGGAAGATGTTCAAAGACAAATCATGTTCACAGCGAGAATGGCGGGCTTTAAACAAATGTACTACCTTAGTCAGCCATGAATTAACTTCCAAAGTTTCCATTACCAAAGGCTTAGTGTTGCTATCCAGACGCTGTAAATCGAGGAAATTATTAATTAGGTTAATTTCGCGATCGCATTCATTGTTTAATATATGAAAATAGCGATTGGCTTTAGATAATTCTGATTGTGAAGCTACCACGGCTAATGTGGAGGATGGCTGTTGATTTAAAGCAATACCCAACATCTGAATCGCCATTTTCATATTCGTCAGTGGAGTTCGCAATTCATGGGAAATTGTACTGAGAAATTCATCCTTGAGGCGATTGAGAATTTCTACTTCCTTTAGCTGTTTTTGGGTTGTTTGTTGGCTTTTTGTCAGGGCAGTTTCAGCCAATTTGCGCCCAGTAATATCGATCGCACAACCCATATAACCAGCGAAATCTCCCCTAGGACTAAATCGGGGTACGCCAGTATCTAAAACCCAGCGATACTCTCCATCAACACGTTTTAAGCGGTACTCTATCTGAAATTTTTCCCGGATATTAAATGCTGAGGTGTAAGTTTGCACAAGTAAATCCCGGTCTTCTGGATGTAATCCTTCTAACCAACCCCAACCCAATGACTGCCCCATACTCCGTCCAGTAAAGTCAAGCCATGATTGGTTGAAAAAATTATACATGGTGTCCGCACCTGACATCCACAACATGACTGGTGCACTATCTGCCATTGTATGAAAGTGTTGCTCACTTTCTCGCCAACTATCTTCAGAGCGTTTGTGTTCTGTTATGTCCTCACAAACCATCAAAATTACTGGGGTTTTGACAATAGCCTGTTCCTGAGATTTATCTGACGTAGGCAAATTACCATTTTCCTGAGGTAAGATCCTTGCTACTACCTTTACCCAAATGATGTCACTCTTGGGGCAATGCAAACACAACTCCCAACTAACAATTTTGCGTACAGAACCCTCTCTCAAGAGGTTTGATAAGCCATGGGATAATTTTTGCTGGTCCAATGGGGTAAACAAACTGGTAATATGTCGCTGGGTCAATTCTTCGGGAGAATAACCAAGGGATTCTGCGCCAAATTGATTTACAGATAAAATTTTGCCATTGATATCTACACAAATATAAACAGTGGGTATGTAATTATACAAATCATGCAATAACACCAGTTCCTCTTGATGGGGCTGGCGTTTTTCCGGCGTGCAAAGTTCTAAGTTAGGGGCTTTTTCTACGACATGTTCTAAATGTTTAGGCATCACTAACAATGGAGATTTTTGCCAAGCAAAATGCCTACTAAACTGCTGATTATGACTCATAATATTTAAACTTGCACCCACGCGCTGATAATGTTAATCAAATCAAGAATGGAAATGGTATGGCACTGTTTTACTTGGATTGGTGTACATGTAAATTGGTGCCTAAAATTTGATATTTTCTGAAAAATTAGACCGGAGTTTTATAAATAACAAATTACCTCTTGGAACAAGGATACAGAGAAATATTAGTGTGGCAGAGTTCAAGATAGTTTTTGATGAAGTTGGTATTTGGGATAATCAGAATTGATCCACATACAGCCAGAAACCCTAAATTTTCGGGTGTTTTCCATGGCTAACCCAACTATCCTTGCCAAAAACTAGATTAGTGGACGTAAGTTTTCAAACCGTTATACAGCGTATTTCATCTTCGTGAAGTACATTTGGACGGGCACCAGATGCCCATCCCACTCTTATTTTTAGTATGTAATCGTGTACTTCATTTCCCTCCAAAATGCTGTATTTGTGACCCTAATAATTTCTAAAGAATCTTTTTTTTTATGGTAATGCTAATAGAAAATTGCATAATTTTCACTATGATTGATACCCCTCACTGTCAATTTTGCATTTTTCTATGTTAAAGTTATTTGTGATTAGAAATACTTATGTAAATTTATGTTTGTGTGGCGTAGATAAAAGTACGAAATAATTGGATTTCTACTGCGCTAAGATAACGCCATTGTCCCGGTTGTAAGTCATCTAATTGTAAATTCCCAATCCTATTCCTGACTAATCGCAAGGTGGGAAAGCCCACAGCCGCAGTCATGCGACGAACTTGACGATTTTTTCCCTCTGTCAAAGTTATTTCTAGCCACCCAGTAGGTACGGTTTTGCGGAATCGGATGGGGGGATTGCGTTCGGGTAAGGGGGGAGGATTTGATAGCAATTTTACCTTAGCTGGTCGGGTACGGTAATTTTTGATGACTACTCCCTTTTCTAACTGTTGGATAGCATATTCATCGGGAATTCGCTCTACTTGTACCCAATAAGTACGTTGATGACCAAATTTAGGATTGCACAGGCGATGTTGTAATTGCCCGTGGTTGGTTAACAGTAGTAAGCCTTCACTATCCCAATCTAAGCGTCCGGCCGGATAAACTTGAGGTATGGAAATGTAGTCTTTGAGAGTGCTACGGGTGGGAGTATCTTGGGTGAATTGGCAAAGCACACCGTAGGGTTTATAAAACAAGAGATATTTATACTTTTGATTACCCATTTGTGGCTGTGCAGGAAGTCATGTTTATTTTACTTAAAAATAAACTGGATACAAGCCCCTAGCTTTAGACATCTACGGTGTACACACAAGTCCTACTTGTTTTCGTTTAGGCCTATTTAGCCCCCTAGATCCCCCAATTCTGGGGGACTTTAAAAATTCTTGTTCCCCCAATTTTGGGGGTTAGGGGGCGGTTCGATGGAGACTTGGCTAAATTTGATTACTTGTGTGTACACGCGAGGGCTTTAGACATGGGGTTAATCGGTAAATCCAAAATCCAAAATCCAAAATCTAAACTTCGACAGGCTCACTTACCAATCTAAAATCCAAAATCCAAAATCTAAAATTGAATGACTGGGTGATAACCTACGTGATTGTAGGTACATATTAGGGCATCTTAGGTAAGGAAACCATAAATTCAGAACTTGAAAATGTCAACTTCCCGGATGTACCGCCGTTCATTTCTATTTTTAGGTGGTGCTGCCTTGACAAAAATCTTGACAAATGCACCTGCTAAGGAACATTATACAGTCAGAGTTGGTTCCAGTAATATTGTCGATCGCCATCCAGCTGTAAAGGTCGATCGCGGTAAAATTAATGGTATTCCTTTTTACCGGACAATTATTGATCTGACCAATCCCAACACTTTTATTACCATTGGTTTAGCAAATAATGCCACCTTTGCTAATACCCAGCAACGTAGTAGCGGAGACGAGGAGTTTAGACGATTAGTTGCTCGACATTCGGCTGCGGTGGTGGCTGGAGGCACATTTTTTGCTAAAAATAAGCAGAAAACCGTCATGGGTAATATGGTGGCGGGGGGAAGGTTTCTCAAGTACAGTCAATGGGAAAATTTTGGCACAACCTTGGGGTTAGGTGCAGGTAATCAGCCAGAAATGGTGACAGCCAGGGCAGATGGAAAACCCCAATGGAATCGTCATTGGTTTTCTCTCACCTGTGGTCCGAGGTTACTGCGTCGGGGTAAAATTTGGTTGAAACCTGGTTTAGAAGGTTTTAAAGATCCCCATGTATTGGGTAAAGCTAGCCGTAGTGCTATTGGCTTTCCTGCTAGTGGTAAACAGTTAATTTTAGTTACTTTTCAGGACTTATTGACTTTACCACAGGAAGCACGGGCAATGAGAGCTATCGGTTGTTCTGAGGCGATGAATTTAGATGGGGGTTCGTCCAATGCTTTAGCTGTAGGAAAAAAAATAGTAGTTCCTGCCCGTCGTCCATTGACTAATGTCATTTTAATCTATGATGGCAAAAATCCTGCTCCTGAGGCTTTAAAGCAGTCTTGGTCAAGATTTCAACAAGGGGAGCGCCCTGTAGTTGGGGAGTGAGTATAATTAAAGCGTGGGGTACTCCTTCATGAGTGTTCGCAGGCTCAGTAGCTTCATAATATGGAACTACAAACTTTTCATTCGTGGCAGCGATTCTTCCCACAGCAGAACAAGGACTACAGTGCATCTACTTATGCCAATTCTTGACACAATACTATAAACCAATCCAAATGGTGCGTCTGGATGAGCGTACAGGAAATATATTCATCCTGGCTGGAGATGATATAGAAATTTTGATTAGTCGTAATGGAGACTTTGAATATCTATGAGCAAGCCTAACTTTGATACTATGAGTAAGGCAGAATTACGAGCCTATGTAATTGCACACCAAGATGATCAAGAAGCTTTTTACGTATTGGTGGATAGCCTTACAGCAAACCAATCTGCCGCAAAGTATCTTGCACCAATGACTCCACAAGATATACAAAAAGCAGTATTAGAGCAAATTCAGAAGAGAAATGGTGAAGGAATTAGGAGAACGTTGAGAAATAACATCAATGAAGCATCTCTAGAAATTGGCAAGTCAGAGGTGAACTTAAAAGATACTTAAACACTTGAATAAACACAACAGCAAATTCAAGAAGCGATCGCTTTTCATTTGAAATGTTTACGTGAATCAAGTTTACCTATTCCTCAACCAACGATCTTTTGTGAATATGTTGAAGCCTACCCTTGAAAGATCCCAGCCCCTCTGCTTACTAAGTAGAGAAGGGGTTGGGGAATTATACGAGCGATCGCACAACTATCTCTATATCCTAAGGCTTTGAGGTGAGCAATGCAATCATTGGCTTTATCTGGGGGAACCGAGGCTAATAATCCCCCAGCAGTTTGGGGATCGAATAATAAGGGATAATGGGGATGGTGGGAAACTGACTCTTGATTAGATATATACACAGATGCTTGTAAGTTTTCTGGATGTAAGGAGCTAAAAATTCCTTCAGCTATGGTTTCCCTTGCACCTGTTAATACAGGTAAATTTTCTAACTGTAGTTCCACCCCTACCCCAGAAGCCTGAACCATTTCCAGTAAGTGTCCTAATAAACCAAAACCAGTAACATCAGTACAAGCACGGGCACCATATTGTAATAAACATTCAGCTGCTAATTGATTAGACAATAACATCGATGCCACTGCCCCATCAATCCATCTACCCTTGGCTCTGTGACGCATCTGAGCAGCAAATAATGTCCCCGTTCCCAGGGCTTTAGTTAAAATCAATACATCTCCCGGTTCCATCCCGCCTTTACGTAACAACTTGTCTGCATCTGCAAAGCCGTTACAAGATAAACCAAATCCTATGTCTGTGTCTTCCGTTGTATGTCCACCGATTAATGATGCACCTGCTTGATTGAGTACTTGTACCGCACCAGATAATAATTGATAGAGAGTTTCTTCTACCTTACTAGGAATACCATAGGGAATAGTAGCGATCGCTAATGCACTGTGAGGAGTCGCACCCATGGCAAATATATCACTCAAGCAATGATTAGCGGCAATTTGTCCAAAAATATAGGGATCGTTGATTAAACTGCGAAAGTAATCAATGGTTTGCACCAGCACCTGATTCCCTGTTACCTGAATTACCGCCCCATCATCCCCTGCATCCAAACCAATTAGAATATTTTGCTTATTCTCCCCAATTCCTGGTGCTGATTGAATACGCTGCAAAACCTTTTTCAAGACTGTACTACCAACCTTGGAACCACATCCAGCACAGGGCATAATTGAATTTTTGATTATCCGTTGTTGGTTTTGGATTGTGGATGTAGATTGTGGAGAATAGATCATCCGTTGTGTATTGTGCCTTGGAACTATTTCTTTATTACCCTGCATCTGGGGGAAATTACGGAACTGTTCCATGAAGCGACGGTCGATCCAGTCTTTCCAACGCCAGATAAGTTGATGGGGGGGTAACGTAAAGATACCACGGGTGGCGATGGCTTTACCATCCCCCGTACCGATTAAGCTTAAATATTGTTTTTGCGGGGTATAAGGTTGCAGGGGTTTTTCTCGGAATAATCTTTGCAGATTGACAAATAATGGTTTTCCTTGACGCACGGCAAATACCCCAGCTTTGGGACGGGGATGGTTCACCATAGTGGCAATATCACCGGCTGCAAATATGTGGGGATGG
This sequence comes from Calothrix sp. MO_167.B42, assembly GCA_030065255.1. Taxonomy (GTDB): domain Bacteria; phylum Cyanobacteriota; class Cyanobacteriia; order Cyanobacteriales; family Nostocaceae; genus Calothrix_A. The sequence continues at coordinate 34,006 of JASJCX010000002.1, read as the reverse complement.
GACACAGATTGTAAGGTATCATCTACCAGAATAAAACCCTGGGGATCTGTTTTGAGTCCCGATGCTGGCAACCATGGAGGTGCTGATGCTTGTGTCACCCAGAAAATATGAGTATACTCCCCTGTGAAACCAGATTCACATCGCAGTTGCAATCTATCAATGGATTTGTTGTGGGGTTCTATTTGAATGACATTTTCTCCCAGATGTAGTTGAACATGACGCTCCCGTAATATTTTTTCGATTTGACGGCGCACTATATGATGATTATTGGGCATCAGTTGAGGATGACGCTGAAATAAATGGATTTGCAAATTCTCTGTGCTCCCCTGCTCCCTGCTCCCCTGCTCCCTGCTCCCCTGCTTCTTTCTCCCTACTCCCTGACTAATCAGCCGATGTAAATTAGCCTCCATAGAAAGTGCTAATTCCACACCTCCCACACCTCCACCAACAATGGCGATTTTGGTTGCTTGTTGGGGATTTTTAGCAAAATCTTGAGTTACTTTTTCCCAGTACGTTAATAACTGAGCCACAGGTTTGGCGGGAATAGCATAATCCATTGCACCGGGTACAGATATTGTGGCAGGAGTACTACCAATATCAATAGAAAGGACATCAAAACTAACTGCTGGACGACTAGCGCAAATAACTTGGTTGTTGGTTAAATCCACACCAACTACATGATCGAGATATAATTGTGCTTGGGCAAAATTGGCAAGCGATCGCAAATCGATATGACACCCATCCCGACTGTAAAATCCAGCAATATGTCCTGGTAGCATACCGGAGTAAGGAGTATCAGATGCATCAGTAATTAAGGTTAAACGCACCCCTGGTATGGGATGCATACCCAGCATTTTTAATACAATAACGTGACTATGACCACCACCAACTAATACTAAATCTTTCACTATGGGATTGTACATTGGCAAGGGGGAAGAAATTTTGTATGGCTAGTGGTTTATACAAGTAATAAGTAATAAATAGGTGTAGGGTGCGTGACAGTGGAAAAATATTTGAACTTGGCAATAAGACTTATAACATCACGCACGAACCACCGATTGTGACAATTGGGTAAGTCCTGTAAGTAATAAATAGTTATCCATGCCCTTGGGTTCAAACTTAGGTAATAGTGTCAGGATCTACACCCAATTCCCGTAATCTTTCTGCTAACAATTGGGCGCGTTGTGCTTCTGTTTGAGCCCGTTGTGCTTCTGTTTGAGCCCGTTGTGCTTCTTGTTGAATTTGTTCTTGGGGAGTTGGATAACGCTTACCTGCTTCGTCATACCAATATAACCATTCTCGCGTCACTCCACTATAATTACCTCTTTCACAACCAATTCCTAGACCAATTTCTGGTAACCAAACGGGACTTCCTGATTGCAGTTGATATTTTCCATTCACTAACTTGTGTACTTCTAACCGTGGTTTGCGACGACGACGGGAAGAATAAATTACATAATAAAGTACACCCATTGCTGCGTAGTCTTCGAGTTTTTTTGTATACTCTTTGCGGTAATTTTGGGAGACTATCTCTATGGTTAAAATGGGAACGACATTTTCATCCCATAGCACATAACTGGGACGTAATTCTTCATCATACACTCGCTCTACTCCCAAACTGAGAAATGCATCTGGGACAATGGGAGGCTCATCTGGGTCTAAATATATACCCATATCAATTGCAAATAACCAGTCCATCCTTTCGGCCCAAAGAATTAACAAAATGGACTTTAATAACCCTGGTATTAATTCTTGCAGCTCATTATCCACAGGCGTTTCATCGGAGTCAGGAAGCTCATCTGCTGAAGGTAAATATTTAGATAAGTTGTACTCTAACATGATACGTATTTATATTTGCCCAGAACATATTTGCAAAATGCGATCGCTGACCATGTTGGTAATATAATTGTACTATTAATATTAAGCTACATTCATGGAAGCAATTTTAAAATCTAAAATCTCACATCCAAACTTCTATGACAAAAACCCCCACAACTGCACCTGAGAATATCACCTTACCACCGACTCAGGAGGAACTACCCTATGATGATGGTACTACCATGGAAAGCCAACGCCATAAAATGCAAATGGATTTACTCATAGATACTTTACAACCATGGTTAGGGCAAAGGGAAGATGGTTATGTAGGCGGTAATATGTTTGTCTACTACAGTTTGGCCCAGGTTAAGAACAAAGATTTTAAAGGACCAGATTTTTTTGTTGTGTTGGGAGTTCCCCAAGGAGAGCGCAAAAGCTGGGTTGTCTGGGAAGAAGGGAAAGCACCAGATGTGGTAATTGAGTTACTTTCTGAGAGTACCGCCACAGTAGACAAGAATGAGAAAAAATTAATTTATCAGAATCAAATGCGCGTGCCAGAATATTTCTGGTACGACCCTTTTTATCCAGATGATTGGGCTGGATTTTCTATGCATAATAGCATTTATCAACAGATCCCAGTCAACTCCCAAAATCAATTAGCTAGTCAGTCTTTAGGATTAGCTTTGCAACGTTGGCAAGGTAGCTATAAAGGCGTTGAAGCTACGTGGTTACGCTGGGCAACTTTAGCAGGAGAATTGTTACCAACTGCTGAAGAGATTGCCCAGCAAGAACGTCAAAGGGCAGAGCAAGAAAGCCAAAGGGCAAATATGATGGAACAACAACTCTTACAAACTGCACGTAATTTGTTGCAAGAAGGAATGAGTGTAGAGCAGGCGGCAAAATTAACAGGACTTCCAGAATCAGCGATTGAGTAGTTAGCAGTCAGCAAAAACTATGGATTTCAATGTAGAACAGGGATAGTTTAAGGAGCTTCAATCAAACTCTTTAAACAATGCTGATAATATAACATTAGAAAATAAAAAACCTTCGGGATCGCTTAACTTTAAACTATCTCCTACTATTTGTACCCAACCCTTCTCAATATAAGGTAGGAAAATTTTCTGAATTTGCTGAATTTTTTCCTCCCCAAACTGTTCTTGTAACATCTGTAAACTCACACCCTCTGCTAACCGTAACCCCAACATCAAAGTATCTAATAACACCTCATCCCCTGGTGTCACCTCACAATTGATCGCACACCCATCTTTTACCCATTGATAATACTCTTGAGTCTTACGGGGACGGGTAAACCGCTTACCTCCCACATAACTGGCTGCACCCATGCCAAACCCGTAATAAGGGCGATTTTGCCAGTAAACTCGATTATGGCGACACTGATGCCCCAAACGGGCATAATTAGAAATTTCATAGTGTTCATAACCAGCACCAGTCAAAATATGCTGTGCCATGCGATACATACTTACAGTAGTTTCATCGTTGGGTAAAGGTCGATCCCCTGGTTGATAATAACGACCAAAGGCAGTTCCAGGTTCTATAGTTAAATCATATATTGATATATGGGTGGGTGCTATGGCTACAGCCTGCTCCAAGGAATTTTGCCATATCTCCAAAGTTTGATGAGGTAAACCAGAAATTAAATCAATGCTAAATTCGGGAACCCCTACCTGGCGAATCATCTCCACAGCTGTAAAAATATCAGCAAGGTTGTGGGAGCGTCCGCAAGCTTGCAATAATTCCGGTTGAAATGCTTGTACTCCCAAACTAATGCGATTTATCCCTGCACGGCGATAGCCAAACAGATGTTCTAAATCGAAAGTTCCTGGATCTATTTCCATGGAAATTTCTGCTCCAGGACAAATCCCAAATCGTCGATCCAAAGTTGCCAATATCTGCTGTAATTGATCTACTGACAATAATGAAGGAGTGCCACCACCAAAAAAAATTGTGTTTAAACATTCACCATTAATAGGTGCATTAGTAATTTCTTGACATAAACTTTCTAAGTATTGGTGCATGGTTCCTGATGTTTCACCCCGGAGGCGATCGCCAATTACAAATATAGGAAAATCACAGTAATAACAGCGTCTGCGGCAAAATGGAATATGTATGTAAGCAGCATCTACTCCGGATGTAAACACTAAATTTTGTTCCATTTTGTTACAAACATTAAATTACTATTGGTGCTTTTAATATCTATAAAAATCATGATATTACTTAATGATTTGTTTCTATTTGACCACACCACAACTCGGAGGTGTAAACCATAAAACACTTTGGTTATAATGATTGCAAATGTTGTGAACCCCATCTCATAATATGATTATAAATGTCTTTAAGTATGTATTAATAATTAAATAAAAATCATTTATTTAAACTCAAAAACACAGTTGTAGGAAAACAACACCATCATGCTTGACGCTATTATTATTTTCTCATTCGTCCTAGCAGCTGCGGGGTTAGGATTCTACAGTACGGATCTGCTACCAAATGGTACCTTAGAAAGGGTGACAAATTTAGACGCATTACGCTTAGTTGTGGCTGCCTTTGCTGCCATTCTTGGTGGTGCAGTGGGACTCAGATTTCAAACGGGATATCGTCGTTTGGAAATACAAGTCCGGGAAATGAGCCCAGAAACAATTTTTACCCGTGCCATTGGTTTAGTCATCGGATTATTGATTTCTAATTTAATGCTAGCACCACTATTTTTGCTACCGATTCCAGAGGATTTCGGCTTTATTAAGCCATTGGTTGCAGTTGTGGGTAGCATAGTTCTAGCTTATACTGGCATGAATTTGGCAGATAGCCACGGACGGGGATTACTGCGATTAATTAATCCCAACACTATGGAAACCATGGTTGTGGAAGGGACTTTAAAGCCAGCTAATACTAAAGTTTTAGATACCAGTTGCATTATTGATGGCCGCATTGAAACCCTTTTAGAAACTGGTTTCTTGGAAGGACAGATAATTTTGCCGCAATTTATTTTACAAGAGTTGCAACAAGTAGCAGATGCTAGCAGAGATCAAAAACGAGTGCGGGGTAGACGGGGATTGGAAATTCTCAACCGCATTCAAGAAAACTATAGCGATCGCATTTTGATTAACTCTGTTGATTACGAGGATATACCCACAGTCGATGCTAAATTGGTAAAATTTGCTCAGGAAATTAACGCCACACTACTCACCAACGATTACAATTTATCCCAGGTTGCTAGCGTGCAGAAAGTTCCGGTTTTAAATGTAAATGATTTAGTCAATGCTGTACGTCCGAGTTATTTGCCAGGAGACAACATCGATTTAAAAATTATTAAAGAAGGAAAAGAACCAAGCCAAGGTGTGGGTTACCTGGATGATGGCACCATGGTAGTGGTGGAGGAAGGTAGCGGCTATGTGGGTGGTGAATTACGAGTGATAGTTACCAGTGCTTTGCAAACTTCTGCGGGAAGGATGATTTTTGCTAAACCCCAAGCTTCTGCATGGGCATAAGTTAGGTGTAAGCCTTCTTGCTATTTCAGGTAATTTTCTATTGTTAAAACTGCTGTTCTAGCCACTGTATTGTATAGAATTTTGTGTACGAGTCATGGTAAATCTACGTTTGTATGAGTGATAAATATTTTTGATTGGCATAATTGCAATCTGGCAAACAACTCATGTACTGTGTGAGTGTAATACATTGGCGGTCGTTCGCGTAGCGTCACCGAAGGTGATACAATGCAATTAGTAGAAAAACACATCATCAATAGACAACATAAATTTTGGAAAGAGTGTGACTACCTAGCATTGCAATCCAAACATCTTTACAATGCAGCAACCTATTTACAGCGTCATTACTTTTTTGAAACAGGTAAATATTACAATTCCATAGATATTTATCATCAGACAAAAAATTTAGAAGCTTATAGGTACTTGCCCAGCAAAGTAAGTAAACAGATTGTCAGAAGAATATCGTCAACTTGGAAAGGATGGAAAGCAGCATTAAAAGACTGGTCAAAACATCCTGATAAATATTTAGGCAAACCGAGAATCCCTAAATACAAACACAAAGAACATGGTAGAAATATTGTGATCTACCCATCAGATGCTATATCAAAAACTGCTTTAAACAATAGGAGAATAAAACTTTCTCAATGTAATATAGAATTCCCCACTCAAGCAAAAAATATTAACCAGGTTCGGATAGTTCCCAAACTCAATTGTTATGTAATTGAAGTTGTCTACAGTGTGGAGGATATAGAGCCGTTTGAGTGTATTTATATTGCTGGGATTGATTTAGGGTTAAATAATTTAATGGCTGTAACTTCAAATCGACCAGGTGTAAAACCTTTGTTGGTTAATGGTAGACCGTTAAAAAGTATCAATCAATTTTTCAATAAACAACTAGCTAAAGCGCAATCTATACAGGCTTGGAGACAGATAAAACAACTGAATTACAAACGTGACAATAGGGTTAATAATTACTTACATACAGCAAGCCGTAGAGTGGTTGATTGGTGCTGTAAAAATGATATTTATACTCTGGTTATTGGTAAAAATCAAAGTTGGAAACAAAATATTAATATAGGCAAACAAAACAATCAGCAATTTACCCAAATACCACATACCAAACTAATTAGTTTGCTGACATATAAAGCACAATTAGTCGGGATTAAAATAATCATAACTGAAGAAAGTTATACCAGCAAAGCTAGTGCTTTAGATGGTGATAAATTACCTGAATACAGTCCTAATAGTAAACAACATAGTTTTAGTGGTAAACGTACTAAAAGAGGTTTGTATAAAACAGCCAGTGGTAAACTAATCAATGCTGATACCAATGGCAGTATAAATATTGCCAGAAAAGTAATTCCCAATGCTTTTGAGGGAATAGAGGGATTGCCGTTTATCCCTGTAGTCTTAAATCTTTGGAATCAGATTACTAACGTAACTGTCTAGTTATGTCTACATATTGGTAGATATGCCCAGATTTTTACGAGCGGTAAAGTTTCAGAATAATCATCAAACAAGCAAATTTTTCCCCTTTCACGCTGCAATTTCCGTTGATTCTAATATAGAAGAGCTTGAGGAAATTGGTATGAAAGAGGGTTGGTTAGTGAAAATTTGCGATCGCGGAGGGTTCCATGTAGTGGAATTTTGGATCGAAAATAAACTCATGTTGGAGTTGCTAACTCCAGAATTTACCCACGAATACCTGGATTTTTTTCCAACCCTAGCTACGGTAGAATAATTGAATCAAAAACAATTAATTATACTAATTCTGTATGAGGCTGCCCTTCATTTCTTCAGTAACCAAACTGAGCTTAAAGACAAGGTTGAAAATTTGGCGCATCTTCATAAAGGAACGGTATTACATTCAGCATCTTTAGCAGTTCTGGTACCGCCAAGTAAAGTCTCTACAATCACACATCGCCTAAAGTTCCCAGACGTTGCAGTTACTGCGATTCTTAAACCAGGTGTTTTTGTTGAACCTGATGGAGGTGTACCAAAATTTGCATTGGGTAAAGTACCCATATGATCAAAAGTAATTGTTTGTGCAGTAGTTAAATTATCGGAAATAGTACTAGTAGAAGCAGTATTTGTATTAGTAAGATTTGTACCCACTATAATTTCCCCTGACTGGATGTCCAACTTTTCAGTTAAATTTTGCCAGTTAGTTGGTGTAGAACCAGGATGAACAGCAATTTCTGGGACACCGCTATTAGTTCTCACACTGACACTGTAGTCACGTTTCTCTTTTTTCGCTTCTCGCTGTGCTTCCTGTATGGCGGCTAAAACAATCTCATTGGCCTTGTTTAAACGCTGTCTATTCATAAAACCCAGCCAACTCGGAGCTGCAATTGCTGATAAAATACCGATCATGAATATTGCTACCAGGGCTTCTAGCAAGGTAAAACCACTGTTTTTTGGGTTAGATGAAAGAAGTTGACTATCATCTCGTTTACTGGTTTGAGATACTAGCTTCCAAATATGGTAATTCATATTATTTTTTTATTAATCTGGTTAAGTTATGATTGAAAACTAGAATTTAAAGTTATTTTTTGTCATCAATTGAATTCATACTTATTTAGACTATATTTCACACTTTTTGTCTAAAATATGATTTCGTAAAATCTAAAAAAATTGATTATCACAGCTGACAAATTAACCTATTCAGGATAATTCAACTAATATGAAAATAATATAGTACTTATTCCGTAAATAAAGAGCCACGCCCTTTTACTCGTACACTTACAGCAGGGAAGTAATTGTTTTTGTCACTACTATAATTGATATTACTATTTTCCACACGAGCCAAGGCATTGCCACGTAAAAAGACTTGGGCACTGTTAGTAACACGATTAATGCAAGCATAAAAGCTGGTCATTTCAGTGGTATTTCTACCAGTGAAACTTGCAGGTGTAACTTTTGTTCCATCCACGCAATTTTCTTCAGCAGGTGCTCCATTAGTAGTTGTAGTTTGGTCAATGTAGTCTGTTAGAACGTCAGGAGTATTGGTATAATTAACGTCTGCTAATTTTGTCCAATTATTCATCTTCTGTTCTATAGTCCCAACCCCGTCCAAGCTAAATGGAGCATAACCAGGACTAGGGCAGTAACCACTAACATATGTGTCATCATACCCCGTACAGTTAACACCGCCAGAGTCAGCTATTACCCCATCCCGTATTTGCCATCTAGCAATGCGAGCAGCATTAGACCATGTTGCATTGTTGTCTTTAATCAAATAGTAGGCAACCAATGAGTAGACAAAAGTATCATCTTCATTATTGTCAGCGGCAGTGAGTGCATCCTCAAGAAACTCACGCTTCCAAAACACAAGTATGGGCACCCTATCTGTCGCATTCGGACTAGGTAGTTCGTCTTTGATTGCATCTATCCCAGCTGCATCATACATATAAATTGCCTGCTTTAGATCCCGGGCAATATAATCGATTGCTGATTGAATTTCCTGTTCCGAATTTGCTTTGGCTTGTTCTTGATAATCTGTGTTTAACAGATTGACCATAAATCCGAGTATTGGTGTAATAACTAGCACCGCCATAACGCTAGCTACTAGTAACTCTGTCATAGTAAAACCAGCATCACGAATATCTTTGGGTTTCTTGTTGGGTTTCTTGATATATTTACTGAGTAAAAATTGAATGGGACTCATTTTATTTATTCTTGATAAAAAACAATTTATACACTTATTTAGAATTGTGAGATTTATTCCTCTGAGATCCCTGACTTCTTCCAGAAGTCGGGGATCTGATAACTTGCAGCAATCTCGTGATTGCCCACATCCCCACCTTGAAATAAATTTCAAAGCTAATAAACCAAGTACGTTAAAACGCACTGCAAACCTTACCCAGTCTGATTTATCAGACTTGGTATTTGAGCCTGGGATTTTAATCCTAGGCGGACATCTGGGCTAGCTCTTGAATGGTGCAAGTTATGAGGGATCTAATGTGAGGGATCTAATTTTTTTATACTCAATTAATATGTAAATTAGTTGACAAGATGGGAACTAAATACTAATTTAAGTACAACTGCTATTAGAAGATGCATTGCTTACATCTTTCAATCGATTGCATAAATCATTAAACGAATTACTTTCGCTGGTGATTTCCGTATTTATTTTCACCAAAGGAGCCTTCCTACCCCCTAACCCCCCACTTATAGTGGATTGCTTGGATGCTTGTGTTAAAGCTCCGTCATTTTGAAAGCCATCAGCTCGATAAACTCGCACTTCTAAAAAATAACCAGCAGCGGCACCAGCAGTGGCATCAGGATTACTACGAAATGCCTGAACAATAAAGTCTTTATTACTATCCAAGGTGCAACCACCACCATCTCCATCTATGCAGTATAAATTGTCGGCAGGAGTCGCAGGAACAGTACAGTATGCATTAGCATTACAGGTTAAACTTCCTACTGTGGGCACACCACTACCAGTTGCAGGAGCACCAATAGCCCCTGCTCTTACACCTTCTATATATGTTTTCGCGGCTTGGGTGGCTAATTCAACCCTTTTGGATTGTACGCGAGTTGCGGCAGAGAAAACAACTACCGGAGCAACTGCCACCATCAAAACAGAAACAACCACCATGGCAATCAAGGATTCAATAATTGTAAATCCTGATTCTCCAGATTTGGATAATATTTTATACGGTTTGAAATTCATGATTCTGGTTTTTGACTATTACAGTAGCTTGTAGCATGGGCAATGTGATGGGTTGCAGATCCCCGACTTCTTTAAGAAGTCGGGGATCTAAACAGGCATGCCCACCTGATTTCCTAGGGATCTTGACAGCTATCAGGGCGTTGCTTCTCATTATTAATTGCAAAAGTATCATTACCGGCATTGTCATCGCCATCGAAATTTTTAGCGCACAACAAGGTTTCTACCCAAGTGTCATCACGCCCAACTTCCCGGAAATACTCATCCGGTTCATCATCCGGTATTCTCACCAACTTTTGGGCAAAGTAATCTGGTGATTGGGAAAGCAATGCAACATCATACCCCCATAATCTTCCTGGAGGCTTAAAGTAAGGTGCTTTACCACGAGCAGTATCTATGGGATAGAAGTTACTGGTGGGACTAACTTCATAAGGTGCAGTAGCGTATTTACTACGACCAATTTGCATAAACGAGCCGGTAATTTTTGTTTGTATTGGTGTGGAAGTGACTTCCCAATTTTCGATAAACCGGACAAAGTTTTGTAAACCACCATTATCCTCTCCAGGATGGGCGGGGGTATCTCCAGCAGCTATTATTAAATTAACGATGGAAGGATCCCACGTAAGTCCGCTACTATCATCGACGGTGTGGTCGTTTGCTACCTGTAACCAATACTTGTGTTTGCCTCCTGCGTTATCTTTGGTAATTTTTTGAACGGTTCCATCTAAAACGGGAGGAACATCCAAGGGTCTATCAATTTGTAAGATAGGTTTTTCCCAGTTTCCAGTACTAGTATTAACTTCCATCCAAGGTATGAAAATAGGGTCATTACTAGCATCTGTTGCTAACTGCGGCATATTACCTGTTTGTAATGGAAATGGAAATGCCTCTATTCTTTTTGGATTGCCACTCGTTACTCCATAAACTTGTAGGGGGCTAACTAGATCACCAGTAGTCATATCCCGTTTAAAAGCAATTCTCCTGGGATAATTAGGATTGTCCCAATTGGTACTAGGTGGAGTACCCACTGTTCCTGTTTTGATGGCGTTTGCGTTCGTTCCTTCAATATTTCGTCCTCCGTTATTCCATGAACTCTGACCTTGACCTGCATAGGTTGCTGGGTCTGTGTTGGTGTTGGTCATGATCCACATTTTAGGATCGCTACATAAAGAGACATTTGTTTGGGGACAAATTTCATATGCATAGTCCCTAGCTTGCTGCCATCTCATGATTGGTGTGACAAAGTTGTTGAGATAGGAACTGCCTTGAAAACCATCAGTAGTGGTGTCTAAGTCTTTGGGGAAACTGTCGTCGTCATACCATGCAAATGTAGGTACAAAGCTATTAAACTCAGAGAAATAAGTTTCTAACCCTGCTGGAAGGGTTGATGGATCGAGTTTATAGTCATAATCTCCCTCATTACGGAAGCCAAATCTAAAGTTATCAGAAAGTAAGGTAACAGCATCCCCTAACACAGCCGCAGATCGCCATTCATCACCAACGTTACAGCTGGTGCCTAGTCTCGGATCCCCTGCACGACAAGCAAATTGGGTATTTAGTGTAGAGCGATCATAGAAATTACCCCAATCATCTGCAACTGTCGCGTCAAATTCCTCTACTGCGCTAGTTACTCCGCCAGTAGTACTCTGATGTAAATTAAAGTTGCCCTTGATATATACAGGTAAGTTGGAAGCTAAAATCAGCCCTTTCTCCACATCTCGATAACTTTCTACCCGCCATAATTTTTCGCCGTTAATCAGCATAATGGCATTGGGACGACGATCCGGATCAAGCTTATAATCTACAGGGCTTTCGAGCTTGGCTGCCTCTGTGGTTCCTGCACTTTGATCTGCCAGTGCATCATCACGGGTAGCATAGATAATACCGCTATTTGGTAGTAGATATTCTTGGTTAACTGCTAGGGTTGGCGTTCCAATTGTTGTTGTTCGTAAAATTTGTAGGTCTAATACGGTGGAACGAATCTCCAGGGGTTCTCTATCTTTTTTCGGGAGGTCATAATCGCCACTGAATTTAGTCACATCTATGGCTTTAACCTGTCTTGGATCTAAAAAGGCAGTTTCGTAAATCGCACCGTGAGGCACAACGGAATTATTAGGAGTTGCACCAGCCATAATGTCAATTGCGCAAAGGGCAGAATCAATGGCAGAATGGTCTGCAAGCAGAAGAGTTTCGCCTGCATCCGATTTATCCAAAGCCTCTTTCAGTGGTTCATTTACCAGTCGTCCATTGTATGTTAGTGTTGCTTGGTAATCTAGTAATGCCCGATAAGTACTCACAGTTGCCGAAGGAGCAGGGTAAGCTATACCGTTATTGGATTTTCCATTAGCATTTGAACTGTTAGCATCTGAACTCCAAGCTGGGAGTGCTGTTAAATTCTTAGCTGTAGTACTGTTAGTGGGGTCATAATAGCTACTGACACAAGCTATGGGCGTGGGGTCTGTCTGGCTATAACTAGCACTTTCGTAGTGATAAACTGCCGTAGCCCGCATTTTTAAGTATGGATCTTCAGTAGCTGCAGTACCTGTAGAAGGTTGGGGTACTTTATAGGTAATATCCAAACCGTAATATTCTTTAAAAGGCTGGACATCAGCAGGAACTGAATCATATTTTGCTGGCTGTAAATCAGACCAAACTTCAGTGGTAGTATAAGGAGAAAAATCAGCAGTTGAATGGGTGGCAGAGTCTGGTAAGTAAATTCCAGCACCAGTCACTACCCGTAAACCACCTACAGCATCCTGTGGAGTATCAGGCTTTTCTGCAGCTGCTAGTTCCCACTCACCATTCCTTCCTATTTCACCCAAATCAGGTAACTGTTGCACCTGGGTACGGCGGGTTCGGATATTATCAGCATTAGTATTATCGGGGTCATCCCAAAAACGTCCTGTAATGTCTTGGGTGTCTTCCTCCGCCGAACCAACAAATCTAGTACCATTCCACCACAATTCAGGTAGGTTATTTCCAAGTGCAATGCGATCGCCTACATATTGTTCATTACCTTGGTTATCTGTTACCAGACGGTCCGGTTCGGTTGCACTAGGTCGCAACTTATTAGCACCATTTTCTTTTAAAGTTAGTTCTGCATAACCAGTAGCAGTTGTACCATTATTAGGGTCAAAAGGATAAATCCACTCATTAGGAGGACGTAGGGTATCACCAGTAGTTGTCCCTAGGACATTACCAGTTGTGTAGGTTCCTACACTATCTGTCTCAGTATCAGCGAAAGCAACCTCTGCATAAGGTACACGTCTGGTGCGTCGCTTAAAGTAATATTCTAATTGTGTGCGGCGAATTGAAGAGGTTTGGGTATAGGTTGACGGTGACGCTAAACCTTGTTTCGTTTGCTTGTCAGTAATACCTTGTTTTACTTCTGTTGGATCCCCAGTTATTGCCTTAGCCATTTGAGCATCAACTAAGAGATTAATTCGCTTGGCATAAGCTAAACCGTTATATGCGACAACTGTTGAATTCTGGGTAACGGATACATCATTGTTGATTTCATATGAGTTACCTCTAAGAGGTGTTGCCCCATTTTGAAATAAATGCACACGGGTTGCATTTGATAAGTTACCAATAAACTCACCTTTAACTACATTTCCACCCACAATAATTTTGCCATTATCAGCTTCATAGAAACAGGAAGATGGACTGCTAATTTGATAAAGGCTGACAGTACTCCAAGCACTACCAGTAAGAAAATTACTATTGGTAATAATTCGTCCATTGAGGTTGAAAGTAGCACCAGGGCTGATTGCTAAATCATCTTCATAAACAACAGCATTATTTACCAGGGGAAGTTGTACCCGTTCTTGTTGATACTCTAATGCTGAGAAGCCTTGATTACCTTGATATGCTTCATAATTACTATTAGGTGGATTAGTAATGGGAACATTCGTAGTATAAGTAAAGAAGCTTTTCTTCAGCTTACTGCCAACCTTAAACCAGCCAGAGTCACCTACGAGAGTCGCACTTGTACCAATTGCATTTTCACAACTGCCGCCAATATTACCACCCATCATGGGTATGGTTCTTGCTTCTAGGGGGTTGCGAGAACGGGTATATGCACCATTAGTTACTGGAGGATTCTTAAAGTAAATTCCGTACAATGTATAGGTATCATACTTTCCATTATTGTCAGTGTCTACTGGGTACATCCACGCAGAACGTAAATCATCCTCACCAGAGTGAGTTAATTTCAGTTGTTTTTCATCACCAAATGAATATTCATTAATATACGTATTAAAATGATTTGCCAATGCTATATCGGTAGGTGTCGCCCTTGGTAATCTTGCATCTGAAAATAATTTATTTAATTTTGCTTTTGCTCTGTCAATGGCTGGTGTCGCAGCGTTAAGTACAGCTTCATTAACCCGAACATTACTAGCATTTTTAGAACGTTCTAAAGACCTAAATAAAATCGCTGTGGTTAACAATACCAATACTAAAGATACAAATGATATTGTCGGCAAAACAAAGCCAGAATTAACCCATTCTTCCCGTTTATTTGCAACTAAAAAAGTTTTTAATAACCAGTTTCTTCGTTCTTTAATGTTGTCGGGATATTGGCTAATATTTTGGTATATTTTTTTAACTTGTTTAATAAACTGGCGATTCTTAGACATGGGTAATTTCCTGTTGCCTAGATAACTTATACTTGTGAATTAATCAAATATTTGTGTATGTTTAATTTAACCTGGAGAGGCCCAGATCCTTGACTTTTCTAAAAAATCGGGGATCTAATTTTTAACTTTGTTCGTATGTTTAATTTAACCTGATATAGTTATAATTATGCTTATATACAGGCTAATTAACTTCGGTAAACAAATTAATTAAATGGCTAAAAATTTAACCAACTTAGTAAACTTAACTATTCAAAAATCACCTGTATAAATGATTGAATATGAATGATTAAATTTATAGCTTAGAAATAATAATGTTGCCATAGGATAGATTTACCTGGAAATTGTACAAAATGTTTTGGCTTTTATTCTCTAGATAACTATAGATACTTCTTAGGTACTGCGAGAGTAAGCCTATAGTACCCATTTCCCCCAGAGAACATATCATTTGCTAAAAAAATAATATTAAACCTGAGTTAATGTGAAGCAGATTGAGGTAAAAACTAGTCGAGACAAAGGCGTTGCATAAATGCGGGATAAATTACTGTTTGAAACCATTGAAAAATCGTTAATAATTGGGTGAAATCATCCTATGATTCAGCAATGCCGAGACTCATATCTTGCCCATATCCCACCTGTGAACTTAAGTTCACAGGCTAACAGCTTAAGTCCAATGAAACTAATAACTTGCAGCAATCTCGTTTAGCCCACATTCCCACCTTGAAATAAATTTCCAGGCTAATAAACATGCGTCTACTTAAGTAGACTAGAATGCCTGTCTAGTCGTCTTTAGACGACTTCGGCTATAAGAGTTGGGATTTATAGCCGTAGCCATCTTGATTAGGACAGTATTGCTTGACTGAAATATAGTGCAACCTCATACAAAATTGGTATTATATCATGTCCGTTTAAATAACCGTCATTACGACCGAAGGAAAGCAATCCCAAAGACCCTGTGATTGCGTCGTTTCACTTCGTTCCACTCGCAATGACATACTATGTGTATGCCCCCGGACATGATATTAGTCCTCTTAAGAGGACTTTAGTTATTAGCCAGGGATTTAAATCCCTGGCTGGGGTGCTGACAGCCCAAGTGCAAAATAAAATGTCAACAGTAATACATCAATGCCTCCCTAAGACAATAAATCATTACTATGCATCACTACCCGTATTTCTATAAGAGTTGAACCCAAATTAGTTGAGATTTATTTTCACCAATTTTAAAAATCATAACGGGATTCAACTAATTAATGTTTGCTCGAACAGTCCCAAAATCAGCTTATTTGGGATAAAATGTAAGTTGGATTAGTAAGTGTGACTAAGATTACTCTATGGCTTAAATAAAATTTATTCCCATAAGCTAAAGCCAATATTTCCTAAATAGTCAGGAAAGTTACTGTTAATTTTTTCTTAATGGACAAAAATAACTTAACCCTCATTTTATTTTCATGCTGCTCTAAGTATTAATCTTGATCGCTCTTGAGGAAGAAAATTATGTCATTGATTCATTGGGATAGATCTGTACTTTCACTTCATTTGAAAGAAATTATCGAAGATGGTCATGGGAGTAATCCTGTTGCCTTAGCAGGATTAAGCGCGATCGCAGTTACTTCTGTTCTTGTCCCTGTGGTGACGAAATTAGGCAAACCTTTTCTGAAGGCAGCGATTAAGAATAGTTTATCTCTCAATCGAGAAAGTAGCTCGTTGCCAGTTAACCCTTCAACAATTGGGCTAATTCAGATGTGGCAACAAGCAGCGATCGCTAGCCAACCGCTCTGTGGTACTCAAAAGTCATGAAGAGAGAAGAAACAGGGGAGTTGACACTCTCAGGTCTAAAGACACTGAGATTCTTTCATCATAGGGAACCCAACGGTTTTGCCCTCAGAAAGCATCTTGACCGTATGTCCTACGGCTGCAATTCCTCTAATCAAAACTACTTGAGACGCGGCTATGTCTCTATCGGTTGTATAGCCGCAATTGTCGCACTTGTGAACACGTTCGGCTAATGTCTTCTTACCCGTTTCGTGTTGGCAATTGGGGCATATTTGGCTTGTTTTTCGCGCATCCACTTTCTGAAAATAGACACCACGCTTAAAACAAATTTGCTCAAGGATGTTAAAAAATTGACCAAATCCCGCGTCAAGGCAATGTTTACCTAACATCCCACGGGATAATCCAACTAAATTTAAATCTTCTGCAAATACCATACCTACGCCATCACATAGCTGATGGGAAAGTTTTCTATGCCAGTCCTTGCGACAATTAGCCACGTACTCATGAAGTTTTGCAACCTTCTGGAGTGCTTTTAACCAATTGTTCGAGCCTTTACGCTTTCTACTAACACGCTGTTGCAGCAATCTCAGCTTGCGTTCAGCATTAATAAAAAACCTTGGGCGCTTGATTAAAAGACCGTTAGAAGTTGCAACCATTGAGATTAAGCCAACATCCACCCCTAAAGCTTTACCATGTGGTGTCGGTTGAGGTACATTTACATCCCACTGCAACGTTATCATTGCATACCAACCAGAAACACGTTTAACAATTCTTACTTGCTTAACTTTTGCATCTTCTGGTATTGGTCGAGATTTTCTAAATCCAACCACACCAATTACAGGCAATTTAATCTTGTTGCCCACAACAGGGTTGTTTTTGAACTGAGGAAAAACAAAACTCCGCATTCTTCCACGCTTTTTAAACCTGGGAAATCCAAAGTTACGCTCCCACATCGAAGTAAAAGCAGTTTCAACCCGTTTTAACGTTTGTTGCAATACTTGGGATTGAACCCGCTTGATATATGGATATTGTTTTTTAGCCTCAGTTAATGATTTGGCTTGACTATTATATGTAGGTCGTTGAGCATCAGCAGGAATTATGTACTGACTCTTGATAGAGCATGAATCTACATCACATGCACGGGATTTAAACCAATCCTTGCGTTCACCTAAAGCATAGTTATAGACTTTGCGGTTTGTCTCTAACCACTCTTCAAATATTTCTTTTTGTTGGGCAGTAGGCCTTAGTTTAAATTCATACGTGAGCGTAAATGCCATTCTCATCACCCCCCGGGTTCGCAGTTCCTTCAAGTCGGGGAACCCGCCCAACGGACTGCTCACCTCCTACAATATTATACAACATTCTTAACTTTCATCCTAACGAAAGTTAAGAAAGATAAAGTTAAATTAATACGGTGACTAAAGTCACTCGTGTCGCTTATATCCCAGGTCGTGCATACACTGGGTTTTACGCATACCGCGTGTTTCTTATAAAATAACTAGCTACCAACTGTCAACTAACAACTAACAACTGTCAACTCATTAATTATCTTGAGTATCCTTAACAGTATTAGATGTAGCCATTAAACCTGCTGCGACACTGACTTTTTTCGCTTCTTCGGCTATTGCTTCGGCTTTAGCTTCGGCAACAATATCACCGATTACTTCTCCAGTTTCAGCGATCGCTCCTTTGGTTTTTTCATAGAGACTAACACCACCTTTAATCGCTGCTTTGGCTAAAGGTTTAACCAGAGGGAATACTACGGGAGCTAAAATTGCTACTCCCACCCCAACTGCTAGAGTTTGCATGGGGTGATTTCTGTAAGCATTTTTAACTTGGTTGACGATGGAATCTTTGACAGGTTGCATTTGTGACATATTATCAGTTTCTCCAAAAATGGATTGATTTTTACTTATGGTTACTGGAAAGCCAGTAATTTTGTTCTTCCAGCTGATGTTTTACCAGAGGACGTAAACTATTAAGCCCAGCAGCGATTGCGGAACCGTTATGGACTACCGTCGCCATGAGGGGATTTAATCCGATTGTCGATGCTAAACCCAAAGCCATTAAATTGGGAACAACCACCAGCAGGGTATTTTGCTCGATTAATTTCTTGGTTTCCTGGGAAATATTCAGAGCTTCCATCAAGCTGGTTAAATCGTTATTCATTAGCACCACATCAGCTATTTCCCTGGCAATATCCGAGCCATTGGCAAAGGATACTGAAACATCTGCATAGGCTAAGGCAACCGAATCATTTAAGCCATCACCAACAAAGGCAACAGTTTTACCAGCTAATTTCAAGTCCCTGACTATAGCTGCTTTCTGCTCGGGGAAGGCTTGGGCATGGACTTGATGGAGGGGAATATTTAATTCCTCTGCCACTATTTTAGCTCTATGCTGATTATCCCCCGTTAATAAATGAATTTCTCTGCCTGAGGCTTGGAGAGATTGAATTAAAGCGGGACTTTCCATACGTAGGGGATCGGCATATTGAATTACACCTTGTAATTCTCCACCACAAGCGACATAAATTGAGGATAACCATTCCGAAGAGATGGATTTGTTGTCTAAATTGCAGCTATGACGCAACGGGAAGGTTCTATTTTCTAAACATTCTAAACTAATTCCTTCTTGAATTAAAAAGCGATCGCTACCGACTAAAACCTCTTGCGATTCGACGATGGCGCGAATACCTAAACCCACTTCATAGTTCCATTTTTGGCGACGGGGAATATCTAGGTTCTGGCTTTGAGCATAATTGCTAATTGCCTCTGCTACAGGGTGAGCAATCCTTTCTTCCGCAGCAGCAACAACACTTAACACTTGTTCAGCTGACATTCTGCTCGGTATAGTTTGAATGCCGACTACAGTTAATTGTCCTTGGGTTAAGGTTCCTGTTTTATCAAAGACAACTGTATCGACTTGTGCTAATTGTTCGATGGTTCTGCCACTGCGGACTAAAATACCGTGGCGGGTGTTGTGATTTAATGCTCCTAAAAATGCTGTGGGCATGGAAACGCGGATGCCTGTGACAAAATCCAAAGTTAGGATGGAAGCGGCTCTAGCGGCTTCTTTGGTAATGGCTAAGACAATACTAGCTAAAGTTAAGGAAGGTAAAATTAACTTATCTGCTAACTGTGCTGCATAATTTGCCATGCGGGTATCATGTACTGGCGCGTTTTGCAGTAATTCAAGACTGGCAGCAGCACGGGTATTTTTTCCTACCCTGTCGGCACAAATATAAACTTGTCCAGAACGCACTAGGGTGGAAGCATAAACCAAGGTTCCCACTGTGGCAACAATGGGCATTGATTCCCCTGTCAGCTGCTGTTGATCAACCGTAGCTTCACCTTTAATCACTTTTCCATCTACGGGAATTTGCTCCCCAGGATAGACAATTACGGTTTCCCCTGGTTTTACTTCATCGCTTTTAATTTGTACGGGTTTTCCTTCCGTGATCACCCAAGCGAAATGTCCAATGGCATCGAGGAGATCTGCTGTTTGAGTTTCCGTAGAACGAGCTGTGCGATCGCGTATTACATCCCCTAGTTCGTGTAGGGTAATTACTAGGGCAGGGGTAACTAATTTTCCTTGCCCATAACTCAAACCCACGGCCAGTAAATCCAAGCAATCAATATTAATTTTGCGATCGCTCCACAGACTTTGACTGGCTCTTTTGACTATGGGTAAGGTGACGATTGCTAAACCCCCAATAGCAATGGGGCGCAACCAAACCAATCCACTCAGATTACTCAACCAACTAAATATAGTGGTGAAAACTGGTAATGTTAAACTCGACCAATTTCCGGTTTCTGGGGTCGGAGTCTGGGTTTGTGGGCTGGGAACTGATTTATTTGTTGCTGCCTGTTGAATTAATTCTGTCAAATTAGAGACAATTTCTGTCAGTGAATCTCCTGTGTAGCGATAATCGATGGCGATGGAACCTGCAACACGATTGACTCTCACAGAGTTGATACTGGGTTGAGCAAGTAAAAACTGCGTGAGATTGGCTGCGTAATTCGAGTCATCTTTTAAACGATGGATGCGGAATCTAGCCCTACCTGGAATATGATGAGCTAAACAAGGTAGGGAGTGATAAACATTGATTTTTTGTGTGTCAACTATGGATAAGGAATTTGCCAAATACTTATACTCCTTTGTATCGCACTACGAGACTTGGTTAGGACATCTTTCATTTTCACCTTTAACCGTTCGGCTGACTCTAGCGGCGAAGCCTTCCCCCTTACCCCTCGAACAAAACATGATGTCCTAATTTAGATGCTTACTGCTATAACAATTAATACTTAATGAAGAGTTAATGAGGACGACTCTATAGATGGGACTGGTAAACAAGGCTTTCCTTCACAAGGATTTACTTCTATCAAAACATGAACAAGAGATGGAATATGTTTAATTAGATTTTTGTAATATTCCGGTGGTTGAGGGTAATGAGTTACCAGAGAAATCATCGCTGCCAAATAGTCTTGATTCAAATGCCAAAGGTGTAAATCAGTCACACGGTTATCAGCATCTTCTTCAATAGCTTTCACTATGGCGAGTTGAGTCTGCTTATTAGTTGCCCCATCAAGCAATATACCTCCAGTTTCATGGATCAGATCGTAAGCCCATTTAGTAATTACTGCCGCTCCCACAATCCCCATAACTGCATCCATCCAAATCAGCCCAAAAAACTTTCCACTACAAAGGGCAATAATTGCCAAGATAGAGGTTAAAGCATCCGCTAAAACGTGAACATAGGCAGCTTGAAGATTATGGTCTTGATGATTGTGTTCATGGGGATGATTGTGTTCATGGGTATGATTATGATGGTCGTGATGTTCTTGTAATAGCCAAGCACTGATTAAATTTACAATTAAACCAATTACCGCTACTCCAATTGCCTGATTGAACTGAATTAAGCGAGGTTCAAACAAACGCATCCCAGATTCTAATGCCATAACCAAGGCAATCACTGCTAAAGCAACCGCACTAGCAAACCCTCCTAAAATACTAACTTTACCTGTGCCAAAAGTATATTTAGGATTATTAACGTTTTTTCTAGCATATTGATAGGCAAATAGGGTGATACTGAAAGCTGCTACATGGGTTGTCATATGCCAGCCATCAGCTAGTAAAGCAATTGAACCGAACATAAAACCAGTGATAATTTCGACTACCATGGTTATTGCAGTCAAAATCATCACTATCTGTGTTTTTTTCTCAGATTTTGCTTCATTTATCAAAAAATCGTGAGAATGTTGCCATTGTTCGAGAATATTTTTGTGCATATAAAATTTTTACTGATTATGGCCTAAAGAGTCACGCAGAACCCTTACTAATATTTGTCTAAGCCCATTCATCTGTCTTCCCTCCCGGAGACTCCCGCTATATTGGTACTCCAATTAGCGGTGGGTTGTTGACTAGAAGGCTAGCAACTAACAACCAACAACTAACAACTAACCAGGACTTACGCAATTGTCACAATCGGTGGTTGGTGCGTGACTTTGTAAGTCTTATTGCTACGTTCAAATATTTTCGCATCTCACGCACCCTACACCAAAAAATATGCCAGTTGCGTAAGTCCTACTAACAACTAACAACTAACAACTGTTTTATATCAAGTTCGGGAGATTACTTATTATTCAGATCATGGTGCAAACATCTTAAAACTCTTTCTCCCCCTGCACCCTGCCCCCGTTCGACTGAGCTCACGGCCGAAGCCTGCCCCCTTGCAGCCTTAACCATAAGTCTTTAACCGAACATGATATTACTGGGTTTGTGAAACTTGATGTTCTTGTTGAATATTATTAACAATACCCATCAAACGCATCCCTAGTTCCCAATCAGATAGTCCTTGATTGTTATAGTTAATTGCAATGGAAGCGGCTGTGCGATTAACCCGGACGCTGTTGACATGTTCATCTGCATTTAAAGCTTGTTGTAAACGAGAAGCAAAATCAGCATCAATTGCTAGCTGAGGCATTCGCAAGCGAACTCGTCCGGGAACAGCATGGGCAATGACATATTCTTGGGGATTAGTATCTGAGACACTAGTCTCTTGCACAGTTGAGTTATGGTTATTACTCTCGGTGACTACAGGTAATTTTTCTTGTTTGAGGTGGATAAAGATTTGACGAGCTATACTTGCAACCAATAGGTTAACTAATAAGGCATTGGCTCCTCGTAATTGAAATCGGCTAGTCACAAATACTCCAAATGCCACAGGGAGAATCATTTCGATTTCTTGATGTTCTCTCAAAAATGTGCCAAGTTTGGCTGTTGGCTCTTCAGGGGAGAGATGGCTAAGATTATTGGTTGAGGTTATAGCTGTCATAATAATTATGATTTACTCCTACTCTCTCTTAATTTATAGGTTAAGCAAAGATATACTTTAGGATCAATAAAGTCTTAAGAAGACTTATTGTATCGAGCTGGCAGTATCTTCGGGCAAGTGGAAAGAATCTGGATAGTTTTGCTCTACCCATTCATAAAATTCATTTGTATCAGGATTGCAGGAAGTACAGCCATGACATTTATGGGAAGCTGGTAACTTCCGCACCCTCCCCTTTTTGATTAACTTGTTGAGCATTTGCCTGAGCGCGTCTCCATCCATACGAAAGTGCAGTTCCATTTCTCTTAAGGAGACGCGATGATAATTGAGGATAAATTCCTGTAATTCTCTTAAGATCATATTAAAAGCCTGAACAATCAAAAATCAGTTTGGGAGGTATATTTGATGCTAGAAAATTTAAAAAAAGCCCTATGGGAAGCCCTCGATGATGAATACAAAGCTCGTGCAACATATAGGGTCGTAATTAGCAAATTTGGCAAAATTAGACCATTTGTTAACATTCTGGAGTCAGAAGAACGACATATTCGAGCATTGCTATCATTATTTCGCAAATATGAAATTCCCATTCCCGCAGATAACTGGACTGATAGTGTCAAAGCACCTGCTTCAGTTTCAGAAGCTTGTCAACTTGGGGTTCAAGCAGAAATTGAGAACGGGGAAATGTATCAACGTTTGTTAGCTTTAACCGTAGATTATCCCGATGTCCAGGGTGTTTTTTTTAACTTACAGCGAGCATCACAAGAAAATCATCTCCGTGCTTTTCAACGTTGTGCAGCACCTTCAGGAAATAGTAACTTCTGTCGAGGAAAACGAAGAAGGCAACACCATGGTGCTCGCGGTGTTCACAGGGGTTGCTACTGTTAGTGTTATTATCTGTTTGGTGAAGCCCTTGGTACATTTATGGAGGATTGTGGTGGGGACAAGGAAGTGTCTTGTCCCTATTGAATTTTGTTAATTCATTGCAGTTGTTTCTTGAGTACGATTAGCAGCCATATTGGCAATTTCGCGATCAATAAAAAATATACCTTGCCCTTCTGTACCAATCAGTTTAATTTTATCGAGAATGCTTTTGAACAAAAATTCTTCTTGGTGTTGTTCGGCGACATACCATTGGAGGAATTGAAGGGTAGCATAGTCTGGTTCAGTATTGGCTAAGTGTACTAAGTCATTGATTTTACTAGTGACGAGTTGCTCATGCTCGTATATTTTCTCAAACATTTCCGTCAAAGAATTAAAATCTGTTGGTGGTGCTTCCATCCCATTAATAACTGCAAAAGCACCCGTTTCTTGAAGATAGCTGAGGAGGCGACGCATATGGGTCATTTCTTCATCTGCGTGTTGACTGAGAAAAGTCGCACAGCCATCGAGGGATTTATAAGCACACCAAGAACTCATTTGCAAGTAAAGATGGGAAGAATATATCTCTAAGTTAATTTGCTGATTGAGGCGATCGATAGTTTGTTGTGATAACATAATCATCCTTTATGCTTTATGCTTTTCCTGGTTACATGGTAAATTCCCAAGGCGAGTTAGTGTGTTAGCTGTCTGCTTTCTTCTCTCTCTCGAATGGTAGAAGTTTCGCGGGAATTGCGAGATAGCTTGAGGAGGAAGATAGTTCCTGCCATAACCACGGCTCCACCAATAATCCAAGCTAGGGAGAAGCCTGGATGCTGGGAAAAAGTAGCAATTTGATAGAACATGGTAGCTACCCAATAACCCAAACCTGTAGTCCACAGGGCAACCAACAGAGTCCAGCCTAAATTAGTTTCCCGGTAAACTGCACCGGTAGCAGCAACACAGGGGAAGTACATCAGCACAAATAATAGATAGGCAAATGCCCCCGCACCGCCATCAAATCTTTTTGCCATTTGTCCAAAGGTACCAACCGCTACTTCCTGTTCTTCAGCTACAGTTGCTTGGTCTTGTACATTACCAATATTGATACCCAGGGGGTCAAGTACTTGCTTACCAAGTTCGCTGAAATTCTTGGGAATACTGGCAAAAGCGGAAGAAATACCACCCCAAAAATCAAAAGCTTCTTTTTTCTCTTCTTTTCCTGACTCTGCTTGGGCTAACTGACCATAAAGAGAATCAAGGGAACCAACCATTGCTTCTTTGGCAAATACCCCTGTAAAAATTCCTACGGTAGCGGGCCAATTTTCTTGACGCACTCCCATGGGTGAAAATACTGGGGTCACAGCTTGGCTAGTAGCGGATAGAATTGACTCTTTGCTGTCTTGTGTACCAAAGGAACCATCTGTACCCACGGAGTTGAGTAAACTCAAGATCATTACCATGACTACAATTACCTTACCAGCTTTGAGTAAAAATCCTTTTAACCTGTCCCAAGCACGGATGACAACTCCCTTGGGCTTGGGAATGTGGTAAGGGGGTAATTCCATCACAAAGGGGGAAGCTTCTCCTTGCATGATGGTGTTTTTCATCACTAACCCGGTGAAGATGGCAGCAGCAATACCGATTAAATACAGACCAAAAACCAGATTTTGCCCGTTACGGGGGAAGAAAGCGGCAGCGAACAAGGCATATACAGGCAACCTCGCTCCACAGGACATGAATGGGTTCATCATAATCGTCATTAAGCGATCGCGTCTATTTTCTAAGGTGCGAGTCGCCATAATGGCAGGTACATTACAACCAAAACCCACGAGCATGGGTACAAAGGATTTACCAGGTAATCCTACCACCCGCATCAATTTATCCATGACAAAGGCTGCCCTTGCCATGTAACCGGAGTCTTCCAAAATTGAAAGAATAACAAATAGTAAGCCGATTTGGGGAATAAAGGTAGCTACTGTTTGAATACCACCGCCAATAGAGGTGATGAATCCAATCAACCATCCGGGAGTATTGAAGGATTCTAACCAAGTTTTCGGTGCTTCTACAAAGACGGTACCGACGGAAATATCGAAGAAATCAATAAATATACCACCAATATTAATAGCGATGAAGAACATAAAGTACATCACCACTAAAAACAGGGGAATACCAATCCACCGATTGAGGACAAATTGGTCGATTTTGTCGGATGTGGTATTACTAATATCTCTAGTCTGTCTGACTGAGTTTTGCATTAAGCTGCGGATAAAGCCATAACGACTATCTGCCACAATAATGTCAATGTCTTCGTGTAGGAGTTGGTGGACTTTATGGCGATTTGCAATCACAATTTGGTCTAGTTCTTTCCCTTTTAATTCGGGAGCAACTCGGTTTTCATATTCTAGGAGTTTGAGAGCAATCCACCGACTAGAAATCTTTCTCTGGGTTCTTTTTTGCCTGACTAGGGTTTGCAGTTGGCTAATTCCATCTTCAATTACTGCTGGGTAAGCCACTACTGTGGGATGATTGTCTGGATTGTGAATTAATTCATTAATTCTACTTCTGAGAATTTCAATTCCTTCTCCTAAAAAAGCACTGATGGGAATCACAAAACATCCTAATCTTTGGGAAAGTACATCGGTGTTAATGTCTAATTCTCTCTCCCGTGCCACATCAATCATGTTCAGTGCAATTACCATGGGAACGCCCATTTCCATGATTTGAGTGGTTAAATATAGGTTGCGTTCCAAATTAGAAGCATCAACAATATTAATAATTAAATCCGCTTCCCCAGATAGAAGATAATCCCGAGCAATCAATTCATCTAGCCCCGTGCCTTCATCTTCTGCATCTAAGGAATACACCCCTGGCAAGTCCACAACGGTAATTTCAATGCCGTCATTGATGTATTTACCTTCTTTGCGATCTACTGTTACTCCTGGCCAATTTCCAGTACGCTGATTAGCACCAGTTAAATCGTTAAAGAGAGTGGTTTTGCCACAGTTGGGATTGCCAATTAAGGCGATTGTCTGTTTTTTCATCTGTTTATTTATTATTATTTATTACGATTCATTAACGGGACTTTGCTATTTTTTTGCTGGGCACAGGGTTCACAGCTCCTCGACTTCTTCAAGAAGTCGGGGAGCTAAACAGTTTCCTCCCACCCCTACAGCATTTGTTCAATTACAAGTGCAGCAGCTTCATCCTTACGCAAACTTAATTTAAAGCCCCGTACAAGAATTTCTACTGGATCTCCCAGAGGAGCAACGCGGGTGACGGTAAACTCTGTACCAGGTGTTAAGCCCATTGCCAGTAATTTTTTCTTGTAAGCTTTCTTGCTGGGGTCGTCAGTTGCTTCGTAATGGGCTACTTTCCCCTGCTGATTTACTTGTAAATCTCTTAAGGTGGTTTTACTACTTTCCATATTTTGCACTTCCACTAAATAATCAAAGGGTTGATCGGATACTAGAATTCGCTTTGCCATTCCTTCATCGATACCAATGCGACTCTCCCCCAAACCAACAACAATGTTGCCAGCCAGATTCTGAACTACTTCAATACCCATACCTGGTGCTAAACCCATCCCCACTAGCCGATTGATCCCATCTTTGCTTTCATAACCAGCAATCCACAGGCGATCGCCTACCTGAGCCTTTGTCAGTGCCATCATGGAGCGTTTTTGCTGACTTTCTCCTCCTCCTTCTTCCTGGTAATTACCTCCCCTATATCGATGGCGGTGTTGTTGATTATTTTTGTTGTCCATTCCCTACCTCCTACTGCTTTCAGTGGCAAAAGCTACCATTACCCTGTCGGCCATTGCTGTCCCTAAACCAATTTCCTTGTCTTGAATGCGGATAATTACGGAGCCACTTGTGGTTTTACTAATCACTTGAACTTCGCAGCCCACAGTCAAACCCATGTTATTCAAGCGGTACACCATACTCCTTCCACTCTGAATTTGGGTAATTACAAGGCGATCGCCCACCTTGGTTGTTGATAGGGGAAATACTTGCTGCATCCCTAATTCCCCTTGATTATTCCCCCGTTTATTGGGCTTTGTGGGCGTTTCTCCAACAAAGGTAAACTCCCATGCTTTACCTCTGCGATGTCGTTGCTTGCGATTTTTCGGCTCATACTCCATTTTTGACTTTTCTACTAATTAGAATATTTTTGACTAACTAGAGGTGCGTAATTGTATCTAATTCAGGTAACTTTTGAGGATAAAGTTAAGACTATAATGAGAGATCTGAGTTTAATCGAAAAGCTTGACAGATTGCAGTTCCAGCATGGATACCCATATACATGGGCAGCCTGAAACATGGACTCACTTCTCCAAGTCCGACTTTAGTATTTAAGACCGATTGACTAAAACAATTTTCTTGTTGTTAATAAGATTTCTCATTTATTAGCTTTGATTTACTAGTATCATAGTTAGCTTGAATAAATCTCTACTCTTAACAGATATTTAACTTTCGGATCAAGACCCAGCTAAAAAGCCCTTGGAGCAAAAGTCTTGTTTTATGGGATGTTGAAATTTTCACTAAAACGCCATGCGATCGCAATATTATAAGTAGTAGTATCTGGTTCTAATTGGTGTAAAAACCATAGTCTCTGTTGTACAAATGACAAGGCTAATTCCTGAAGAATTAGCCATTTGCAGATAGTTGGTTGAGCAAGCTGTAAACCTTTTTGCTGGAGTTGACCCTCAAATAAAACTCTCTTTTCTGGGGGGGGAGGGCTGCAATGGGTTTTCTCAAATCAACCATGTCTTCCTCTTTATTTAGCATTTTTGTGCGATCGCAGAGATTTTTATAAAGTATAATTGTATACTGTTTTTTAAGTAATTTTGCTGCTCTTTACATTCGATAAGACAGGTTTAAATATGCATTATTAACGAGAAATTTTCTGTATAAGAAACAGGACTTACGCAATTGTCACAATCGGTGGTTGGTGCGTGATGTTATATCATGTCCGTTTAAATAACCGTCATTGCGACCGAAGAGAAGCAATCCCAAAGACCTTGTGATTGCGTCGTTTCACTTCGTTCCACTCGCAATGACATACTATGGGTATACCCCCGGACATGATATTATAAGTCTTATTGCTACGTTCAAATATTTTCGCGCTATCACGCACCCTACAGCAAAAATATGCCAGTTGCGTAAGTCCTGAGAAAGTAACAATATGGCTTTTACCAGAATGTAACCAGAGCGTGAAAGCCCCTTATTATTCCCTAGAGCATCAATTGGTGTAATCGAGAAGAATCATTTATTGGGAGGGAGAAAGGAGTGTGGGGAGTGTGGGAGGTGTGGGGAAAATGAAGAAATAGTAAGCTTTTTGCCTTCCCCTTCTCCTCTCTCTCCCTACACTCCCCCATCTCACCTAAACAGGGATTTTAGCATTACTGAATCGGTGTTCTAGGGTGGGCACTGCCCACCTTACCCTTTCTTCAACCCACACCGAATGATATCCAATTACCCACAACCATATTTTAAATTTTAAGCACTTTCCAACGATGGGCTAGGAAAATGGGATTTCAATGCCTCAAGCCAACTAGCAATGCGCTCATCGGTTTTATCACTCTCATTCACTTCATCTATGGGTAGTCCGACAAATTTACTGTCACGCACAGCAAAGGAATATTCGTAAGTATAACCTTCGGTAGGAAAATCACCTACTAAAGTTGCACCTAATTTTTGAAATTGGTCATATAACGTTCCTAACGCACTAACAAATTGTTCCCCATGAGTTGCACAGTCTCCCGCACCAAACAATGCAATAGTTTTACCAGTAAAATCCGGTTTTTCTATTGCCATATCAAATAGAGGATCGCGCCAATCATTTTGTACCTCACCAGAACCCCAGGTAGAACAACCAAAGAGTAAATAATCGTACTCCAGCATTTCATCAACGCTAGTAAAATCTTCTTCCATGCTGTAAATATCGCATAGTTGTTCACCAAAATGCTCGTGTAGTTTCATGGCAATTCCTTCAGTTATACCGGAAGTACTACCATAAAAAATAGCCATTTTTGCCATAGTTAAAGTTCCTCTTAATTTGAGTGATCGACTTTTTTGTCAACACATGAATGAGGATTTTTATTGGCAGAGATTCTCTTTGAAGATAGATTTTTAATTTGTAAAAATGCAGAAGCTCAGACCCCCGATTTTTTGGAAAAGTCGGGGAGCTAACTTTTCACAAATCATTTAGAATTGCTATATGACATAATACTTTATCCCATAGATCAGATTTTTTGTATTTAAGTACTAATAATATCTTTTTTTATTACATTTAATGGTTGCGAACGTAAAAAAAATGATATTTGTTGACTAACTATTTCTGGATAAAAATAATGGAAAAAGTGACTTCCTTGAGGACATTTCCAGAGAATATCTTCTGACTTTAACCATTTTTCCCACTCATGGAGTTCCAGATAGCCTAAAATCATATCAATTTGCCCGCCACATATCATTAATGGCATAGGAACTCCCCCTGTTGGCAATTGCTCTATTTGCAACAATGAATGCATCAAGGGTATATTTTCTAAGTCTTGATAAAATTTATCCATTAAATTGTGTAAATTTTTTTCATGACAGGGAAACTTATCTCTAAATATATGATGAAGTGTATTTGATAAAGCCTCTCCTATATTTTGAGTATATATTTGACGTTGTTGATAATAATTGACGTGCCAAGTTTTTGCTGGTTGGGCTGCAACTGAAAGTAAGGTCAAAGACTTGACAAACTGGGGGTATTGACGGGCGAAAATTAAGGCAATAGTACCTCCAATACTATGACCGATTAAATTAACAGGAGATTCTCGGTTTTTGAGATAACTATGTAGTAGTTCTACAGCCGTATCTATACAAGCAGATTCATCGAGGGACTGAATATATTCCCATACTGAAACATTTGTATGTCTGAATAATTTTTTCAGAAGAGGCATATGTAAACACCTCAAATAAGGACTACCGCTAGCCCAGACAATATCACCATACATAGACATACCAAATACCTCATCAACAAATTGACTAATACCTAATAATCATTCCCAATACACGCATTACCCCTAAAAAGGCAATCATCCATGTTTACCAAACAAAATATTGTCAAGTAAAACTGCTTAATGAGGATTAATTGCAATAAACACTAATTGAATAGTAATTAGATTAAAAATAAATAAAAGTTTAAATCTGACAAATCGGATTTTGGATAATGGGTAATTGGCTACAATTTAAGTAATAAGTAATAAGTAATAAAGACTAGCTTTTCAGCTATTTAAAATGGCAACTTTATTTATACTGATCGCAAATTTACTCTTCTTGACCGAAAAATAAACATGGATACAAGCCCCCGGATTTATCCGTGGAAAAATTAAAAATAATTGTGCTGCGATGCGTAAGCACAAGGCACAATACTTCCTTGTTTCAAGCCCCTACATTTATGTATGGGGTTTCTCCCCTGCTCCCTGCCCCCTGCCCCCCTGCTTCTTCCTGACAAGGGCTTTAGACATGGGGTCAATCCAAAATCCAAAATTGGTTGACATAGAGGGTTTACCCTGGCTTTATGAGTAATTCTACGCATACCTGTTGTAATACTTCTTCTACCGCTTCCTCAACTTGCACAGAAAGCCCAACGCCATGGGCAAAATTTTTCCCTTCTACGCCGTAAATAATTAACTTGGGCGGGAGTTGATTTAAAGTTCTTGCTAGTTCCACGGCTTCGGCAACACTAAAAGCATGGGTAGAATAGCTAAAAAATTTTTTCGGTACTGTTTCTATGGTGGCATCAATGCGGTGAATTTTCCCGACTTCAGCCCCAGATATCACCGCATCAAACAAATAAACTGTTGTTGCATTTTGCCATAATTCCATTAGTGCCACCCCTTCCCCAGATGCTTCCATAATTTTGATCTCTGGGGGGAGTTGGTTGTGAAGTTTTTCCACAATCACTAACCCTATGGCATCATCCTGGCGAAATTTATTACCAACACCAATCAGTAATATTTGTTGATTATCTTTATCTTTCGACATCAAGCTTAAGGAAATGGGTTGAACAGGATATACAGGGGTCGTAATTACGAATTACTTGCTCAGATTGTTGGCGCAGCTGTTCGTCTGGTAAATCTATATGTTCTTCGACGAATTTCCACAAGTCTTTTTCTATAGTTGATTGGTTTTGGGATGTGGGAGGTACAATCTTGGCATCGAGAATATCCCCTTGCTCGTCAAGTTGATAGCGGTGATAGCAAATACCCCTGGGTGCTTCAGTACAACCATGTCCGGTACCAGATTTCACTGTATATTTGATTACTGCTTGACTGGATATTTCCTGGTTTGCAATAATCCGCAATGCTTCTTGGGCTGCATATAATACTTCTAAACTGCGGATAATAATACTCTGGAAGGGATTGCCACAAAACTCTCCTAAACCAATATCGTGGGCGATTCCTTGAACGCGGGGTGTGAGTTTGTCGAAGTTTAAATTGTAACGTGCTAGGGGTCCAACAAAGTAATTTCCCCGCTCTTTGATGGTGGAATGCAACGCTGTAGAATGGGGTTTATGTATTTCGGCAATGCGATCGTAAAATTCATGGATAGGGATATTCAAACCTTTGTTGGAAACTAAACGCCCTTCATTGATGGGATACTCATGGGGATGTTGCAGTGCCACAAATTCGTAGTCTGGCTCGAATTCAGGGAAAGTAAACCCAGCAACCCAACGGGCTGTTGATTCAGCCGCTTCCACTGCCCACTGTAAATCTGGAACTAGGGACTGTAACTCTTGTTTTGTGGGCATTTTGTAAAAGCCACCCACCCGAACGTTGATGGGGTGAACTTCTCTACCACCAACCAAAGACATAATCCGATTGCCGATTTTTTTTAATCTTAATCCCCGTTGAACAATATCCGGGTAATCCTTTGCCATCTCCACCACGCTGTCGTAACCAAGAAAATCGGGGGCGTGTAACATGAATATGTGTAAACTATGGCTCTCCATCCACTCGCCACAGTAAATTAACCTCCGCATTGCCCGAATAGCATCAGTAACTTCTACTCCAAAACAATCTTCCATGGCATGGACAGCACCCATCATATATGCAATAGGGCAAATACCACAGATACGGGCAGTAATATCTGGTGCTTCACTATACTTGCGTCCCCGTAAAAATGCTTCAAAAAACCGGGGTGGTTCAAAAATTTTCAGTTTGACTTGTTTAACTTGATTGTTTTTGATTTTTACATACATTGCCCCCTCGCCTTCAACACGAGCCAGGTAATCGACTTTGATTGTTTTAGTTGTCACGCTGTCTCCTATTATTTTATGACTGAAAACGATAGCTGTTACAGATTTATCTTATATCTTCTCTGCTACAATAAAGCGTCTTGGTGGTTGAGGAAAAAATATTCCAGTTTCAACGATTTTAAAATTTTCATTAGTTATAAAATTTTCTAATTCAGATATTTTGAAACATTGAACATATGGAATTAATCTTAATTTACCTAGGATAAATACAGGGATACTCCAAAGTTTATTTTTTTCTGTCAGACAAACTGTTCCAGAAATAAATAATCCTCCCGGTTTGAGTAATTCGTTTACTCTTTGCATGACTTTCTGGGTATTTTCTAATAAATGTAAAACATTAAAAGCCAAAACAACATTAAATGATTCTTTTTTAAGTTTCTCATTAAATATGGTTGACTGGGAAAATTTAACATTTTTAATCTTGCGAATTTCTGCTTTTTTGTTGGCAATTTCGATCATTTTCGATGATATATCAGTAGCATAAATTTCCTTGACGCTATCAGCAAATTCCAAGGCCATTGTTCCTGTTCCACATCCGAATTCTAAAACAATATCGTCTCTATTGAGATGTTTTCTAGTATTTTCCAGAGTTTCGTTGTAAGCATTTTCATTTTTAATAGCTTTCTTTTCATAACTATTTGCTATTTTGTCCCAAAATTTCTCTGATTTATGCATTTTTTGAATTTTCCATTATTTAATTTGATTCAAGCAGGTGGCGAGTCATGGGACTCACTTTCTTGACGAAAAGCCTTTGCGTCAGCGTTAAAAGTGCGGTAACTGCGTACTAAGTCAGCTTCATTTACACCCAAACGTTGCCACCAACCACTCAATGATGCAGTATTAGGAGTTTCAGCAGGTCCATAACAACCATAGCAACCACGGTTATATGCCGGACAAATTGCCCCGCAACCAGCTTGGGTTACAGGCCCTAAGCAGGGTATACCCTGGGCAACCATGACGCAAACAGTGCCCCGAGCCTTGCACTCCATGCAGACGCTGTATTGGGGAATATTGGGTTTGCGGTGATGCAAAAAAGCATTAATTACCTCTAACAATTGGTACTTGTTAATTGGACAACCCCGTAACTCAAAATCAACAAAAA
>JASJCX010000096.1 GCA_030065255.1 Calothrix sp. MO_167.B42 | reverse complement strand
TGTCATTGCGAGTGGAACGAAGTGAAACGACGCAATCACAAGGTCTTTGGGATTGCTTCCCTACTCTGCGAGAACGCTTTCAGCGAACGGTCGCAATGACGGTTATTTAAACGGACATGATATTACTCCTTCGCAGGCTCAGAGAATTTGTAGCCCATGAAGATGATTTCCCTAGAAAAATTTCAACCACTTAAAGAAATTTTGCCACCAAGGTGTAGTTCCTTGATCCCCCAACTTCATTTTGTTACGAATATCTTGAATATTCCAGGTGGTAAGTTTGGCTAGGGTTTGTGCTTCTTTTTCAAATCTTCTGGGTAAAGATTGCTTATATTTCCTACCAGCCTGACAATTGGTTTCTCCGGTGTAGGGATGGCGTAAAACGTAGCGTCCCTGGAAAAGTTGACGGTTGGATGTTTCTTGAAACATTAAGTCTTCTGGGAATTTATCCCTGGTATAACGCACATGGAGACGAGTCAGAAAGACATTGTTGGAACGGGGAGGAAATGGGGAACGACGACGGGGTGTAATTCCAGGATTAGGAGCGTCATCTAACCAAAATACTCCAGCTTTTTTCATCTCTTCACGATTGAGGGGGTTAGCAGAGCAAGGATCGCAACTACCCATGTCCCAGGCATATTCTAAAAATGCCACCTTTCTATTTTCTTTGATATATGCATTTTGGAACATGGATTTGTAAAAGCTGCTAAATTCCCCTTTGACAAAGGTGGGAATATCTTGGTTAGAAGGAATTTTTACTGTGCGGTAGTTAGTAACTTCTGCTTGTCCTTTGGGAGAGAGAATGTAAACGATTAAATCCTGGGGACTGTTGGAGTTAATCATACCCAAGCGAATAGGCAACATAAACTTGGGTGATTCATAGGCTATTTGTAAGGGACGTAAAAACTGATAGCCATTACCCTCAAATTTCTCCAAGTTCACCTTAGCCACAAAAAACTTCATTTTTTGGCGAATGTAGGGTCGAAGTAACCTTCTTGTACCCCGAGGCATTTTATACCCGTTACCAATTAACCATTTTTCTAACCCCCCGGATTCCTTGGCGCTCAAAATTACAATGTCATATTCTCCCACATTGAAACGAGCTTCCACAGTCACGCCCAAACTATTGCTTCTTCTAGCTGCTCCAGCTTTTTCCATTGCCGGTGCTGCTTGAGGGATAGCCATATCGTTGTAAACACGACGATTACGGGCACAGGGATTGGAGTCAAAATATTCTACTAACCTAGGGGCGCTAAATCCATCCAAACGCTCCATAATTTTGGGGTCACCAACCCTTACTTGCCCCTTTTGTAACACCGTAGGAACAGGGACAACCAAAGCAAAATCTTTGACATCGCCTTGATAGTCATTTGCCATCGTCAGGATAGTCCGATCGCCATCCCGTGCGATCGCAACTTGGGAAGCTTTGTTATAAAGTTTAGTATCAGCCTTGGCGACATAAAACCCGCAGAAAGCCAAAGCCGGAGGGGTAAAACACAGAATTAATACAAATGTAAATATGAGTGAGATTAAATATCGTAAATGTTTCATTTTTTAGATTTTAGTTGATAGTTGATAGTTGATAGTTGACAGTTAAGGAATAGGAAATTTAGGGCGTTGCTGAATGGAAGTATGAATTTACATTTTTCGATATTATTGAAGAACCATTCTTTGCGCCTATCCTGCGGAAAGCCGCTTCGCGTCTAATGCGTCTTTGCGCGAACTTAATTCATACCTGGATTCAGCAACGCCAAATTTAGACTTATCTTTCTTATCCCCTCACTCCCTCCTCTGCCTCTTGCCAAACAAACCTCTTTGCCTGCCAGAAAGTATCAAATAGTACAGTCAATGGAGCAAGGGCAAACAATGCCCAAAAAACCGCAGTGGAAAGATAAAATTCATTCCGCAGGATATAAGTCACAACGGCAATACATACAGCCCAAATCAAGCGTCCAATCCTGGCATTCGGGATGGAACGGGGATCTGTAACCATAAACAGGGCAAATAATAGTAATGAGCCACTCATTAACCGATGCCAGTAAACATCCCAAGTCCAACCCAACCAGATATTACGCATAGCTTCCAAGACTGCATAACTACCCAAAAAAGCTGTCGTGGTATCCCAACGTCCCACCCGTTGGAGAACCATGCCACCAGTGGCGACAAACAGCATTCCATATAACCATTCCTCCCCCCATTGTCCGGGAGAAACCCATGCATCTGGGGTCAGTAAGAGGACAGTAATAATACCGAAATTGGCAGGATTGAAGAAATGTTTATCACCAATTTTAAAGACAAACTTACTAGCGATGGCGCACACTGCTGCTAAGGCCATAGTTGTCCAATTATCGGCTCGTAGTAGTAAACATAGTCCCAGGGAGGTAATTAGGGGACTGCGAATAGAAACAGATATGGGGTTCTCTGCCTTTGATTCGTTCCCAATTACCCTGGTTTGGATAATTAACAGCACCCATTGTGTGAAAATACTGGTGACAATTGTCACTACAATTAATTCCGGCTTGATTGTCCAATCCCTAGTCCCAATACCGATAAACAGAAATAAGGAGAGGAATAATATTTGATAGTCGCGTATATCCTGGAATAGCATTGCCAGTAGATTAGGGGATTATCCTGAAAAGATGTATCTAATCTAAGCTGCTAATTATAGAGATAGTATAGTTGTTTCAGAATTTGTTACAGATTAAAAATGTTATGTGAAGTCCGGTGTTTTTCCACGCTATAAAATTTGTTAAATTCACATTCTTTCAGCAAGCCCTACTTATTACTTATTACTTATTACTTATTATTGATGTTTGGATGTGACTTGACCAAACAATAATTGAGAATCTGTGGCTGTACCAATTACTTGTTGCTTGGTAGTATAGGCAAAGATGGCGGTATGGCGTTGGGTATCTCCAAAAACTTTTGTGACTCTATGTAAAGAGTTTTTACCCATGAATATTTGTAAATCTCCAGGTTGTAAATTCAGGCTTTTTACTTGTTCGCATTCTCCATGTAAAATCTGCTTGACTAGATCGTAATTTTCATTGTCTGGCGTTCTCACATCCTTTACGTATTCAAAAATACCTCCTGATTTTGCAGGCTGAATCATTAAAAGAATACTAAAATCATTGCGATCGTAATGCCACGGATGTTGACAATCGTCACCTAAAATGTTTAATACTAATCCAGCAAAAGGATCTTCATATTCATAAATATTTTTTGCTTCTAAGCAAGCTGCTAAGAATTGTTTAAATATAGGTTCGTGATAAATTTTCTTAAATAAAGAGTCGGAGTCAAAAATATTTGTCGGCACAAATGCATTGCTTCTATCCATAAAAAATCTGACCGGATGATCTACTGGTAAAGATGGATCGTCATCACTCTTAAATACATTGCAACGCCTTTTTGCATAATAAGCATGGGGTGCTAGTAATTGTGATTCCTGCTGTACAAGTTCTAAGGCGTTGGAGTGTAAAAAATCTTTTAATACACAAAAACCATATTGTGCTAATTGATTGCGGCAATATTTAATTAATTCTTGGGACTCTGAAAAAGAATTAATAGGATATAGTTGAAAATTGATAATATCTTCTATTTGTAAGGAAGATTTAGTGGTTTTTATGCTAACTTTTTCATTCATTATGATGATGATGTCCTGACTTACTCCTATTTTTACATTTGCTTAAATGCGGTACATATGGTACACATTAAACAATGTATAAAAACCAGGCTTATAATAATAGCAGAAAAATCATCATATGTGTAGTAAATAACAGTTTTTTTTTACAATTAACTATATAAAATGATTCTTTTGGGGAATATCGATCGCAACAACTAATCAATAACTAATGATGTACCAATATCAAGAGTCTCTTCCCAAGTTACCTTTGCCTACATTAGCCCAAACTTGCGACCTTTATGTGCAAATGGTTGCGCCGATGTTAACGCAAGCAGAATTAAAACAAACCCAAGGGTTCGTTGAGGATTTTCAAGCAGGAGTGGGAGTCAAGCTGCAACAGCAGTTAGAAATGGTGGCTAATTCTACTAAAACTAGTTACGTTCACGATTACCGGGAAGAAAGCTTTGCTGAATATCGGGGAATTTTGCCGATTAACAAAAACTTTGGCATGATTCTTTCACCCATTGCCCAACCAGAATTACCCGTTTCTCGTCTTTGTGCTACTTGGATTGTAGATACTTTAAAATTTTATCTGAAAATTAAGCATCGAGAATTGGAACCTGATAGGGACTCACCCCGTAGTGGTAACCAGCCGATGTGCATGATTCAGTATGACAACTTATTTGGCCAGAATCGCATTCCCGGAATTAAGCGGGATACTATGTTTAAAGGCGCACCCCATGCTGATGAAAAAGAACACATTATTATTATCAGGAATGGGGCATTTTACTTGCTACAAGTACTGCAAGGAGATAAGATTAGTGCGATCGCTACTATTGAGCAGCAAATAGATGGGATTTTAGCGAATCCTCACTCCCCAGAACTTGCGATTGGAGCATTAACAGCAATTGAAAGAGCGCCTTGGGCTGTTTTGCGTCAAGGGATAGGGGCTTTATCCCCAGAAAATGCTCGTAATTTAGAACTAATCGATAGTGCTTTATTTGTAGTTTGTTTAGATAATACCAAACCCACAGATTTAGTTGCAGCTTCCAAGAACATGCTCCATGGTGATGGACGAAATCGTTGGTTTGATAAACCACTACAGCTAATTTTTACAGATAACGGTATTTCAGGAATTAACGTTGAACATGTGGGACTTGATGGCTACGTGATTCTGCGTTACATATATGAGGTGAATCAGGAACGCAAGGCGGGAGCATCGTCCCCAGAACAGTCAGAAAAAGCAGACTCTACACTACAATCAACACCAGCCACAAAATTAGAGTGGAAACTAAGCCCAGAAATTGAACAATTAATTCAGTCAGCCCAAACCCAAGTTGATAGCTTTATTGCAGCCCACGAAACCTTGGTACTGGATTTTCAGGAATTTGGACGCAACTTTATCAAACAACAACGTTTGAGTCCTGATGGTGTAGTGCAAATGGCTTTTCAATTAGCTTATTTCCGCCTGCATCATAAAATTGATTGCGTGTACGAATCAATACACACCAGACGGTTTAAATACGGGCGTACAGAAGCCATGCGATCGCTCACTTCCGAATCATTGGAGTTAGCTAAAACCATGACTTCAGATGCTGACTCCCAGACGAAATACACAGCTCTGCAAAAAGCCGTAAATGCCCATGTTGCCCGTCAGCAAGCTGCTCAGAAAGGTTATGGAGTTGATAGACACCTGGCTGCATTACTGCGTCTAGCCCGTGCCCAGGGAATAAACCCAGCCATGTTTCAGGATAAAGCTTACAAACTATTGGGTGAATCGCCAATTTGCACCAGTAGTGTGGCTACTGGAATGGGTATAGATTTATTCTGCTTCGGTCAAGTTATAGATCATGGATATGGTATTGGTTATATCATCGAACCTGATGCAATCACAGTAAATGTAACTAGTAAGTATCACCAGACAGGGGAATACATTAGTCTTTTAAGAGAATCATTGCAAGATTTAGCAGCGGTCATGAAATCTAGTACTCCACCACACTAATTTTGATGGGTAAAAGTTTTCGTAGTAGCGCTTTAGCGCATTATATTTTGGGATTAATAAGGGCTAAAGCCCAACTACAAATCCCCTCATAACTAATGTGGTGGAGCACTAGTGTGTAATTTATACATATTTTTTCATGTAGGGTGTGTGACGCACACAAAGTGTGTAGTAATTACAACTTGTAGCATCACGCACCAACTACCGGTTGTGACACCCAGCTTTAGTCCTGTTTAAGTCAAATCAAACTATATTAGACTGCTTGCGTCCAACGATCGCAAAATATTCTAAAGGTCGTCCATCTGTATAAAATCTGTGTCGGTAGGGATGCATCTGCACAACTTGAAAAATCGATGGATCTTCCACCCAAGAATGCTGTTGTCGAAATCCTGTCTTAGTGTTATCTTCCCAGAAATATTTGGCTACATTGAAAGCAATCCATCCATCATGGACAATTTGATTAAATACTACACTTAAAGCTTCAGCCGGAATGTGATTGTTGCTCAGAGCCGAACAACAAATCAAACTATTAAATCCTCGACGATTTAATGCCTGTTTAGTAACTTCCGTTAAATTGGTCAAATTCTCAACATAGTAATTCTCGTAAACTCCAGGATACTGCTGGCAAGCCGCCTGTGCTGCTTCGGGAAGAATATCAATCCCGACAATTGACTTAACCCCCAAATTAGCTAAACTTTGACCAACCAAACCACTTCCTGCACCCATATCTAGCACCACCATATCTTCAATGGTGCCTCCAGTTTGAGTAAATTGTTCAACAAGTAAAGAAGCCAAAATAGCATGGGATTGACTATCCAACTTTTCCATCAAACTTTCGTACAGATAGGGGATTTGGTATACCTCAACATAGTCATGTAACCGCAGCTTACGTTTCGTTCCGTTTTGGTTTAGCCAAAAGTATTCTTCATGGATGGGTAGATTGCGAGCACTTTCTATTTCTGGTAGCTGTATCTCAAAATCCAATTTCTGCATATTTGTTCTCAGGGTATATAGGTCATTCCTTACATAGAAACTGTTCTATGTTCTACTTTGATATATCACAACAGTAGTATTGCTTACAAATTAAATCTTTAAAGCAACTAGTGGTTTACCAAGAGAACTTTGTTGGGTTTGTAGTTGGGCTTTAGCCCTAAAAAATTCTTGAAATAAGAACGCTTAAGCGTTACTACAAACCTTGACTTTGAGTATTTTGCTCTCTTTGTATTTCTTGATCATCAGCACTAGAAGAAGTCGGTTGATCGGTGCCTAACAGATTATGGATCTCACTTAAGGAATTAGGTTTTGTTGTAGTGGTTTCTTCCGTCGTTGATTCACCCACATATTCAATCAACTCTTCCACACGGCAATTTAAAGCTTGACAAAACCGAATAATTCTATCTATATGGTCTGTACCAGTCCTACCGCTTTCCCAATTTTGGATAGTACTTTCAGTCACCCCTACAAGACGAGACAACTCAAGCTGGGTAAGCCCTGCTTTCTCTCGTAAAAATGCAATCCTTGGTTTTGCCTTCCTTTTCACAGCTATAGCACGTTTACTTTACCTATAGCCGTAGATCCTAGCACCAAAAAAAAATAGCGCCTAATAATTTTTTTGCTAATTTTTTACCCCTAATAGCTTTGGTGGAACATATTGGGTGGGAATGCCTCTATATATATTAGGGAAAAGTTAGCTGGAGAACGTCTACAGGGTAAACAATCTTTTTTGGAAAAAAACTTTAGACCCATCCGGAATGATACGAAACGGCTTTGTAGCTCTCATTAACAAAACACAGACAGCATCCGATGAACTCCTCAAGGTCGAGCGAAATACCTACTGAAGGCAGTGAAGGATAAATACACACAGCAACACACACACTAAAAAGGTCTAAATCCCATGTTGAACAAATCCTTAGCTTTCGGTCTATTAGCAGCAAGTTTAATGGTAGCTCCCGGTGCAGCATTTGCTGATTCCCAAAATGCAGTTAACGACCAATTCACTGACCAAAGTGGTGCAGCATTAGATGGTAGTGTTAATATTCAAAATTCCCGCTCCAGAAACCGTCAAACCCAAAACCTGAACCGCAGCACCCGTGGTCGTCGCTATTATGGTCGTTACGGTCGCCGTGGTTGTAAAGTTGGTCACACCAGACAGAATGCATCTAGCACTCAAACAACTGCACAAAGTGGTGTAGCTGAAAATGCTTCTGTAAATGACCAAAACAGCAATACCACAAGCAACCAACGTCAAAACGCTAACAAGTTCTGCCGTTAATTTAACTACTATTGGTGTTATTCGGAAAAAAGATTTATTTTCACTTCAATTTTTTCCGAAATAACGCCCCCTTCCATTGATATTAAAGACATACAACAACACACACAATAAAAAGGTCTAAATCTCATGTTGAAAAAATCCTTAGCTTTCGGTCTATTAGCAGCAAGTTTAATGGTAGCTCCCGGTGCAGCATTTGCTGATTCTCAAACTGTAACTAACGACCAACTCACCGACCAAAGTGGTGCAGCATTGGATGGTAGTGTTAACATTCAAAATTCCCGCTCCAGAAACCGTCAAACCCAAAACCTGAACCGCAGCACCCGTGGTCGTCGCTATTATGGTCGCTACGGTCGCCGTGGTTGTAAAGTTGGTCACACTAGACAGAATGCATCTAGCACTCAAACAACTGCACAAAGTGGTGTAGCTGAAAATGGTTCTATTAATGCCCAAGACAGCAATACCACAAGCAACCAACGTCAAAACGCTAACAAGTTCTGCCGTTAATTTTACTACTGGCGTTGTCATATTTTTTACACAACGCCTAGTTCTCAATTGATACTCAGG
Source organism: Calothrix sp. MO_167.B42 (assembly GCA_030065255.1). Lineage (GTDB taxonomy): Bacteria > Cyanobacteriota > Cyanobacteriia > Cyanobacteriales > Nostocaceae > Calothrix_A. Next base: position 10,545 of record JASJCX010000096.1, on the reverse strand, counting down.
GGGTTGAGAAAATGTTGAAAAAATCTTTAGCTTTTAGTTTATTGGCAGTAAGTTTGATGGTCATTTCTGGTGCAGCATTTGCTGGTGAGAAGCAAAATGCAACTAGCGACCAATTAACCGATCAAAGTGGTGCAGCACTCGATGGCAGTGTCAACACTCAAAATTCTGTGATTAGAAGTCGGCAAATCCAAAATTCTGTCACTGGTCGAGGTCGCAGTCGCCGTGGTTATCTCTGCCGTGGTAAGAAGAGAACCCAGTCAGCATCTAGTACTCAAACAACTGCACAAAGTGGTGTAGCTGAAAATTATTCAACCAATGCTCAAAAAACAAATACTGTTAGCAGTCAGGTTCAACGTATACGTACTAGGGCTTTGTGTCGCTAATCAGTTTTTGATGCATTTTCATACAACGCCAATTCCCCCAACTCCACAACACACAATTTAATGAGGTTCAACTCAAAATGGTTAAAAAATATGTTGTTTTTGGTTTATTAGCTGCCAGTTTAGTTATATCTCCTACAGTAGCCTTTGCTGGAGATAGAGAACAAGAAGTCACCCAAGAAGTTAATCAAAGAGCTACTGCCATTGATGGTAGAGTCAATCAAAAAGCTTCTCAAAGAGCCACCCAAAGCCAACGCAGACGAGGCGATCGCTGTCGTGGTGACTTCCAATCCCAACGCTCTCGTCAACGTATAAATCAAGATGGTTTTGCTGAGAACGATAGCCTGGTCGATCAACGGGCTAGACAACGCAGTCAGCAACGTCAAAGCATTAGAAATCGGGGTTGTTACTAAAACCATCTGTTCAATAATTTATCAGGGCTTTGATCGACAACCAAAAAATAAAAGAACCATTTGGTTCTTTCGCAAATCAAAAAGGATAAAGCCATGCCTGCCAGACAAATCATTTCCATGCTTGCACTTTCCGCACTCATAGCCTTACCTGTAGGGGTTGCCGAAGCCGGAGACATTGATGTTAATAACGGCCGCAGCAGAGTCACTATAAAAAATGGCTCAATTAGGGTCAGAAGAAATGGCAGAAGGACTTACGTTTCTCCCAGATCTAACAGATATCGTTATTATCGAAGACGGTTACGCCGCCCTCGTTACAGAAGTAGAGGATGGCGCAACAACAGATATAACAGATATCGCCTACGTCGCTCCTACAGAAAACCAAGCTTCAGTTGTAAGGGCAAAGGTAGAACCTATCAAAACACAATCAGAAGTGGCTCTGGTAGGAATCGCACCTATAGTTCTATACGTACAAGCAGTTGTCAAAGATAACTCCCTAAGTTTATAAGGATATAACTAACCATGAAATTCAAATTACTTTCTCTAGGTTTATTTTCTATTTCTGCCATTTCTCCCTTTTTCATACCTGCATTCACTCCTAATGCTATGGCAGGATGCGTAGCAGTTGATACAAACGTTCAAGTGGGAGTTACTGGCAGAAAACCAGCGCGGCAATCCAACAAAGTCAGCCAAGAGTTTGGTCCCAATTGTGAAAATAGTGTAGGTAGTTCTGTTCGTAGTTCTTCCAGCCAATTTTGTCGGTCTGAAAATTGCACACAAAAACGTACTAGCGATCAATATGTTGATGGTGGTCGTCGCGTTCCTGTAAGAACTCGGAATATTCCTATTAAAGTCAACGTTCAGGTTAATCCAAGAGTTCCTAGCACTCGCAATCGTTAAATACAATCTATTTCTTTGGATAGATGACAAATATCCTGATGATACTAATACCCCCTTATCTTGGGGGAATTTCACATTTGTAGCTCTTTTTGATTAAAGGAGCTTTTTTGAGTTTATGGCTTACTGTTGAGATTTTCCTTGCTGTGTAAAATTGCCAGGGAGAGAAGTTTCAACAAAGTAAAAATGCCATAAATTTTTTTATGCATATTTTTCGGGAATTGCAATGATGTTACCTGTATCTATACTCACGATTAATGCAGGGTAACAACAAAAATTGAGCTTAAATTCACAGATAATTAACTATTACCTGCATAATTAATCACAAAAACTTTGACAAATATACATAAATTTTTAGTTCAACAATCAACTAAATACTAGTAATTTATCCACTTCTAAGGTACTATATAATGTTCACAAAAAGTCAAGTCTTTGGTTTATTAGCTGCGGTAATTGCTATTGCTCCTTCAACTGCAATCGCCCAGTCAGCACCCAATCCTGATAACCAACAAAACCAAACCTCTGAAATTCAGACCACTGTAAATCAAGTTCCTACTGTTCGCAAGAAGAAGTCAAATATATTACCTGGAGTAGCTGGTACAGTTCTCAATGGTATTACAGGTGGAAAAAATATTGTACCTGGAGTAGCCGGTGAAGTTGTCAATGGGATTTTGAATGGAAAGAAGAATATTGCACCTGAAAATGTAGTTAACAGCGTTACTAACCAACAACAGAATACTGCTACTGATAATGTTCCCCAAGCTCAACAGGAATCTGATTCCATTCCCACAACACATTTGTGTAACGCTAAAGCTGGTGTAGATATGTCTGTGCAAAATCTCAACCCCTTGAATGTTGTTTCTGGTGTTACGGACATCGCTACTGGTATTCTCGGTGGGAAAAAAGAATCACCCAATAAACTTCAAATCAATGGTGGTTTGGGTTGTCTGCCTCGCTAAATGTTAATGCATTTTCAGATTTTAGAGATTTTAGCGAAAAAAGATATGATTGCTTGTCTTTAGCCTCTCCTGATTCAGGAGAGGATAATTTGCTTGATTAGATTAAATATTTATGTATTTTGCTGGCAATATTCCTATAATCAAAGATTTAACTGCAATCAATTATTAATATCAAATTCTATAACATCTATGTTAGGACTTACGCAGAATCATCTGGAAACCCTAATTTTTCGTCGTGTTAATGAACGGATTATCACTACTTTCGACATTTTTTGCGTAAGTCCTGTATGTGATAAACAATCGCAGAAAATACAGAAAAAGAAGAGGTAATAGACAATTAGAATCCAAACGGAAGTGAAATTATATATAACAAAAATTTATTTATTAAAATTTATAGGCCTGATATAGCTGCTAACGTTAAAATAGTAAATAGATAGAGCAAAAATAAAAATAAAATTTTTCATCTATAAAAAAATCCTGTGTATTTAAATACATAAGTTTATACGACTTAATTATCTCCATCGAATTATGAAAACTCCATTGTTTCTTGCCTGTAGCATTGCCCTTCTATTTAGTCTAAGTGCATGTGCAGGACAAGAGTTAGTCGATACTAACCAAAGTAGTCAAAACAACCAAACTTCTGTGATTAAATCTAATAATAGTGAGGTGAATAGTAACTTAACTAACCAAAGTAGTCAAAATAACCAAACCTCTGTTGTTCAGTTTGATGATGATAGTGATATGAATAAAACTTTTTCTTCTGCTAGCCAACAATCTAGTAGTTCATCTAGCTACCAAAAAAGTTCTGTTGGTTTGAATGCAGCTAATTTAGGAAAACCCCATATGCTGAGTGTCCACAGTTCAGCAAATCAACTAACTGGGGAAATTCGCATTGATGGTAAAGTTGTTAAGCAAATTCGCAATAATAAAGTTGATATTAATTTATCTCCTTACCTATCGGTGGGAGAACATACAGTAGAAATTTCCGCTCGTTATACCCCTGCTGATTCAGATGTAAGTATAGAATTTAATGCTCCTGGAACAAGTAATAATCAGCAAACCAGCGGTAATGGTTCTATTAATTATCAAATGGATGTTAGTGTCCGTTAATAGTTGATAGTTGACAGTTGTTGAGTCGAATAATGGTGTCCTAACTAATATATCCATTGCTATAGCAATCCTAGACTTTTTGAAAAAGTCGGGGATCTGGGCCTCTGCATTTTTACAAATCAAATAGGATTGCTATATAAACCGTTTTTATCCCCGATTTTCCCAGAAAGTCGGGGATATTGTTATGATTCATCATTGCTTGTTCCCATTTTGCAATTGCCTGTCTCAGTGATTCTGCTGTTCCTTATTGAAATAATTTTAATCCTTCTTGGTATAACTTTTCCGCTTCAGAGTGGGAAGCCTGGGGTTGAAAACCCCATTCTAATAGCCAAAGTCGTCTAAAGACGACTGGGAAATAGCCATCAAAACTAATGGGACAAAGCACTAGAGCATCAATTCAGTAATCAAGAGCAATCATCAATTGAGAGGGTTTGGAGATTGTCATCAGACTGGGAAATTACTCCTGTGATTTTAGAGGTTTTCCCATAAAGACGATCTAAGACTCGTTTCACCGAGATACGCTGCCACATTTGTCCCCGCTTTGTTTTATAGCCATTATTGTTGAGCCAATTGGCGACTTTCTGCAAAGACTTACCGGATTTGTGATGGCGGCGAATTAGTTCGACGACTTGGGCTTCAGTTGGATTATCCACTAATTCCCCGTTCACTGAGCATTGACCAAATGGTGGTGAGCCATAACCAACATAACCACCCTTAGCTGCTTTTGCTCGTCTTCCTTGTTCTAGCCGTTCCCAAGCAGATAGGTTTTTCTTATCGTGGGTTGTCATCCCTATTTCAACCAAATTCAACCAAGTAACCCGCAAGTATATATTATCAATTTTTTTTGGTGGTTGGTTGTAAATTTTGTAACTTATGCAACTGGTATATTTTTTCGTGTAATACTGAACTTTATCCCCAGTCTCTCTGTTGATTAAACCTACCCATTATCCGGATACTTTACAATATCTTTTGCAATAAATACATAAAATATAGACTAAAAACAGTATAAGTATATACTCATATTATATGTAACTCTTATTGCTAAGAATTGCGTCTAATGCGCGAAATAAAAATCATCCCGCTAATCAGCAACACCTAAATAACCAATAAAAACCTAATTTTATCCAGGATATAAACAGTGCAATCCTGTAGTAAGGTTAATTGTGCATAGTTTGGCTGACAATTTTTATAGTCCAGTCAAACCCATAATTTCTATTTTTATTTATTAGTAGTTGCCAAATTCATATGAACCCTACACAAGTACTATTACACAGCAAGTTTCAACAGGCCTTAGTCGCAGCATTTGGTGATGAGTATGGCACAGTCGATCCAATTTTGGGTGCTGCAAGTAATCCCAAATTTGGCGACTATCAGTCCAATGTCTCCTTACCATTAGCAAAAAAAATTGGACAGCAACCACGAGCGATCGCATCTGCTATTGTAGAGAAACTGGATGTATCTGATATCTGTGAGCCACCGGAAATTGCTGGTCCTGGTTTTATTAATCTCCGGCTGAAAACAGCATACCTGGAAGGGCAAATCAACGCCATGCAAGGTGATGCTCGTTTGGGAGTTCCTCTCACACATAACCCCCAACGGGAAATTGTGGATTTTTCCAGCCCCAATATTGCCAAAGAGATGCATGTTGGGCATTTGCGATCGACAATAATTGGTGATTGTATTGCCAGGATTTTAGAATTTCGCGGCCATGATGTGTTGCGATTAAATCATGTGGGGGACTGGGGAACCCAATTCGGGATGTTAATTACCTACCTGCGGGAAGTATACCCGGAGGCGCTGACAACGGCAAATGCTTTAGATATTGGGGATTTGGTATCCTTTTATAAGCAAGCTAAACAGCGATTTGATGCAGACGAAACCTTCCAGGAAACCGCCCGTCAGGAAGTGGTACGGTTACAGGCAGGGGCAGAGGATACAATCCACGCTTGGAAGTTGCTTTGCGAACAATCCCGGCAGGAATTTCAAGTAATTTATGATTTACTGGATATTAAGGTCACAGAGCGGGGAGAATCTTTCTATAATCCCTTTTTACCAGCAGTGGTAGCAGATTTAGAGGCATCGGGCTTACTGGAAGAGAACCAAGGAGCAAAGGTAGTTTTCCTAGAAGGTTTCACCAACCGGGAAGGAGAACCTTTACCCGTAATTATCCAAAAATCCAATGGTGGTTACAACTACGCTACCACCGACTTTGCCGCTCTGCGCTACCGGATTCAATCAGACGCAGCCAAGCGCATTATTTACGTGACTGATTCCGGACAAGCCAACCACTTTGCGGGGGTGTTTCAAGTAGCACGTCGGGCGGGGTGGATTCCCGATGAGGTGGAAATAGTTCATGTGCCCTTTGGTTTGGTGTTGGGGGAAGATGGGAAGAAGTTTAAAACCCGTTCCGGTGATACAGTGCGGTTGCGGGATTTACTGGATGAAGCGGTGAGTCGTGCCCGTGCAGATTTGTCAACCAGGTTACAGGAAGAGGGAAGGGAAGAAACCCTGGAGTTTGTGGCTAATGTTGCCCGGGTGGTTGGGATTAGTGCGGTGAAGTATGCAGATTTGAGTCAAAACCGCACTAGTGATTATAAGTTTAGTTTTGACAGGATGCTGTCTCTTAAAGGTAATACGGCTCCTTATATGCTGTATGCATATGTGCGAACCCAGGGGATTGCCCGTTCTGGTAATATTGATTTTACCCAATTGGGGGCAGATGCCAAGATTACTTTGCAAGAAGAGGCGGAATTTACCCTAGCAAAGCATTTATTGCAATTGGGTGAGGTAATTGGTTTGTTAGAAACAGAATTGTTACCCCATCGTTTGTGTGATTACTTATATCAATTGAGCGATAAGTTTAATAAGTTCTACGAGAATTGCCCAGTGTTGAAATCCTCCGAACCCATGCGGACTTCTCGGTTGGCGTTGTGTGATGTGACAGCGCGGACGTTGAAGTTGGGATTGTCTTTGTTGGGGATTGGGGTTTTGGAAAGGATGTAGAACAGAATATTTGATGGGTAAATTTTATACTCTACCCATCCTATAATTAATTGATTATCCTGTAAGAGGCACTTTTTTAGCAGGATATTATATGAACTCAATAATGGTTATTCACCCTTATAAGTTTGAAGGGAGATGGGTCTTTGATGATGAAAAAGTTAACATGTTTCAAGAACCTTTCGTCTTAGGAACAGATGTAATAATTGAGAAAATGACTGAAGAGATTCCAGATGCAGAATTAGGATTTAGTTTAGCGTTTTCAGCTCAACTATTTCCTGGATATAACGGAGAGTTAGAGTGGCGACGAGAAGAAATGGGCGGTAACTGGTATTATAACGGAGTCTTGGATGCTGAGGGTTGGTTATCTCCTGCATTATCCAGGTATTTTGAATCCCCTCCCAAGAAAATCTATTTACAATTTAAACCTAAAGCCGTCTACAAGGTTGGGTGAAGCGATAGCGGAACCCAACAAATAGTTGACGCAGATTCCCTAACAACAAATAGTCTTTGTTTTAGGCTTTGCTGAATGAGGATATGATTCATTTCTCTATTATGCAAAGCCCAAAAACCCACCCTATTTGCTTGGGATTAAACGAAACTAACTAGATCGGATTGAGTATCTTTGAGGATTGCCAGATCATCACTACCAGACCTAATGATAGTATCATTATTTAATTGGGTGATAGAGATATTATCGATACCGGTAACATCAACGCGATCGCTTGTACCATAATTGAAAATAGTTGCAAAACCATCACCAGTTCCTAAAACAAATATATCATCACCACTACCTGCATAGGCAACATCATTTCCACCACCCACGGTTGTATTATTACCAAAGCCCCGGAAGTTAATTAAGTTATTACCTTCTCCAGCATAGATGGTATCGCTTCCTCCGCTTGAATAGATAATATCGTCATCTGCACCAGTATAAATTAGATTATTACCACGAGAGATGACTGTGTTTTTACCATCACCGGCATAAACTGTAGATAAATCACCAACATCAATCGTGTCATCACCATCGCCAGCATGAATTAGATTATAATCACCGGTAGCAGTAATTTTGTCATCATCAGCACCAGTATAAACAGTACTATTACTACCAACATTGATAATATTATTGCCTTCCTCAGCGTAAATTAAACTGCCACCATCCAAGGCAGTAATTTGGTCATCACCAGCACCAGCATAAACAGTACTATTACTACCAACATTGATAATATTATTACCATCACCAGCATAAATTAGATTATAACCAGCAGTAGCAGTAATTTGGTCATCACCAGCACCAGCATAAACAGTACTATTACCAAAAGCATTGATAATGTTATTACCTTCACCAGCGTAAATCAGATTATAACCAGCAGTAGCAGTAATTTTGTCGTCACCAGCACCAGCATAAACAGTGCTATTACCACCAACATTGATAATGTTATTACCTTCACCAGCGTAAATCAGATTATAACCAGCAGTAGCAGTAATTTTGTCATCACCAGTACCAGCATAAACAGTACTATTGCTACCAACATTGATAATGTTATTACCTTCACCAGCGTAAATTACATTAGACACGCCCACAACTAAAAGTAATTCATCGCCGTCATCACCAAAAATCTCAGAGTCGTTAGATATAAATTGTTTTTCTGGAATTTGTACCACCATTATTTTTCCACCAGATAATTAACTCATACGGCTAAGGTATGGTAATTTTATTTACTTCGGCAATGGTCTTTACTGAGGCTTTAATGTGATTGAACAATTTATAAATTTAAAGTAAAAGTTAAAACATATTTTTTGTCAACTGTTTTATTTTGTACAAGCCCCATGTCTTTTTTTAGCAAAGCTTTCCAATTCTAAAATATTTTGTCCTCTGCGTTTTTTTACTTATTTTTGCTGATAAAAAACATTAAAATGCTACATAAGAATCTGCGGAACTGAAGAGCGATTATTTTCTAGCTGTGGCATAACTCATATCATGTCCGGGGGCATACCCATAGTATGTCATTGCGAGTGAAACGACGCAATGACGGTTATTTAAACGGACATGATATCAATCTTTAATGTGGCGCAGTCTTTAGGTAAGAAGATTCAAGTCTACACATCTCTAAATTGCTATACGGCAAATTGCCGTATATAATTAAAGTAATAGAAATTTCTTTTCCATTTAATTAATATGGCTGGTGCAAATAATCCAAAATCGATGGCGCGACTTGAAGCTCGTATTAGCCCAGAAACTAAAGCCCTTTTGCAGAAAGCAGCAGATTTAGAGGGACGCACCCTAACTGATTTTGTTGTTGCAGCTGTTCGAGCAGAAGCTTGTCGAGTCATTGAACAACACCAAACACTTAAACTTAGCATCGAAGATAGCAAAGCATTCGTTGATGCACTCCTCAACCCTGCCGAACCTAATGATGCACTGAAGGTAGCGGCACAAAGATACAAACAAATAATATCAGTTTAATGGTTCTCAAGATTGAACCCCTTAATACTCAAAAACACATCCGCTCAGACTTCTGCTGTGGAAAAGATAGTTTAGACAATTACATACGCAAGCAAGCATCCCAGGATCTCAAAAAACGAGTTTCAACTGTATTTGTCTTAATTGAAGATTCCCAGGTGAATATTTTGGCTTACTATACTCTCTCTGGGTACACCGTTGACATTACAGCTCTCAATGAAGACTTTGCGAAACGTTTACCTCGGTATCCACTACTACCAGCTACCCTTTTAGGCCGCCTTGCAGTTGATAATAGACAACAAGGTAGGGGATTAGGCGAGTTAATACTTGTAGATGCTCTCAAAAAATCCCTCAATGCATCTACACAAGTTGCATCTCTAGCTGTGATAGCAGAAGCTTTGGATGAGAGAGCATTAAATTTTTATCGGAAATATGGCTTTGAGCAATTTAAGCAAGAGCCAATGAAACTTTATCTACCGATGAAATCAATTGAAAAAATACTCAACTAAAGGCAATAACTTTAGCGGAAAACCATAACCTGGTGAAATTTCCTCTCATCGTTGTTAAACGTCACCACAATCGTTTTACTATTGCCTTAGGTTAAATTACCAATTTTCCCAACAATTTCTTTATCCAGGTTTACAAGTGAGCCTGGAAATACTTGCTAATCTGTCTTTTGAGGGACGCTCTACCAAACAAACTATTAAATCGCATTTATTAATTCGCAAAGCCAGAAGATGAACTACGAAACAGCTCGCAAATTCCTCATTGCTCAAACAATTACCACTGAGGAAAATCCAGATAGCCTGTTAATGCATATGCATCAAGGTAAACCACCAGTTCCCGGTCAAATCACGTCAATTTTGTTGGCCCTCAAAGTGGTATTTGCAGAATTACAAAATGCGATCGCTATGGATAAAGAATTGGCTTGCGCTCTTTATATGTTGAGTGTGAAAACCCAACAGTTATTTGTCGCCGGACGCAAAGCTGGGGTAAACTGGCCACCAATATTCAAAGAAGATTTATTGAGAATTGCGATCGCTGTAGAAAGTATTTTCTCTGGTGAATGGAAAAGTTTGTGAAATAGAGTTAAGAGTTAGGAGTTAAGAGTTAAGAGTTAAGAGTTAAGAGTTAAAAATTAAAAGTATTAAACCCCTTAGCTACGAATGAAACAAACAAGTATCCTATTCTGATGGACATCCCTGTGGTTAATAAGGCTCATGTGTACATACAAGTGATGAAATTACCAACAATCCTTGGAAAACCTCACCCTGTCCTATCGGACATCCCTCGACCTATTAAGGAGAGGGAAAGATTTTTGTGTA
>JASJCX010000095.1 GCA_030065255.1 Calothrix sp. MO_167.B42 | reverse complement strand
CACTGTTGTTATTTCCCCCCTAGCACTTTGCTATAGACGAGTTGAATTGCGCGACTCAACCCGCGACTGGAGAATTTTCTCCAGCTTCGGCTACTGAGTCATATCATGTCCGGGGGCATACCCATAGTATGTTATTGCGAGTGGAACGAAGTGAAACGACGCAATAACAAGGTCTTTGGGATTGCTTCCCTTCGGTCGCAATGACGGTTATTTAAACGGACATGATATGACTCAGTAGCCGAAGCTGGAGAAAATTCTCCAGTCGCGGGTTGAGTCGCGCAATTCAACTCGTCTATAGCAAAGTGCTAGGGGGGAAATAACAACAGTGGCACAGATTTTGTCGATCTGGTTGACGTGTGGGAATACTCGAGTGCAAGAAATTTTGAGTGCTAATTTACACAAGCCTTAGAGCTTTTACAAGCAGGTGAAGGGTTAGTCGAAATTAGTGGAGACTAGCAATGCAAGCTAACAAAGTTAATAAAGCATCTGCGTCAAGTAAAAACCGCATATTTAAGCAGATATAAGGCGAATATCTTCAGCCGATACCAGGGTAATAATTCTAAATTCTTCATTCTAAATTCTAAATTCTCCTTGACTCTATCCCAGTAGCGCGATCGCATGATGACGCATATGATCTTCTATAAAGGTACTAACAAAATAGTAACCGTGGTCGTAGCCTTCTTGATAGCGTATGCTCACAGGCTGATTCACTTGCTCGCAGGCTTGTTCAAAGATTGCTGGTACCAAATCGGCGAGAAACTCATCTTCAGTACCTTGATCAATTAAAATTGGACTATGGAATTTTTCTTGGCGAATTAATTCACTCGCATCATAAGCACGCCAGCTTTCCCTATCTTCACCCAAATAGCGACTCAAAATTTTCTCTCCCCAAGGGCTGTGCATGGGTGCAACAATAGGAGCAAAAGCTGAGACTGATTTATACTGTTGGGGATTGCGTAAAGCACAAACCAACGCCCCATGTCCCCCCATAGAATGACCAAAAATACTTTGTCTAGATGTTTCCGCTGGGAAATTAGCTGCAATTAATTCGGGTAACTCCTTGACAACATAACTATACATTTGGTAGTGAGTTTCCCAAGGCTTTTGCGTCGCATCCACATAAAAACCAGCCCCCGTACCCAAATCCCATTCCTCATCTTCTCCGGGAGTACCCGTATTGCGGGGACTGGTATCGGGCGCAACCAACATCAAACCATATTTCGCTGCAAACCTTTGGGCTCCAGCCTTGAGCATAAAATTTTCTTCCGTACAAGTCAGGCCAGAGAGAAAATAAAGAATCGGTACATGTTGGGATTTCACTTGGGGTGGTTGGTAAACAGAAAAGCGCATCTCACCATTACAGCAAGAAGATAAATGGGAGTAAAAACCGAGTTTACCGTTAAATAATTTATATTCTGCCTTCAGGTTGAGGTCAGCCATTTCAGTTACCAGTTATCAGTTATCAGTTAGGAAGCATATCATTGTTCTTTCCCACTTAAAGCAAACTGAGATTGAATATGCCAGCGTTTATTATTATGGCGTAATAAAGTTAACTCAGCACCCGTAAATTCAAAATGTAATTTTTCTTGCTGGTATTTTGGCCATGCAGCTTTAAAGTTTTGCCTGGTTAAATCCCGAAAAGCAACTGTCATATGGGGTGTAAAGGGACGGGTTTTAGATACTTTATCAACTATTCCTAGGTTTATCTCCACATATGCCATTAAATCGGCTTGTAAAGCCAGCAATTCCGGACTTTTTTCCACATGAATATAAATCACCCGGGGTACGAAAGCACCAAAACCACTGAGGGTAATTGGTACTGCTTTCTGAGAAACTACAAACCCTTGTAAACATGACTCTAGAACTATCAAGTTATCATCTTGCCATTCAAAAGGTGGTTGTAAAGTAATGTGGGGTGGTGATTTTTGGGCATGGCTACTGCCATAATCATCTGCAAAGTGCTGTTTGATCTGATTAGCGTAGCCTTGAATATGCTGGGGTGGTAAGAGGGCGATGAAAAATAAACTCAAAGTAATACGATTTTGGATTTTAGATTTTAGATTTTAGATTTTAGATTTTCATCTGTCGCAATCTATTTTTACCAACAGATGGTTTATCTCTCAAATTTATATAACTAAAAGTTCTGCCTACTGCCTATGTCTGCGGTATTTTAATCCATTATTATTTTAAATCACAACTTATTCGTTACCAATCATCCGTTAATCCGTTACCCAATCCGTTGCCAATAATCCGTTGCCAATTATCCGTTGCCATAAATATCCTCTCACCATAAGGATTTCAGCCACAGCTTACCCATGCCCAAAACATACCCGACTAAAAAAGTCGGGTATGTTTGACGGGTATTTTTACTCGTGATACCATCAAGCGAAAGCTGATGGAAATCCAGGGAAAACTGATTATGACTCAGGCGATCGCAACTCAAAACCAAAGCTCCACCGCGACTTTCAAGAATCTGAAATGTAAGGAATGTGGTGCAGAGTACGAACTTCAGGCAAGCCATGTGTGTGAATTATGCTTTGGTCCTTTGGAAGTAAAATACGACTACAGCAATCTCCGTCGTACAATTACCAGGGAAAGTATTGCATCTGGGCCAAATTCCATTTGGCGTTATCGTCAGTTTTTGCCCGTAGCTAGTGAGAACCCCATTGATGTGGGTACGGGGATGACTCCCTTGGTTCGTTCCCAACGTTTAGCCCGTCGCCTGGGTCTGAAGAATTTATATATCAAGAATGATGCGGTGAATATGCCTACCCTCAGCTTCAAAGATAGGGTAGTGTCCGTAGCTTTAACTAGGGCAAAGGAATTAGGTTTTACTACGGTTTCCTGTGCTAGTACTGGTAACTTAGCAAATTCTACCGCCGCGATCGCTGCCCATGCTGGTTTGGATTGTTGTGTGTTTATCCCTGCTGATTTGGAAGCCGGGAAGATTATGGGTAGCTTAATTTACAACCCCACCTTGATGGCCGTTGAAGGTAATTATGACCAGGTTAACCGCCTGTGTTCGGAGGTTGCTAATACCCACGGTTGGGGATTTGTCAATATTAATTTGCGCCCCTACTACTCAGAAGGTTCCAAAACATTGGGCTTTGAAGTGGCTGAACAACTAGGGTGGAAATTACCAGACCACATAGTGGCTCCCCTGGCATCCGGCTCTTTATTTACAAAAATTTATAAAGGCTTTAACGAATTTGTGGAAGTAGGCTTGGTGGAAGATAAGCCAGTGAGATTTAGTGGCGCACAAGCAGAAGGCTGTTCCCCCATTGCTAAAGCTTTTAAAGAAGGTAGAGACTTTATTCAGCCAGTGAAACCCAATACTATCGCCAAATCAATTGCCATTGGGAATCCTGCGGATGGTATTTATGCTACAGAAATTGCTAAGAAAACTAACGGTAATATTGAATCAGTTACCGATGCTGAAATCATCGAAGGTATGAAGCTTTTAGCGGAAACCGAAGGCATTTTTACCGAAACTGCTGGTGGTACAACGGTTGCTGTACTGAAAAAATTAGTCGAAGCTGGCAAAATTGATCCAGATGAAACCACCGTGGTTTATATTACTGGTAATGGTTTGAAAACCCAAGAAGCTGTCCAAGGCTATATTGGGGAGCCTTTAACCATTGAGGCAAAACTCGATAGTTTCGAGCGAGCGTTAGAGCGTTCACGCACTTTAGAACGCTTGGAATGGCAACAAATTCTCGTTTAAGGGGTTGATAGTTGATGGTTGACAGTTGACAGTTGACGGTTGACAGTTGATGGTTGACGGTTGACGGTTGACGGTTGACAGTTCTTGAATCGAGCAATACTGTCCTAACCGATATGTCCATTGCTATATTAGGGCTAAATTTCTGGAAACCTGATACTTTAAATTTCACACCCCGTAATTTACATTTCATCTTCCCACTTATGGCGATTACAGTTTTAGTTCCTACTCCCCTGCAAAAATTTAGTAACAACGAAGCTACCGTTGAATGTAGTGGTAACAATATTACTGAGTTATTAGACTCCTTAGAAAGAGCTTGTCCGGGAATTAAGGCCCGGTTATGTGATGAACAAGGACAACCACGGCGGTTTCTCAATTTGTATGTAAATAGCGAAGATATCCGTTTTTTAGATGGTACGGCGACATCTCTGAAAGATGGTGATGAGGTGAGTATTGTCCCTGCTGTTGCTGGTGGTTGATTTATATTTGTTATTGGAAATATTTCAGGCCCTGAGTTTTGCAGAATATCGGGGCTTTTTTGTTTGTTAATCTTGGAGTTATATCATGTCCGGTTAAACACTTGTCATTACGTTAGCGTAGCTAATTTAGTGGACATGATATTATATCAAGTTCGGCAATGGGTAGATTTATATCTTATTGCCTAAAAAAATATAGCAATCCTATTTGATTTGTAAAAATCGAGAGGCCCAGATCCCCGACTTTTCTGTAAAAGTCGGGGATCTAACTTCTCACAAATGATTTAGGATTGCTATATATATCAGTTAGTATGGGTTACCTCAAATGTTACTTTTGATTTTAAGTATATATTCTCATGTAAATAGATACTAGTGATTAATAACATGAATATATCTATTTTTCGGTGAACCTGAATTTGAGCAATAGTTAAGACCTATTTGTGTATTTTAGGGATTTCTTTGTAGATGTTCTGATTCTCTTTCTCTATTTTTTTAGGTAAACATTACTAGTATTTATCACCTCCGGAGTTTTTAAAATGAAAAAATACTCCTCAACTATTTTGGCATCTTTTCTAAGTATTGTGACTGCTAATTTTGTTGTTAACCAGCCAGCAAAAGCTTCTGTAGTCTGTGAAATGGACACAATTAGTTATCACAATAATAATCTAGAAAAATGCATTCTTGGACAGAATGTGAATATTAAATTAGCAGGTATCCAAGGCAAGCAATACAAAGTTCCTTGCCAAGCCAAAAGTTATATTATTTTCAATAAAAAAGGCAAATTTTTTAGTTGCCAATTAGCTCAAGATATACGTGTCCAAAAAAGTGATTGTCCTGCTAACTCGAATATTTTTGTCGCTGTTGGTAAAAAAGGCGATCCATCCATTCGTTGTTGGTATTTCTAATAGTATGGAAAGCCGGAAAAAATTTAAAGTGAAGTTCCCCCCAAGCAAAAAGAACTAATATATCAGCCTGTAGATTTCAACCACCACTAACAGGGGGAATCAGTACCACCTCATCACCATCTTGGATTATGGTATCTGATTCTACAAACTGCATATTCACGCCGAAACGGGTAATATCACGCCATTGAGACAGTTCTGGATGTTCTGCGAGGAGGCGATCGCGAACTGCAACTACTGGAGTATTTGGAGGAAATTCCATGACGAGCTCCTCTACTCCGTAAGCCTCTTGATAAGCAGCAAAAAGTTTAACGGTGATGGTAATTGCTGATTTAATCATTTGAGTTATTATTTATTAGTTATTATTTATTATTCATGATTTTTACTATCAATCAAATAGAGAAAACTGCGGCTGAATAATTATTAGTTATAGCAATGGACATATTGATTAGGATAGTATTGTTAGATTCAACAACTGTCAACTGTCAACACCAAAAACATCCTAACTATCGAATGCAACTGCTACGTTTTCTACTTTAACAAACATTTTTGAGTGTCAGCTCAATTGTGCTACCAATTGGTTTTCTAAGATAGTTTGATTAGTCAATAAATCTTCCACGGTAATTCGTAAAAACCTTTGTTCATCAACTAAAAACAGAATTTTTATCCGATCGCTACCAGGAAATCCTGGTGGTGTCAGTTGAGCAATACTTCTAGCACCATCCCGATCGTTCAACGGTTTGACGCTAGTTTGACCATTATCTAGACGACGGGTAATTAAGCGATCGCCATCAAAGTAAACTTCTGTACCACTTCCTGCATCTGTTCCCAATTCTCCCATAATTAATTCAATACTAGGTTGGTTCTCCAGGGAAGCCCCTAAAACCAATTCCACTGGCTGTGTCATGGGGTAAGCCTGTCCTTCCCTAATTATCGAATGCCAACTATGCTGATTTTGACGACGGTTCCAGTAGCGGATACCGTAACTGTGATAGAGAAAATCCTTGATTTCCACATTTTGAGTTAATTGTAAAGCACCTTGGGCGATCGCTTCAAAGGGACGCTCGCAACGAATTTTATCCCCATCGAAATACTGCTTGATCCATGTTTGCACTGCTGGTAATTGGGAAGTTCCCCCCACCAATAACACCCCATTAATATCAGTCACTTCTATGCCTTGTCTACGTGCTTGCTGTAACAATTGAGTCATAGACTCATCCAAGGATGCAAAAAAGGAGTGTTCTTTGAGAATATTTTCTAAGGTGTCCCGGTTTAATGCCAATTCATAACTATCAAAGTTCTCATCGTCAAAGTACACCTCACTAGCTTGCTGCTGGCTAGATAACTGGATTTTGACCTTTTCTGCCAATCTAGTTGTTAAAGCACTTACCGCCAATCCTTGGGTTTGGGCAAAGTAATCCACCAACCAATTGTCAATATCCGTACCCCCTAAATTTTGCCCAGCTTTGGCTAACACCCGGGCAGTTTTTACCTTTTGTTTAGAGTCCTCTGCTAAGGATTTATTACCCCACTTCAATAAAAAACCCAAAGGCTTTTGGGCTGCTTGGGGACTTTGAGCCAAACGCACCAGTGATAAATCTAGGGTTCCACCCCCAAAATCAACAACCAACAAAATTTCCTGGTCTGCTAAACCATATCCCAAAGCTGCTGCTGTGGGTTCATCCAGCATTCTTACCTGTTCCACTGGTAATTCTTGACACACTCGCCCCAGCCAGTGACGATATGCTTCAAAACTATCTACAGGAACGGTTAACACCAAGGAATCTAATCCTCCCTCCAAGGTTGCTAACTCCTCAATCGCCCGAGAGAGAAACCATTGTCCCACTTGTTCAAAGGTGATAGTTTTCCCATCTAGTTCTGGTAAAAATCCTTGGATCTCCGCACCAATGCCACGCTTAAAACTGCGGAAAAACCTGGATTCACCACTTAAATCCAATCCGCGATCGCGTACTTGTTGCCCTACCAATACTTTATCTTCAGCCGCATCCTCAACATACACCAAACTGGGAATCAGTGGTGGGTTGAGACTTTGTTGGATAGATAAGCCCGAAAGACTTAAGGTTTCTGCTTGTTTGTTTACTGGGTTCCAGCGAGCAATAACCGTGTTGCTAGTGCCAAAATCAATTGCAATTGCCATAATTTCTTCATTTTTTTGCTCTGGGAGGATGGAAGTGCAAACAGAGCATGGGTGAAATTATTTTCTCACAACCTACCTATACCAATAACACCAATTTTCAACAACCACCTTGATTACTCACCTTGACTAGAAAATAATTCATTTTTATGGATACTATAAATGTTTTTTAGTCAAGTTTTGTTGACGCTTTATAATGTTTTCGTTAGATTTATTTACAGAAGTTCACATTAAAGGACACAACGGATATGTATATCAATAACTACGGTACCGAACCCGACATTTACTATGCTGAGTTTCCCTCCCCAGAGCAGAGAAATCGCTATGCATTACAAGGAGGAATGGCTATATTACTAGTGACTGCATTGTTATTAGTAGCTTGTGCAGTTAGCTAAGGATTAAAACTTAGTTTTGTTTCAGGCTGCGCCGTATAATTATTAAATTCGTAGTTTGAGGTGCAGCACAAATTTTCTCAAATATTCTGGAAAAATAAAAAATCATATAGCATTCTTAAATCATTGTTAAATAATAAGAGTCCCAACTTTGATCAAAAGTTGGGACTTCTGGTTTGTCACTTTTAGGACTTACGCAACTGGCATATTTTTTGGCGTAGGGTGCGTGAGATGCGGAAATATTTTAACGTAGCAATAAGACTTATAAGTCACGCACCAACCACCGATTGTGACAATTGCGTAAGTCCTGAATAATTAGAAATAAAACATTAATTACATTTCAAAAAATATCATATTTTTGATCTCAGTTAGCAAAGAAATTGGCGTTGCATCCGGAGCGCCTGGTGCGTGAGTTTTAATGATAAGTGTTCAAGCGGACATGATATCATTGCGCCAATTCATTGATAATCCTTATGAACCAAGTGTGGAAAGGAGCTAGCCGATAATTTTGCACCAAATTCCACTGACTTCCCGGCTTTACCTCGGATAATAGGACGGATGCGTGGTTGGTTTAGATTGTTAGGATAGGTTCATAATTATCTGAGTAAGTTTTAATTAATTTTTCAGGAAAATCTCATTTATTCATCAAGAATCTTCAAGGTTCGTAAGCGAACTTAATAACAGTTGGACTTTTGAAATTCTTGAAACGAAAAGGGATGCACCAAATTGCTTATATATCAAACCATACAAATACTTCAGCAGTTAACTATATTAAGTTCTGGACACCAAGAAGTAGAACCCTCCCCCAGGTACAGTGCAAAAATGAACTATCATTGCCAACCACATGACAATATTTCTCACACTTGCCATTGTTCTGTTGGCACTGTTTCTATTTATTGTTGAATGGTTCCCGTCAGATATAGTCGCTATCATTGTTGCACTGTTGTTAACGGTTCTGGGTTTAGTCACCCCAGAAGAGAGTATTTCTGGTTTTAGCAACTCTGCTACCATTACCGTAATGGCGATGTTTATCCTCAGTGCAGGTATTGCTCGCACTGGAGCTATTCAAATTTTAAGTGACCTTTTACTTAAGTGGGGTGGTAAAAATCCCAGCCAGCAAATCTTCACTTTGGGGATGATTGTTGGGCCAGTTACAGCTTTTATTAATAATACCGCAGTTGTTGCCGTATTTTTGCCCATTATTGAAGAATGGTGCGATAAGCAAAAAGTTTCTGTTTCTAAATTACTCATACCTCTATCATTTGCAGCAATTTTGGGCGGTATGATTACGGTAATTGGGACATCCACAAATGTATTAGCCAGTGGTTTATCCCAACAACTAGGATACGGCACATTTAGCTTATTCCAATTCACCCAATTAGGGTTAATCACCTTCAGCATCGGTCTAATTTATCTCACCTTATTAGCACCCAGACTGTTGCCAAGTCGCAGAAAACACACTAATGATATTCTTACTCAAGACTACGGTTTAAAAGATTACATAAGTGAAATTTTAATTCCCCCTGGGTCTAATTTGGTAGGCAAAACCCTAGATTCGAGCGGTTTACAACATAAATTTGATGTAGATGTATTGGAGATTATTGCTGATAATAACCGTTTTAACCAACCTTTGGCAGATAAAAAATTACAAGCATGCTCCGTGCTTCTAGTTAGAAGTAATCAAGAGGATTTAATCAAAATCAAGGATGAAGAAGGTATTGAAATTCTCCCCGAATTTATCCGCAAGAAAAAGTCTTTACAAGCAGAACTGAGTTCGGAAGATGAAGGCATTGCAGAAGTTTTAATTCCTTCTAACTCCAACCTCATTGGTTCAACTGTCAAAGAAATCCGTTTTCGCCAACGCTATAACGTCACCGTGCTAGCAGTGCATCGAGGGCAAGCAATTACACGAGAACGCCTCAGTGAAATCCGCTTAAAATTTGGCGATGTTCTATTAGTTCAAGGTCCCAAACAAAGCCTTTTAGGTTTGCAAGTTAATCGCAACTTATTAGTGCTGACAAAGCGAAATTTAGAAACACTCCGACGTGATAAAGCCTCCATCGCCATCGGCATTTGTTTGGGAGTTGTCGTCAGTGCAGCTTTTAATTGGTTACCAATTCTCATTAGTTCTCTAATTGGTGTGGTGTTGATGGTTTTAACAGGCTGTCTTAAACCCAGGGAAATATACGATGCGGTACGTTGGGATATTATCTTTCTCCTAGCTGGATTAATACCTTTAGGTATAGCTATGGATAAATCCGGTGCAACTCATTGGTTAGCAAATAATTTAGTTGCGGTTGCAGGAAATTTATCTGGTTACTGGGTACTAACTTTCTTTTTCATTATTACTTCTGTATTCACAGAAATGATTTCCAACAATGCCACCGTGATTCTCTTGCTACCAGTTGCAGCCAATGTGGCAGAGACTCTCAGTCTTAATCCTATGGCTTTTATGCTAACTGTCATCTTTGCATCATCTAACAGTTTTATCACACCAATTGGTTATCAAACAAACACAATGGTTTACGGACCAGGAGGTTATAAATTTACGGATTTTATGCGCGTCGGCTTACCACTGAATCTGTTGATGACAATAGTGGTACCACCATTGATTATCTTATTCTACGGACTTTAAAAATTTTAAATTTTAGACAAATGCATCAACATAAAAATTCAGATTTAAGTAACCGTTCTCCTCCTGATTATTTCTTGTATACAAAGGCGGTTAGATACCATCAACCATCAGATGAGGTGATGAGGTGATGGGGTAATGAGGAGTAAAGCAATTAAAACTCTTCACTCTTCACTCTTAACTCTTAACTTCTAACCGTCAACCGTCAACCATCAACTATCAACTATCAACTATCAACCATCAATATTAGGAGTAAAACCATGTCTCAATTTAAAGCTTTAATTCAACCCCACGGTGGTAAACTTATTAACTGCCACTTACAAGGAGAAGAACGGGAACAAACTCTATCCAGAGCCTCTAACCTGCCCCGCCTAACCCTTTCTATCCGTAATATTGCTGACTTAGAATGTATCGCCACAGGGGTTTACAGTCCCCTAGAAGGATTTGTCAACGAGCAGGAATATTACTCCATTGTCAAAGATATGCGTTTGAGTAATGGCCTGGCGTGGAGCATTCCCGTTACCCTGCAAGTTCCCGGGGCTGTAGCTAACCAATATGAATTAGATTCTGAAATTGCCTTAGCCCATCCCAATGGTGACATACTTGCAGTTATGACCGTTACCAGCAAGTTTACACCAGATCAAGAATTAGAAGCACAGCAAGTTTATCGGACTACTGAGGATGTCCATCCCGGTGTAAAAGCCATGGTTGCAGAAGGAGAAGTTTACCTGGGAGGCCCAGTTAAATTAATCAACCCAATTCCCCAGACAGATTTCCTCAATTACCGCTTAACTCCAGAAGCCACCAGAGCCGAATTTGCCAGACGTGAGTGGAAAACCATTGTAGCATTTCAAACACGCAATCCCATCCACCGCGCCCATGAGTACATTACCAAAATTGCCTTGGAAGTTGTGGACGGGCTGTTCATCAATCCCCTGGTTGGACAAACAAAGTCTGATGATATTCCAGCTAACGTGCGGATGCAATGCTATCAGGTACTGATGGAAAAATATTATCCGCAAAATCGCGTATTTCTCGGTGTATTTCCTGCAGCCATGCGCTACGCAGGACCACGGGAAGCAATTATGCATGCGATCGCTCGTCAGAATTACGGTTGTACCCACTTTATCATTGGACGGGACCATGCCGGGGTTGGTGACTACTACGGTACTTACGATGCACAGCACATCTTTGATGAGTTGACACCAAATGAATTAAAAATTACTCCCTTGAAGTTTGAACATGCTTTCTATTGTACTCGCAGCCAGTCAATGGCCACAGCTAAAACCAGCCCTAGCACTAAGGAAGAAAGGATACATCTATCTGGGACAAAAGTGCGGGAAATGCTGAGAAATGGTCAAACCCCACCACCGGAATTTTCCCGCCCAGAGGTTGCAGATATCCTAGTTAATTCCATGAAACTAGCCACCGTTTAATAATTACAGCTTAAATCATCAATTCACATATTAAAGAGAGGAGAACAATCATGACCTTAGCTAAAGATATTTCCATCAACGAAGCGAATATAGCACAACTAGAATCCGAGTATGCACAAAAAAGACCCCAAGACATCCTAGCATTCGCTCTCAAACAGTTTGACAATATTACAATTTCCTTCAGTGGTGCAGAGGATGTAGTCTTGATTGACATGGCGGCGAAAATCAAAAGAGACATCAAAGTTTTCTCCATTGATACAGGTCGTTTGCATTCTGAAACCTATCAATTTATCGAAAAAGTCAGAAAACAATATCGAATTAAAATAGATGTCATTTCTCCCGATGCTGCGGAAGTTGAAGCATTAGTCAAAGAAAAAGGACTATTTAGTTTCTACAAAGATGGTCATAAAGAGTGCTGTGGTATCCGTAAAGTTAAACCACTACGTCGCAAACTTGCAACCGTTGACGCTTGGATTACCGGACAACGCAGAGATCAAAACCCCGCAACCCGTGCAAGTGTTCCCGTGATTCAAATAGACAGTGCTTTCTCGAATAGCGATCGCACCTTGATTAAATTCAATCCCTTGGCTAATTGGACTTCTGCTCAAGTTTGGCAATACATTCATGCCAATGAAGTCCCCTACAACCAGTTACACACTAAAGGTTTTACTAGCATTGGTTGCGAACCTTGTACCAGAGCTGTTCTACCCAATCAGCACGAACGTCTTGGCCGTTGGTGGTGGGAAGAAGCTGCTGATAAGGAATGTGGCTTCCATGAAATTAATTTAACACCAAATAACCACTAATTTGCAATCCCGATAACTCCCCCCTCTCCTTAATAAGGAGAGGGACGGGGTGAGGTGACGACAAGATGGTAAGTAAATGAACGGATTTTAAATTGTAGCAATCTTACATCTCTACAAAAAAATCATCTTTATTCAGTAGTTATTAAGAATTAGGAACAATGCATATTAAACTCGTCAAAAAAATCAAATTAGATGGTAATCCTTGCCGCAAATCTGCAAAAGTTTTAGATAATCTTCAGCAATTAGATTTACTCGATCAAATCAACGAAATTATTGCTGCTGACCAACGTCAGCCATCAAGTGAAGGATTTACTTTAGCAAGTCAATATGAAGTAGAAGCAGCACCTTTTTTTATTGTGGAAAATGAGTCGGGTTTAACTCGTGTATATACCGCATATCATCGCTTCATGAAAGATGTTTTTCAAATTTCAGTTCCCGAATCAGAAGAAATTTCGGAAATCATGGCTCAAAATCCAGAGTTAGATTACATCTAATTTTATAGAGGCATAATTCATATTTTACGTCTCTATCACAATCCTAAATCATTTGTGAAAAGTTAGATCCCCTAGATCCTCGACTTTTCTGTAAAAGTCGGGGATATAAACCTCTGCATTTTTACCAAGGGATTATCTGTTTTTCAAAATCGTTCGACGGCTCGACTGAGCTTCGCGGCTCGGGTGAGCTCGCCGAACTCCGAACGTCTGAGCTCACGACGAAGTCCAAAATTGATTGATGTTAATTATATTAGATAAATTATTATGGCTAATCCACCACAAAAGTTTAATTCCGGGGTTATAAAAATGCCTCAAGCCTATGACATAATAGCAGGATTATTATTAACTTCTGGTCTAGCAATTTTAGCTGAATCTCTCCACAAAATACCATCATTATCGCTTTTAAGTTCATTGATTATGGCAATAATTTTGGGAATTTTAGTTAAAAATACCATAGGAGTATCGAAAATTTATCAGCCAGGAATAAAATTTTCCCTCAAACGCATACTTCGACTATCAATTATCTTACTGGGACTAAGATTAAGTTTATCGCAAGTAATTGCAGTTGGTCCAATTGGATTAGGAATTGTTTTAGTTACTTTGGTCAGTACATTCATTTTTACTTGTTGGTTGGGAAGACAATTAGGAGTAAATAAAAAACTAACAAAATTAATTGCTGCGGGCACTTCAATTTGTGGAGCTTCTGCCATAGTCGCCACCAATGGTGTAGTTGAAAGTAAGGATGAAGATGTAGCTTATGCAGTGGCAATAGTCACAATTTTTGGCACTATTTCTATGTTGATTTATCCTTTATTACCTGTTATATTTCAAATAACATCACAGGAATTTGGCATTTGGTGTGGTGTTTCCATTCATGAAACTGCCCAGGTAATTGCAGCCGCATTTCAAGGTGGAGAAGTCAGTGGAGAGTTAGCCACAATTGCCAAATTATCAAGAGTAATCTTTCTAGTTCCCATAGTTTTAACTCTGGGATTGTTATCATCAAACTCCGGTAAATCAGCAGAAAAAACAAAGTTAAGTAAACTGCCAATTCCTTGGTTTGTGTTGGGATTTATCGCTCTGATGGTATTGAATAGTATGAATGTGTTTCCCCAAGACTTGAAGACATCGGTGATTCAATTTAACCATTTTCTCCTGGCAATTTCCATGGCAGGGATGGGTTTGAAAACTAGTATCATTGAAATTAAACAAACTGGAATCAAACCCCTTTATTTAGGTGCTGCTGCATGGTTATTTATTTCTGTCTTTAGCTTCAGCCTGATTAAAGCTTTTTACTAATAAGTTTTCTGGAATTATTTATGACTTGAAATTAATCGCCACCCAAAATAAATATTCCACCTAGGTCTATTTATTTACATCTGTCAAAAAAAAATAAACAATTTTATTAATTATAAAAGGAGATTGACAATGAAGAAAGTATTATTGAGCGTTGTGGCATTAGGTTTATTTGTTCTTCCAGCCTATGCAACTAAAGATATGAGAGAAAATGCCAAAAATGATAACATTATAGCTGGAAGAGAACGTAATTTCAGAGCTAGAAGAAGGGCTAAAATAGATGGTATTGTGAAAGTAAAAAGTTCCTACAGTGTGGCAGAAACAGCCCAACGCTTTGAAGAAGCTGTTGCTAAACCAGGAAGGGAAGGTTTGAATATAATGGCCAAAATAGATCATGCTCAAAATGCAGAAAGTGTTGGTAAAAAATTACGTCCAACACAAGTGTTTATCTTTGGTAATCCTAGGGTGGGGACACCATTAATGCAGTGCAATCAAGTAGTAGGAATTGATTTACCCCAAAAGGCACTAATTTGGGAAGATAAACAGGGAAATGTTTGGTTTGGTTATAATAGTCCCGACTTTTTATCAGCTCGTCATCAGCTCAAGGGTTGCGAAGCAGACGCACAACAAGCACTGCAAACAGTGGGAAATGTTTTGAATACTTTAGCCCAAGAAGCAACTCAGTAAATTGTCCTCTCTTGGTTGAAGAAATATTTGAGATTTTCAATTGGTTTACACATATCTTCTACTCAGGGAAAAGTGGGTAGTACTCATCCTATTTTTCCCTGTATTGGAACTAGCAACTTTGAAAAGTAGAATAATGAACCGCAAAGGCGCAAAGAGCGCAAAGAAAGAGAGGAAGAAGAGAATAAAAAGTTTCTTGTTCCTGTGTGCGCCTATCCTTCGGAAAGCTAATCCGCGTCTAATGTCCCTGGAGCGTGAGACAAATTCATACCTGAATTGAGCAACGCCAGGAAATTTAAATAATTCTGATACAAACGGAAACCATATCACAAACTGATTGAGAAAAAATTATGCAACTATCAAAACAAAATCTTCCAGAAAACACAGATAAAATATACGATGCGATTGTCATTGGTGGAGGTGCTGGCGGATTGTCTGCGGGAATA
Source organism: Calothrix sp. MO_167.B42 (assembly GCA_030065255.1). Taxonomy (GTDB): domain Bacteria; phylum Cyanobacteriota; class Cyanobacteriia; order Cyanobacteriales; family Nostocaceae; genus Calothrix_A. The sequence goes on along the minus strand of JASJCX010000095.1, from coordinate 3,570 downwards.
TACTTGCAACGCTACCTTATGTCTAGTCTAATTATTGACAAAGGTAAAGCCCGCTCTTTCTGGATGCAAGAACTCCACAACTATCTTGGTTTACCACCAGATACCCATGGTCGCACTTTATTAAAGCATGGTAAAGACCACTATTTATCCGTGGGGGGAGATTTGCTCAATGGTTATGTAGAAGAAGTGATTGATGAGGGAGATACATTTCTAGTTCGGGTGAAAATTGGACGACAAGACAGTATATATGCCGAGTTTCGCACCAAATATATAATTGCAGCTAGTGGTATCATTGATAACTTACCATTTCTGGATGATATGCAGAATGTCTATGAGTATGCAGGATACAACTTGCATGTATGCTTAATCTGCGATGGTTATGAAATGGTGGATAAAAAAGTTGGTGTGTTTGGCAAAAACCAACGCAGTTTAGAAGTCGCTTTTAGCCTTGGTTGGTTTACACCCCACATTACCCTTTTTACCCAAGATATGTTTGATGTCACCCCCCAATTTCGTCAGAGACTGGAAGACTATGGATATGAATTGGTGGAAGAACCAATAGAGAAGTTTATCGGTGCAAACCACCAGATGACTGGGGTACAACTGATGAATGGTTCTGTAGTTAACTTAGAAGCCGGATTAATTTCCATGGGTTCCCAATATCACTCTGGTTATCTTTCTGGTATTGATATTCAACGTCAGGGTGAAAATTTAGTTACCGATAGAATGTGTCGCACATCTCACCCCCGGATTTTTGCCATTGGCGACTTAAAAGTAGGACTCAATCAAGTAGTAATTGCAGCAGCAGATGGTGCTTTAGCAGCTACGGGAATTTGGCAAGATATTCGCCGCGAAAAAGGTGTAAAACCCCCGGTAGATAAGATGGATTCTCCTTTTCCTTTAGTCAGTTGAAATAGAAATAATCGAGCGTTGCTGATTTGATACATGAAATTAAAACTTCGGCTTCGCTCAGTTACCCTCTGCGACTCTGCGTGAGATAGATTATCTGTTTTTAAAAATCCACAATCCAAAGTTGAATGACTATTTCAAGCCCTTGGCTTTAAACATCAGCCCAATCCAAAATCCAAAATCCAAAATCCAAAATTGAATGACAGCCCATATTCTTTTAGTTGAAGATGAAACGAAATTAGCTCGATTTGTTGAGATAGAATTAATGAGTGAAGGCTATCAAGTTAGCGTAGCCCATGATGGTATAACAGGCCTAACATTGCTCAGAGAATCCACACCAAATTTAGCGATTTTGGATTGGATGCTTCCTGAGTTAACTGGGGTAGAACTCTGTCGCCGTCTGCGAGCAACAGGTAGCAAAATTCCCATCATTTTGTTGACTGCTAAAGATGAAGTGGAATCCCGTGTCGCTGGCTTGGATGCAGGAGCCGATGACTACTTAATCAAACCATTCAGCATGGAAGAATTGTTAGCTAGAATTCGCGCTCGTTTGCGTCATACCCCTGAAACTAAAGCCAATTTATTGCAGTTTGAAGATTTGAGTGTAAATTGTGATAACCGTGAAGTATTTAGGGGTAAGCGAGCCATAGAGTTAACAGCAAAAGAGTTTGATTTATTGCAATATTTGATGAGTAATCCCCGTCAAGTATTTACCAGAGATCAAATTTTCCAGAGAGTTTGGGGTGACGATTTTGTCGGTGATTATAATGTCATTGAAGTTTATATACGCTATTTGCGTGTCAAGCTGGAAAAAAATCACGAAAAGCGTCTAATTCATACTATACGTGGTATAGGTTACGTGTTGCGCGAACAATAGAACCCATGGTTTTGTCAATAATTCAATAAAATATCATCGATGGAGATGTAGATTGGTGATTTTTATTGCAGGGCTAATAAACCACATTGATTATTAATAGTTAGAGAGGAAGTAAAGAATGCTATTTCGTCAATTGTTTGATAAAGAATCAAGTACATATACATATTTAATTGCCGATAAAACTACCCAAGAGGCAATTTTAGTAGATTCAGTATTAGAACAACTAAATCGCGATTTATTATTACTTGAACAATTACAATTAAAGCTATGTTACTGTTTAGAAACCCATCTTCATGCCGATCATATCACTGCCACTAGCAAACTACGAGAACAAACTGGATGTCATGGTATTGTACCAGAAAATGCTGATGCAGCCTGTGCTGACAGTTATATCAGTAATGGGGAAATATTACACATAGGAAAAATACAGATAAAAGCAATCGCAACTCCTGGCCATACGGATAGTCATATGGCATATTTAGTTAATGGCACTCATTTGTTAACTGGAGATGCTCTATTTATTCGTGGTTGTGGACGTACTGATTTTCAAAATGGAAATGCAGGAATTTTGTATGACTCTGTAACCCGAGAACTGTTTAGTTTACCCGATGAAACTTTGGTTTATCCAGCCCATGATTATCGGGGACAGACGGTATCTACTATTGGGGAAGAAAGGAAATTTAATCCACGGTTTGCTGATAAAAGTCGTAATGAATTTATGCAATTGATGGATAATTTAAATCTGCCAATGCCACAAAAAATTATGGAAGCCTTACCTGCTAATCAGCATTGTGGTAATTTAGATAATGCTGCATAATTTGTTTATCATATAATAAAGCTCACGCAGAGGCGCAGAGACGCAGAGAGAATAAGGAGTTTTTATAGTAACTTTAGCAGAGAATAAAAGTTATCTTCCAGTTATCAAATCATTGATATTTTCAGATAGTCCTGTTCTCTCGACTTTTAAAGTAGCATTATAGTTTTTTTTGAAATACTTTTTCTTATTTTGTATTTCTGTAGAACTGAGAGGACATTTATTTGCAAAGATTACATAACAAAACTTAACAATCTTTTGTGGATCACTAGAGATATCTTTGATTGTATTCTCAATCTGTTCAAAGCCGTGTTTTACATCACTTCCTTTTAATTCTATATATATTTCTATATAGGTATCAGGGTAACCTTGCGGATTATCAATAACTACTAACCAATCACACTTAACACCTTGAATATCTAAGCAATTATCTACTTTAATTTTTGTAACTTCGATTAAATCTTTATTTGATAAAATTATTTTGCTCTTTCTTTCTTGAAGTGATATATTTTTATGATTGATTTTTTCAGAACATTCATCCAGATTCACCCCAATTTATTCTCCAAATTCTAGTTCTAGTAATTGGTCAAATTCTTGATTAAATTGATTAGATATTTCATCGATAATATTTGTGCCAATTAATTGGTTTTCTTGGTTCATAATGCTTTTGATGATTCCATCTTCAATAGTATAAACACCGATATCATTGATGTCTAGCATCTGATTTTCAGGGACTATTTTCACCAATTTTTTCATCAAATCAGTTTTGTCTGACTTGTTTTGTAATGCTTTGAGAGTATTTCCTGCTTGAATTAAATTATTAAAAGCAGTTAAGATATAAGGGCTATGGGTAGTGATTAAAAAATTACTCCTTTTTTTGGTCAGATTAAATATCAAGCTAATTAAATTGATGATATGTTTTTGGGATTGAGGAAACAAGTGTGCTTCTGGTTCTTCTATAATAAAAAAG
>JASJCX010000094.1 GCA_030065255.1 Calothrix sp. MO_167.B42 | reverse complement strand
ATTAGTCCTGTAGTGCCCAAACCTGCAAAAATCATTAGTCCCAGTAAAGTACCGACTAAGCTAGCAAAGGTCTGTTTGATAAAATTACCCATGTTTTTTATTCATTAATTATTAAATAATCGGTAGTCATTAGCATTTAAGAGTCAAAACTAAATCCTAATGGCATTACCGTAGCGTTGATTTATTTTTCTACCCCAGTACCCACACCTAACAGTGAAATCGAAAAAAGTACCTTCTGAGAAACAGATACAAAAACGCTAACAATTGTTATTGTTAATTAACCCTCGCTGAAAACCTTGTGTAATCAGTGTAATCTGTGTAATCAGTATAATCTGCGATCAACTTATATGGGTGCGCTGATGTATTATTACATGGTAATTAGCAGAAATACCTGGTAATTTCCGGCAATAACTTCTTACTTCAATGGGAGCATGGGAGCGGTTATCCCTCAGTAAGCTTAGACGCTACATCCTAACGCCTTAAGATTTATAGCTGCATTCAAATCCCTATCTAAGCTAAAACCACAATTATCACAATCAAAAATCCGTTGGGATAATTTCAAGACTGATTTTTTATCACCACAATTACTACAAGTTTTAGAACTTGGATAGAGATTATATAGCTATTGACAACCCAGATAGAAAAAAAGTAATAGAGGAGTTGATAGATTGTTTAGGGGAGAAATAGCCGGAAATTACCAGTTATTCACTCTCTTATCACTAACTCTTCAGCAAAATATATACCGAAGGAATAAAGTACAGGGCGAGAACCGTAGCACCAGCAACACCACCAGCAATTACCACCGCTAGGGGTGGCCAAAATCCACCTCCGTCCAAAATCAGGGGTAGAAAGCCAAATATAGTTGTCAAGGTGGTTGTCAGTACGTGACGGGTTGCATGAACTACCACTTCTTGCACTGCTTTTTTGTCTCCCCTACGGGCTGCGGGGTTATTCTTGAGAGCTGAAAGAACCGTAATCGAATCATTAACCGCCACACCAATTAAACCCACTGTACCAATAATGGGATTGAAACCGTAGGGATAACCAAATATCCACACTGAGAATAATCCCAAACCAACTGAAAGGACAGCGATTGCAGCAATTAAACTTGCTAGCCCAAAGGAACCCAGGGATAAAACCAAGGTAGTAACCATACAGACTACAATCAAGGCAATGCTGGAAAATAGATTGTCTACGGCGTTACCACGGTTTTCATCTTCACCACCAAACTCATAGGAGTAACCAGGGGGTAGTTGAAAATTAGCATCCAATTGTTTTTTAAACTCAGTCAGGATGTTATCTGGTAGCTTTCCAGCCACAATGAAGCCTTGAACGGTATTTACTCGCTGTCCATTGCGCCTTTCGATCGCCGCTAATTGTGGTTCTAATTTCACTTCACCTAGTGCTGACAGGGGAGTGGAGTTTAATGAGCTAAAATTGCTACTAGTGGCTGTCTGTAAATCTATGGTGGTAATCTGGTTGAGGTTGCCTCGATCGGCGTTGTCAAGACGTACTTTTATGGGTAATTCTTCGGTAGATTCGAGAATGGAGCCACCAATTATACCTTCTAGGGTAGTATTTAATTGTTGAGCAATTTTGCTGTTGTCCAATCCTGCTAACCGGGCTTGTTCCTCATCTACGCGAAATTGCAACTGGGGTAACACTTCATTTAAACTCCCACGGGTATGGGTAATGTAATTGACATTTACCAGTAACCCCCTTGCTTGTTCTCCTAATTCCTGCAACCGTTGAATGTCTGAACCATAAATCCGCATTTCTATAGGTGCGTCAACGGGTGGTCCCTGTTCTAATTGTCTCACCAGTACCTGTGCTTGGGGAAAATTCCGGTCCATTTCTGCTTGCAGTTTCCGTACCAAGGTTTCACTGGCTAGATTGTCCAGTTGTACCAGGGCTTGGCCATAATTGGCTTGATTTTGGCGATCGCTAACTAGGTTGTAGTAGAAACTGGGAGCACTTCTACCAATTGACCAATGGACATCGGTAATTTCTGGGTGAGCAACTAAACGTTCCCGTATACTTTGGGTAATAGTTTTGGTTTGTGCCAAAGAAGCAGAGGATGGTAATTCTACTTGAATCTGAATTTGGTTTCGGTCTGCGGCGGGGAAAAATTGTAACTCTAGTTGGGTTGCGCCGATGACAAATCCAGCCACAGGAATAATCATAGACAGTAGAATCCCCCGAACTGGTCTTTTAAAGGTCCATTTCAAGGAAAGGCTATATATCCTTGTCAGCTGGGGGCTAGAAAATCCTTCTCGCCACCATTTGGGTGTGGAACGGTTCCTCCCTTGGGCTTGTTTGAGTTGATGACGGCGATGGTAATATCCAACTACCTTGACTGTAATCACTGGAATCAGAGTTAAAGAAATCAATAACGATGCACTCACGGCCAGAATTACATTTAAACCAATGGTGCTGACAAACTCACCAGTATTACCCGGTAACAAAACAATGGGGAGAAAAGCAAGAATAGTGGTGAAACTAGCAGCAATCAAGGGTGCTGTCAAATAACTAACGGTTTCCTGGATAGCTGGTAATGGCTTCAGTCCTTTTTTGAGGCGGTTATGTACTTCATCAGTGACGATGATGGCGTTGTCAATCATAATACCCAGGGCGACAATCAGCCCCGTAACTGACATTTGATGGAGGGGAACTCCCAAAGCTTTCATGCAACCAAAGACTATCAGTACAGTCATGGGTAAAGCCGTTTGCATGGCTAAGGAAAATTCCCAACCCATCATCAACAATGTCACACCAAATAACAATACCGCTCCCATGAGCAAGCTAAACATTAATTTGTTGAGCCGTGCACTCACATATTGGTTTTGATCCAGCAGGATTTTCAGCTTAATTCCAGAAGGCAATTCCTGACGAAAATCATCTAGGGTTTGATGGGCTTGTTTTGCCCATTGGTCAATGCGCTTTTGAGATTCCACAAATGCTGCTATGGTAACAGCAGGACGACCCCCAGCAAAAGCCAGTTCAGTGGCTGGTTCCACAATCCCTTTTTCGATTTTTGCTAAGTCACCTAAAGGTTTAAACTGACTGTCAGTGGAACCACAAGTATTACAGCGAATAGGAATTTGGCGTAACCGTTTGAGGGAATCTAATTCCCCTTGGACTTCAATGAGTAAATCATTATTAGGACTACGTAATTGTCCCGCAGATTGTTTAGAATCACTCTGCTGAATTTGCTGGGACAGTTGAACTGCTGTCAATCCCAAACCCGCCAAGTCAGAAGAATTAACTGTAACCCTAATTTCTTCATCTGGATTGCCAAAAATCTCTACCTTTTGGGTGCCATCAATTAGTCTGAGTTGGTCTTGCAAAGACTTAGCTTGACGTTGGAGAATGGCATAATTAGGTGATTCGTCCTGTTCCCAAGTCAAGGCCGCAATCAAGGCATAGGCTCTAACTTCTGTCTTTTCCAGTTCCGGTTCAATGATACCCGGGGGTAATTCTGGTTGCACCTCCCGCAATTGATCCCGCACCCTTGACCATACCCCGTCTACTTCTGACCGTTGCATCCTATCTAGTAATTCCACGGAGATAATGGATACTCCGGTTCTGGAAGTGGATTCTATGGTTTTAACTTCTTCAATATCTGATAATTTTGCTTCTATTTTCTCCGTGACTAGTGCTTCCACCCTTTGGGCATTAGCTCCAGGATAGAAGGTTGTCACAAGAGCCACACGGGAAACCAATTCTGGGTCTTCCAATCGTGGTAAACCAAGATAGGAAGTAATTCCCCAGACGCAAATCAGAAAAATTGTCAGAATCAGCAGTCGGAAGTTACGGTATAAAAGTTTGACCATGATTAAAGAGGTTAAGAGTTAGGAGTTAAGAGTTAAGAGTTAAGAGTTAAGAGTTAAGAGTTAAGAGTTAAGAGTTAGGAGTTAGGAGTTAAGAGTTAAGAGTTTTAATTTCTTCACTCCTTCACTCCTTCACTCCTTCACTCCTTCACTCCCCCTGCTCCCTGCTCCCTGCCCCCCACCTCTTCTATTGGGCGTACTAACTGACCATTGACTATCCGCTGTGTCCCTTCTGGAATTATGCGATCGCCAGTTGCAATGGCACCGCGCACCAAAACCCGATCGCCATGGTTATACAGCACTTCCACATCTCGCCGTTCTAAACGGTAAGCTTTTATACCTTTGAGGGAATTTTCTGCTGCAATCAAGGCGTAACAAGACCATAAACCCCTTTCTCCCCGCACTAAGGCTGTAACTGGTAGCCAGTAGCCATTGGTGCTGATGGTTTGGGACAGTTGCAACCGCGCAATCTGTCCTGATGCTAGGGACTGGCTTTGTGAGTCTGGTAAAGTGATAATTACGGTACGAGTCCGAGTGGTGGGGTTAACTTCTGGGAGAATAGATGTAACTCTACCTTGATAAGTGTTTTGACCAATTTCTACCGTTTGTCTACTACCAGGTACAAGTTTGTCGATTAATTGTACAGGAACACCAATTTCTACTTCTCTTTGCGTATTTTCAACTAGACGAACTACGGGTTGACCAGCATTGACTACGGTTCCTTCATCCAGTCTTCGTTGGGCAATGGTTCCCGAAAAAGGTGCTTTAATCGTACTTTTAGCGATGGTAATTTCCAGGTTGGAAATACTTGCATCTAACTGTTTCACCACCGCTTGCTGTGCCGCTATTTGTTCTTTACGGGTTCCTGCGAGGAATTCATCCAAGTTACTGCGGGCAGCCGCTAGACGGCGGGATAGGGCATTAGCATTAAATGCTACTTCATCATACTGCTCTCGGGAAATTGCTCCGTCAGTGTATAAATTTTTTCTTCTTGCCCGTTTGAGGTTTTCCAGTTTTAATTGTTGTTCTAAATCCTGGACTTGGGCACGGGCAACTGCGATTTTTTCTGGACGAGGGCCACTTTTGAGTTCATCCAGGATGGCGATCGCTTGGGCTTTGCGAGCCAATAATTCTTGCTTTTGCGCTTCTAAGTTACTGGTATCTAATTTAGCAATGGGATTTCCAGCAGTAACGCGATCGCCCCTATCAACTTGCAACCACACCACCTTACCCCCTCTCTCAAAACCTAACTCGCTGGAACGGGCAGGAGCAACTTCTCCTGTATATTTTTGCAATACTTGATAGGAATTTACTGCCTTTATCCGTTGGGTTTTTACGGGAATAATACTAGCATTAGATGTGATTTCCGCTTCTGCTTGTTGAGTTGGCAACCGTAGCAACCCAATCCCCAGTCCAGATATCAGCAGTATGGCACCGGCTAACACTAATCTCCACAGTTTCATTTTCTGACTTGCCATAACTACCACGGAATAGGCATTATCTTTTGATTCATTGGATTCAGTATTCATGGATGAAAACCCCTAGAAAATATTGATCCTGAGTTGCAATTAAATGTGCTACTACGGTAAACATAGCCACTGATTATCCATAATCAATATTAAAATGTTTTTATGCAAAAAGTTGCATACTAATTGTTTAATACATTATACTCAATGCATTGCCAGCGTCAAGAGGTTGGGATTATGGCTTTAGCCCACGCTGTGATGTGCTTACTAGCCCATCAAGACTACAGTGGTTATGAAATAGCAAAAGAATTTGCAGGGAGCGTTGGTTATTTTTGGCAAGCGACTCACCAACAGATATATCGGGAACTAAAAAAACTAGAACAGCAAGGTTTAGTGAGTGTGGAAGTTATTCCCCAAGGTAAACCACTAGACAAAAAAATTTATCATCTCACGGAAGTGGGGAGGCAAAAGTTGACAGAATGGATAGATCAAGAATCGGAACTTGGCCCCCTGCGTGAAGATATACTGGTGAAAATGTTTGCAGGGCATTTAGTACCCAAGGAAGTTTTAATTCAACAGTTAGAAATGCATCGCCGTCGTCATCACAAGAGGTTAGAAGCTTACCAGGAAATTGCACAGAATTCGTTCTCACATCCGGAAAAATTGACTGATAATGAGTTATGTAAATACATGACTTTGCGTATGGGAATCCGCTGTGAACAAGAGTGGATTAACTGGTGTGAGGAGTCAAAGAAAATGCTGGAGAATTTGCGTAAACAATAAGTGATTCTTAGAATCCCTCGCTGCACTGATATTGGCGTGGGGAGAATGTCATTTCAGTTATCAGTTATCAGTTATCAGTTATCAGTACCTCTGCCTGAAGTCAGGGGCTTGAAATATTGAATTTTTTTTTTCATCCCCTTGAAAGGGGAGGCTTCATATCATGTCCGGGGGCATACCCATAGTATGTCATTGCGAGTGGAACGAAGTGAAACGACGCAATCACAAGGTTTTTGGGATTGCTTCCCTTCGGTCGCAATGACGGTTATTTAAACGGACATGATATCAGACCTTATTTTTTGGTCAAATAGTATGACGTTCTTCAAGGCTTTTAAAACATTCTCTTAAATACATTTGCCTGATATCTACTGGCAAATTGGGATTATTGATTAAATGCTCTATATGATTTTGAATACTGAATAGTAACTTATCTAAATTTTCAGAAGCGATAATATTTTCTTCTATGGAAGCTTTCCCTGTAATATTTTGCTTATTTAAATATTCTGTTTTCTCATTTTCCAATTGGACAATAGTTTGCTGCAATGTTTCCATTACCCTATACATTTCCAGAGGATCGAATATTCGCAGCACGCTTGTTTGAGTGACTATTCCCAATTTTGTTCCCCAATCCCAAGATACTACCAACCTTTGTACGTGTCTTTTTTGCATCTCTTGATGGGCAAACCACAAGGAATCCTTGGGATTAAGTAAAAATAATGGTGTACTCATCACTACTTGCGCTTCGGTTTCCCACAAATTTAGCCCCAAAGCTTGATACTGCATTATGTCCCTTTCCGTAACAATTCCCACAGGCTTGAAAATAGGCAAAAGTTCTTTAGGGAAATCAACTTCAACAATTACTATGCAGCTAACTTTATGGGTTGCCATCATTTGTGCCAAGTTAATTACCAGAGTTGTTGGTGGTGCATGAATCACTTGGGAACTCATCACTTCCGACACGCGACGAATTTTTAATAAATTACTCGGACGCAATACTTGACGAATGCTTGCTGGAGTAACAATTCCCAGTACCTGCTGAGATTCATCTACTACTACTAAATGCCTAATCCGATACCGACGAAATAAAAATAGAGGCGCGAAAATATCTTGAAATGATGCTTTTGAAAGGGTAATTACCGGATGTGCCATTACTTCTACAATTTTGACTGCCGCAAAATCTGTGCCTGCTGCCGTCAATTTCACAATATCTCGCTCAGTAAAAATACCTAACAATTCCGTACCCTGCATTACTAAAACACAACTAGAACGGATATTAGGTGGGGAAACACTTTGCGATGTTATATCTACATCGGATACCACACATCTATTACTCAATGTCTGACTCATTAAGGCGAGAACATCAGCCAAAGTAGCATCCGGTAAAACAATTAGCGGATATCTGTCGATTGCATCTTCTAGGCAAGGTACACCGATTAATGAGCCATCAGTTTGCATCGTTTACAGCCTTTGCGATTAATTTAATATTTATCTGCATTACATTTTGTAAACATTTTTGAGCAATCTACACATTACGTATACAAAAATTAGTATTATACGAGAGATGTAAAGGTTTAGGAGCTAAAAAGATTTAGCAGTCATGGTTTCAAGTATTTAAGGTAATGAGCATTTCCCAACTCACCAAGCAATTGGTGATTATGCATACCCCATAAAACATTATCGAGTTGTTTAAGGAAAAAAGAAAGCATTGAGAAATTCGTGATTTAACTAGTTTGTAAACAGAGGTTTAGCGGTTTTTCATCCCAGAAATTCTTGATTTTTTACCGTAAAGTCTATCCAATACCCGTTTTACAGAAACAGGTTGCCATTGTTTACCTCTCTTAGTCTTATAGCCCTGCTGATTAAGCCAGTTAGCAATTTGAGGAAGAGATTTACCTGATTTATGATGGCGACGAATTAATTCGACAACCTGTTGTTCTTGGGGATTTTCCACCAGTTCACCGTTAACAGATTTTAATCCGAAAGCGGGTGAACCATAGCCAGCATAGCCACCTTTGGCTGCTTTAGCTTGTCTGGCTTGATTGAGTTTTTCCCATAAATAATTGTCTTTTGGGTTATTAGCCGTCATTGTTTTGCTTGCATAATCGCCTATGGAAATATAGTATATCAGGCGCAAAAAAATCAAAATTAATCAATTAATAAGTACAAATTTACAGCCTAATTTAGGAGAAGAGGATGGCAACATACAAAGTTACATTAATCAACGATGAAGGTCTGAACAAAACAATTGAAGTAGAAGACGACCAATATATTTTTGATGCAGCAGAGGAAGAAGATATCGATCTTCCTGTTTCTTGTCGTTCGGGTTCCTGTTCTAGCTGCGCGGGTAAAATTGTATCTGGAAAAATCGATCAGTCCGATCAAGCATTTCTCGACCAAGATCAACTCGATGCTGGATTCGTATTGACTTGCGTTGCGACTCCTCTCTCGGATTGTACAATTCAAACTCATCAAGAAGAAGCTTTGTTCTGAGAAAGTGTTAGTTAATTGAAGCTAATGCAAAACTAGGAAATTAAAAATTATTGGCATCAGTTTTTAATTTTGAATTTTTTGGTCAGAATCTATCAAAACACTCTTTTTAAGAAACAGAAATAGCCATGCTAAACACAGAAAAATCAACCTCCACTATTAAATACGTCCAGGAAGCAGATTTCGATAGACTTTCTAGCAGTAATGGTGTATTTGTATTTGACTTTACTGCTACTTGGTGCGGACCTTGTAAGATGATTGCTCCCATGATGGATCAATTAGCTCAAGAATATCAAGGTCGGGTACAAGTTTTTAAAGTAAATCTGGAAGAAAATCATAGTCTGGCTAAGAAATTGGGCATTCGCAGTATCCCTTCAGTCATGATTTATAAAGACGGAAATTGTGCTGAAACAATTGTTGGTGTAGTCCCCTACAAAAAATTTGACACAATAGTCAGCGGACTAATTTAGTTGGGTGTAAGTAGGTAGGCGTAATTAAATGTAAGAGGCGAACCTCACCCCCATCCCCTCTCCCTTGATAAGGATACTGCTGGTCATTCAGGGGTGACACCCCTGAATGACCAAAAAATAGGGGTTTGAGGAGCGCAGTCGCACTCCTATTAATAACTCGAAATCCCTATTAATTCGTTGGGATGAGGGGTCAGACCTACCATTCGCCAGCAGTATCCTTATTAAGGAGAGGGTAAGAGAGGGTTGGAGTGAATCAAGCAGAAATTATAAGTAATTAAGCTAACTTGATATCAAAGCAAATCTCTGATAATTTTTGCAGATGCTTATTGATTACTTTTGAGAAGTTTCAACAGTTTCTGCTGTTTGGTTAAAAAGAATATCGCGGATTTCTTCGGTAATTGTTGTTTGTACTTTAAACTCTGACGATTTAGCGTAAGCACGGATAACTGCTTCTCTAGACTGGATGTTCTCAAACCAGCGTTTCAAATTGGGAAAATCTTCCAGATTTTGTCGTTGTGGCTGATGTTGAACAATCCAAGGATAACAAGCCATATCGGCAATTGAATAATTATCAGCTAAATAGTCACGTCCTTCCAGGCGGCGATTCATCACACCGTAGAGTCGGTTTGTCTCCTTAACATAACGATTTATGGCATAGTCAATTGGTTCGGGGGCATATTGGGTAAAATGATTAGTTTGTCCAGCCATTGGTCCCAAACCGCCTACTTGCCAGAATAACCACTGAGTTACAAGAGTGCGTTCCCGTAAATCATTTGAGAGGAATTTTCCAGTTTTTTGGGCTAGATAAAGTAAGATGGCTCCCGATTCAAAAATTGAGATTGGCTCACCACCATCTAGGGGGGCTGTATCAACTATTGCTGGGATGCGGTTGTTGGGGGATATTTGCAGAAACTCCGGCTTTAATTGGTCACCAGCACGAATATTAATTGGTATAATTTCGTATTCAACACCTGCTTCTTCTAGGAATATGGTAATTTTATGGCCGTTTGCCGTAGGCCAGTAGTACAGTTGAATCATGATTCTGATTTTTTGTTTTTAAACTGAAGACTAACGCGAATACATCTATTTAGAGTTTTCATTTACAAAAAAATATCCCAAAACTTCTTGTGGTGTAGGCAGCGTTCGACGGCTCGACTGAGCTTCGCGGCTCGGGTGAGCTCGCCGAACTCCGAACGTCTGAGCTCACGCCGAAGTCTTGCCTGGATGCAATAATACAAGAACGGGCAGGATGCCCATCCCACAAGATTGGATCATCTTTTTTGTGGATTTCTCTTAATCACCATTGCTAACAAGTTAAAGCTCCGATTTGTTTCTCACTAAGCAATCATACCGAAAATATTGTGGAAATTTGGGGTGAGAAACATCATTTTTAGGTAGGTGTTTCGCTTTGCAAAAGTCGCCCTAAGACAAATGTGAATGGTGGAAGTTTAATTCGCATGCCATTTTCCACGAGATGGAATACTCCACCCGATGTAGTAATGAGCATATCGACTCCGAAAAACTCACCATACCAATTAGGAATCTCTAAAGCCTCTTCAAATACTTCTTTTGGCCCCAAGTTCATGGCAATAAAGAGTGGCTGATTATTACTATTACCACGAATCAGTACGCACCACAGACCATTATTCCTAGAGCATAACAGGCTACGGGTTCCACTCTGAATCAGTTGGTTTTGCGATCTAATTTCAGCCAGTTGGCGAATCAGTGAAAAAGTTGGGTGGTTTGTATTATATGGTGCAAAAGTTTTGCGGTTAATCGGTCCAAACTTCCACACACAAGCAGGATTATCAAACATATCTTCCCGCACATAGCAATCATGGCCAAGCCAATCTTCTGTATCCTCACATTGATGCATCCCCAAAGCGCCAGAAAATTCCTGCTCGGTTCCTTGATATATAGAAGGTATTTGTGGCCCTAAAATTAAGCAAGCAAGGGCAAAATGTAACCGAACTCGCGCTTCTTCTTGGTTCCCTAAACGACTTATGAATTGATGGAAGATTCTAGTTGTATCTTGGTTATCGAGGAACATAATATTATTGCGCCAACCAGCATGATATTGGTCTGTTGGCTCTAGAAAACCACAAAAATAATCTGCTAAACCCCTTAACCAATTACCATCACCCAAGGAATGTTTAACAGTATAATATGTAGGATAATCTATGAAATTGGAAAATTTCCCCCCATTATACTCAATTACTTCTTCGTGTGTACTACCAGCATGTTCAGCCATCTGGAGAAACTGTTTTTTCCCGAAATAGGTAGCATACCTGGAAATCTCTTCCACACAAGGCTGCCAAAAATCAAGGCCAATGTGACGGGCTGAATCATATCGGAAGCCATCAATGTCTGTTTGGGCAATCCAGTATTTCAGATGTTGAATTAATAACTCACGCACATAAGGTGCCTCTGTTCGCCAATCTTCCAGGAAACCAAAGAGTCTTTGATTTACCATGTCAGTATATTCAGACCCATGGAAGAGTGATGTATTACGTGCTTCTACGGGAAAAGGCAGAACTGCGGACTTCTCACCTTGGATATACTTAAATTCTCCCTCCTTTGGACCACCATATCCCTCCCAATTAATGCTATCTGCAATATGGTTGTTAACAACGTCTAAAACAACGGCAATATCAGATTTATGAGCTTGTGCAACCAATTCACGCACGCATTGGAGGGTACCTAAGCGTGGATCGACCATCAACAAGTGAATGGGATGATAGCCATGATAACCATCAGCTGCGTTGACATACACGGGACTAAGAATAATTGCTCTTACTCCCAACAATTTCAGGTATTTTAACTGCTCAATTACACCACGAATTGTGCCACCATGACTTGCATAGGGTGAAGATGGATCATACTTAACTGCACTTAGACCAGTACGGTTATTTTCTTGACTACGAGCAAATCGATCAATAATGATGGAATAGAATAGACGAGAATCCCAATCATTGGGACTAGGTGTCATGGATACAGATGGTTTAGGTCCATATACAGGCTGATTATTCACAAATCCCAAAAATTCATGGGGTATTTCAGCCATCGATCGAGGTGCTTCATCGCACACTAACAAGAATTGCGATCGCTCACTCGTGTGTTCGTGGCCGAATGTATCGACATAACCTAATCGATATTCATATCCCCCCCCATTAGTAATAGATGGTAGGATGGCTGAAAACATTTTGAAGCCATTTTCTATGGTGCTTTCTGTCTGTGCTGCGATCCGGTCTACATCACAATATCCTTGCCCATCATTGGACTCATAGGTTATCTGACCAAAATCTGGGCATTTGGATAAGTGAACGCCAAATTTGATGCAGATTTTCTCGTCACTTCTAAACACCCAGGTAAATGGTGCAATCTTAGGGTCTAGATTTACTTCACAGTATTCATCAAAGTATCGCATATAGTGGAAATTTTTGAAGGTTTGACAAGTATGAGAAACTTATTTAAACACTTAAATCATGCAGTGTTTAAGGTAGATATATCCACATTTAATCTCAAGATAATAATTCACTTGTGATTCTCCTCACTTGATATTTGTACTCGATCGCCACCACTTATACAATCTCGAATGTTACAATAAACTGGAAATAAAGCTGCTTTTTTTGGGAAAAAAGAAAAGATTTTTAACTTTTGACTTCCTCAAGCAGCAATACTATTGTTTACGATTGCTCCAGTTTTTCAAATTGCCATATGTGAAAAATGCAATAGTTATACTATTTTCTGAGCAACTACAACCATGTCAATCAAATGCATTTGTTTTAAAATTTCATTTTGATTAACTTTGTGTTCAAGTTCTAATATTTCTGCCACACTTTCTATTGGTTTAATTGGTTGATCGAGACGGGCTTGAATTTGCGGGTATTCAATATATGTGCCAACTTCCATATCTTTATGGGTATAAAACTCAGAATGGTATGCCTCCCATTGCTTAACTGTGAATAGGGATTTAGTGGGAAGTTGATAAAATTCTGATTGAGATTTAAACTCACCTGCAAAGGTTTCTTTTAATGTCGGATTAAATGGATTATCAAGGATAGTTTGCAAAAGGTCAAAGGGCATATATCTAATTCCTAAACCAGCACCATGTCCCTGTTGGCAAATCTGAGCAAATTCTTCCCGTGTAATTAGAATATGTTGGTGATTAAACTCTTTATCATCACGAAAATGATAGAGAATCGGAGACTTACAAGCAAATATGACTAAAGATCCATTAGGTTTGAGATACTGATAAAAAGCGGCAATACTTTCTTGGATAGTGTCTAGAGAAATATGTTCAAAAATGTGGGAACAAACGATGAGGTCAAAAGTTCCATATTGCCCGATGGCTGGACTTTGCATGACATCATTCAGGAGATGGACTTTCTCACTTTTGACTGGTGATGTATGGACTTCTTGAAGTAACTTTTCATATTCATTAGTTGACCAAAAACTGTCATCTTTTAATTTTTCTAATAATTCTTGGTCTTCGTTGATCAGACAGTTAGCTACTACCGAAGCATGCAAAAATCTCTTCAGATCGGGTTCGACCATCACAATTTTTTTCGCGGACCAGAAACGAGGTAGTAATCTTCCTAATCCGCATCCAGCATCAAGAATGACTGTGTCAGGTGTAATTAAGTTCCGAATATTGTTGTCCCAAACTTCTTCATCCCTGGCTTTCCAGGCTTGATGGGCAATATCTGTAACCCATTGATATGGGTCAACTGTATTGTAAACTGTAGCAGCAACTTTCGCCATTGATATAGTCCTTTTTGTTTATTTTGAGAAACTTCAGGATGATTACTCAAGATTGTAAACCGAATTGGAGAATTTTTTTTGTTGTTCGTTGTCAGCTATCCATTGATTTAAATTACTTATTTAATTTATTTTAACTATCGGTTTAAATCTTTAATTGTTTATCACTTCAGTTTCTTAAATTGCCACAAACCTCCAGATGGTTTCAGTGTTTTAATCGCTTTCAAAGAATAGTTTTGATTCTGTTCCAGTTGCTGAAATAAAACACTATTATTTTGCAGAAATAAAATATGACTATAGTCCTGAGGAATAGGAACCAGATTATCGTCTACTATTGATAGTAGGCGAACTTTTTGCAAATTATGACTTGAGGTGAGGACATCTCCCAAATTCATAGCAGAATTGTTAATTACCAATAAAGGTTTTTCCAATTGATTGATAGCTTGCTCTGTTTGCATGATAAATTTGCCATTTATTTGAGTCCACCAGTTCTGGGAGTATAAAAATTTAAAATCTGAAATTAACCCAGTTATTAGTAATCCCAATATCAGGAATTGTCCAATTTTTTGTCGCCAAGTATGTTGTTGGAAAATATGGAAAGTTACAACAGAGGCTACGAGAATTTCCATACTTAGATATAAAGGCAATTGATAGCGAATTTGTAGGGAGCGAACTCCTCCAAAGATTAGGTCATACATCATTAGCAATAGACCGGAAATTCCTCCCAATAGAACAAGCAGCAAACTTGTTTGATTATTAGGTAATTTGACAATAATAAAATATCCCAAATAAATAATCAAAGCCAAACTGAATATTAATGTAGAAATACTATAATATGAAGAACCTTCCACGGCCAAACCATCAATCCAGAATGTATCTGAAGTTAAATTAAAATCGAAAAATGTTCTGCTCAATCGAATCAAAAAAATAGCGATTAGCTCAAAGGGATTATGGAGCATTTTTAATGTCCACCCTGAAGTTAGCTCTATTGTTGTGCTAACGTGGTTTACGATCACAATTAACCAAGGTAAAAACATTAAACAGGCGACAATGGTGCCAAATAGATAATTGGCTAAGGTTTTGGTGAAATGAAACTGTTGCTGAACAAACACATAAATTCCATGATTTATCATCATCAAAGCTGTCAATAAATGGGTGTATAAACCCAAGACTAAAGTGAGGCTATATATAGACCAATTAAGTTTATTTTCTTGTCTGATAGCTCGCAATAAAGCAGCACTCGATACTAGAATTGCTACCATCCACAAACTATATTGACGTGCTTCTTGGGCAAACAAAATTTGTAAGGGAGAAATGGCTATCAAACCCATCGCCACCCATCCTACAATCGGGGACTTAAATAACTCTAAACACAGCCAATATACGCTGGGAAATATTGACAGACTGATGATTGCTGATAAACTTCTCACCCCAGTAGGGGAATCTCCAAAAACCTGTGCCCACAATCTCACCATCACATAATACAAAGGGGGGTGCTGGGGGTCTGAGGTGATTAAATAATTCACTGTATCACCTATACCATGCTCTGGATTAATATGTTGATATTTGTTGAACGTGGTAATAGGAATTGTACCTTGATAATCAAAAAATTCTTGTTTTACCTCGGCTACCGTGTGACCAGAAATTGCCAGGGATGTCCAAGATTCATCACCGCAGTAAATTTTTTGTCCTAGGTGAGCAAAGCGGAAGAAAATCCCTAAGCCGATGAGGCTAATCACTACTATTTTTATCCAAATCGGGGGTATTTTTTCCTCTAACTGATTCGTCATTTGTTTGTTTTGAGACAGTGACATTGGTTGTGGAAAATGTTTCTCCCCATGGGCACTGAAATTGAACCGCAGTCTTAGTAAGTGACGCAGATAATCGACATAATGTCTGGAAGTAACTTTTGTTTCACCCTCCAGACGTTCTTGAAAAAGATAACCAACTTCTGATATTTGGCGTACTTCCCCCTTGGCGATTACTTCCAGTAAAATTTTGTATCCTATGGGATTGAGAATTTTATTACCGATTGCAGCACGACGGACAATGAAATAACCACTCATAGGGTCTGAAACCCGACTGAGAACCCCTGGTAGGAGCATCAATCCCAATAATTGAGCGCCACGAGACAAAAACCGTCTTAAAATATGCCAATTACTCACCCCACCACCTGTGGCATAGCGACTAGCAACGACTAAATCTGCCCCCTCCTCAAGTGCCACTAACATTTGCAATAGCACTGTCGGGGGATGTTGCAAATCACCATCAATCACACCCAATATCTTACCAGATGCCACTTGCCACCCACGAATCACTGCTGAGGAAAGACCCCGTTCCATTGTGCGTCGTATTACTCGTAGTTGAGAATATTTAGTGGTCAGGGATTGAGCAATTTTCCAAGTACAATCTGGACTATTATCATCAACGACGATTAACTCGTATGCTCCAGGCAACACTCTATCGAGTGAAAAGCTCAATTCGCCGATTAGATTGGCAATATTTGCAGATTCATTATAAGTAGGAATGACCAGGGAAAAACGAATTCTCTGACTAATGGGATCTACATCTGGCATTTCCTGAATCTGTAATGCTTTGGATGGTTCAGCAAACCACTGGTTTAGGTTAATAGTATCGTCGGTTGTAATACTGAAATTTTCCACAAATATCCCTCAATAATTATCAACCCCAATTTATGTTGGTCTACTCGATCGCAATAATTTCATTGATAATGATAATGATTACTCCAAGTCAGACACCTACCATTACTATCCAGAATTTGTGGTTTTTTCATACCTCATACCCATGAATTAACGTATTAATTGTCTCTTTCTCTATTAATTCTTCATTAGTAGTTAACAATTGCATATCGATACCCCAATAGTTTAAAGGATAATCCCAAAAAAATCATTTTATACTGTAATAGTTCATATTTTAGACAAGTAAAGCCATGTCTATTTGTAGTTAATTTCCATGACTAGCTTGTAATATTAGATGCATAATTAATATTAATTACGTAACTAGACAGAAAAACAAAAATAATGTCACTATTGGCAATATGTTTCAAAGATTACCAAGACCAAAATCAGATTTTATGTAGGAATCCAGTTTGATTTGCAGCAAAAAATAGGTAGAGTATAAGGGACAGCATAACGCACTAAATTTTTGATAATGGTGCGTTAGGAACTTGGCTCTTTAGCGAAGCCATGCCCGTTAGCGTTCGCGCAGCGTGCCGCACAGGCTAGCCACCCTTTTAGGGTTAGGGCTATACACAACCTACAATACCTAATTTTGTTCAAAAATTAAATAGTAATCCCATATCTAATTCCTAATTGAGTCGCACAAAGGATATATGGCTTAATCGTAGGCTATGAGGGCATAAATGACCATAAAAACCTACATCACGACCGAATTTTGTATTTGCGGTCATAAAGGGAATGGAGGTTTCAAAGCCCCTGTTCTAGTAGTCAAGAGGTTTACCCTAAGAGGTGATTATGTAAAGATTTTGACTTGACAAACATCCTCTGAAAGTGATGCAAATGCATTAAGCCATTTGCAGCTTGTGGTAATTTGAAAAAATTGAGTAATCGTAAACACTAGTACAGATTGGCGTAAGCCATACCCCTATCTGATAATCTCATTAGAAACATCAATTTGAGTCTAAAGAATGAGTGATTTGATTTATGCTGTGTGTTACTATTGCCTGAGATTATATTAAGTGGTGACCATAAAGTACAAATATCAAGTGAGGGGAAGCCAAATGAATAAGTATCTTGATATTAATGGTCTTATAAATAGACTACTCTTTAGTTATTCCTGGGTGTTTGTGAGTCGGCTTATTCGTTTTGCCATAGTGGGTTTAAGTGGTGTATTTGTAGATATGGCAGGATTCTATGTTCTACATAATTTACTGGGTTGGATATTAACTCCCAGTGCAATACTTTCAACAGAATTGGCGATTATTAATAATTTCTTCTGGAATGATGTATGGACTTTTAGTGATGTGTCCTTACAGCAACCATTATTCACTCAAAGGTTACAACGTTTTTGGAAATTCAACTTAATTGGTTTGTTGGGTTTGATTTATAATATTTTAATTGTGGATGTTCTATTTTATAAATTTGGGGTGAATGAATACCTAGCCAAAGTGGTGGCTATTATTTTGGTGACATTTTGGAATTTTGGGGTCAATTTTCAGGTAAATTGGCAAATAAAAAAGACATTTAGATTTTAGATTCTAGATTTTAGATTGTGAAAGAGATAATATATAAGCTTTTCTTATTTTGTATGCTGCATTTACCGATTTGAATCGAATTATTACCCTCACTCGCATTTAAAAGTTGCCGCAGGGTTTGCATATCCCCTTCGGTTGCTTCTCCATTCGCAATGCAGCCAAAAATTCTATTTAAATCTGAATCTAAACTCATTCGTAATTGTTACTCACCCTTGATGCTACATTTAAATCATTCTTCATACTCACAAAAATTATCCACTCGAATATCCCTCCAGATATCAGAAATTTGCCATCCAGAATTACCAACGGATTGGACTATAGGATTATCGCGCACCGGGATATAATTGGGCGTTACAGCTTCTACATCCATTACTGGCTTAGTCTCAATCACCGCCTCTGGAATATCTTCTGTATCATCTTGAATATTTTGTGATTCCAGTTCCTCTAGCTCTTTAATTTTGTTTAAGAGAGCTTGTTCTGATTTTTTGATTAGTTTCATGTTTAATTTTGTTTGATTAATTTTGTTTGATTATATAATGTAGTGGAATTTTACCACGGATAATTAAAATAATAAATTATTTCTTTATATTAAGAATAATCAGAAAAATGCTCGTAGACTAATATTATGCCAAGCAGATTAATTGTGCTACAGAGAATCAAGATAAAATAATACAATTAAGTAGGAAGCATTCATCATAAATTATGATAGATTTTTTCGTTAATTAGAAATTGATTTGCTGTAATAAAATCTTACTTAATAACCCTTGGGATTGCCCTCAATTTGATCGGTGGCTCGTTAGTTGGATGTGGCTTAGAGGCTTTTTCGGGAAACTCCAAATTATCAAATAGTATCATGACTGAGGCTGACATGCTCCCTCTATGAGGCTCCACAGAATAGCGATCGCTCGCTACCCGATATCCCAGCCATATGACGAGAGGCTCAGATCCCCGACTTTTCAAAAAAGTCGGGGATCTAAATTTTCACATTGGCATAGCCTGCCC
>JASJCX010000093.1 GCA_030065255.1 Calothrix sp. MO_167.B42 | reverse complement strand
TTGCAGCCGCACAGGTGACAAATTTCTGACATTGCTAGTTCTGGCACCCCATTCTCACTATTGTCTAATATTTTTTGGACTAGTTCATCCTCCCTATCATTAATCGCTTCCACAAGAGGCAATGTATCAAATTCCATCTCTATTGTCTCAATCCAATCATTTAATGTGCGATCGCCAAATTGAGTAATTGATGGTAATTTAATGGGAATTTTCGGCTCCCAAGTGAGTTCCAATTGTTCCACAAACAATGTATTCTGCCTACCCACACAACCTTCATAATCTACCAAAAACATCAGTAGTTGATAGTTCCCTGTTTCAGATATAACCTTTAGTGTTTGACTTGCCAATGGTAGCCAAAAATCCTGAATTAGCTCCTGTAAATATTTCTGTGGCATACAATCCACATCATGGAAAACCAGGATGACATTTTGGGTTTGCCACCACCCATAAACTCGCTCAACAATCTCTGAAGGTGTGTGTTGTGTTCCCACTAAACCCACTCTACCAGCAAGCTCTCGCCATAAAGCATTAATATCCCTTCTGCGTCCGATGCGATTGAGTTGAACTCGTATCAACTTACCCGTAGTGCCATAGTGAATATGCTGAGTAATTAATCTATTCAGTAACCAACGTTGTCCATAATCTGGCGAGCCGTGAATCAGGAAAGATGCAATTGCCTGTGTTTTGAGAAATTTTTTAAATGATAGTACTTGTTGGCGATAACCAAGCTTTAATAATGCACGGTATAAATCACAACTTGCTGCTGATGTATTTTGATTTTCAATCTCTTGTTTTATCTGTTCCCGTTCTGCTTCCGCTTCCTGAATCTGCTTTTCCACTTTAAATATGGCTAAAGCGTCTGTTTCTGTCACTTTAGCTACTCGCAAGCACATTATCTTTTCTTCTAGCAAATCGAATAGTTTTTGTAGCTCCTCACCTTTGTTCATTTGGATTTGCGAGAGGGGAATAGTGTTTAGCTACAACACCAAAATAGGAAATTCCTGTTCTTGTGCGTATAAATAACTAATTTTTATGTTGGTTTTCTTTTTTTCAGTAATTTACTCTCAGTATATCACCTAGTAAGTTCTAAACCTCTGTCACATCATTGGTAATGATTTAAAAGCAAATGTATTTTGTCAATACCTCGAAAGTATAGAAATAAGATGTAGTTTAATTTTAAAATGTAAAGTTGTATGACTATAACAAAACTTGAGTAATAAAATCGGGCAATGCCAAAAAAGCAAAAATTTCCCCACTTGTTAGGTTCTAAGTGGACGGCGCAGCAAAAAGTTGATGGGTGGCGACATTTTCAAGTGGTTAATCGCAAAAATCAAGGGAAGTGGGTATATGCAGAAATGGTTTCTGCTTGTGATTCCCAGGTGCGTTTCTGGATGAATGCTAAGTTATTAGATGATGGTTCTCAGTGGCAAGCTGGTTGGCAACCTTTACAATCACTGGAGGATCGCTGATTATACGGATTACACTGATTATTGGAGTTTCGCACCGGGAACTAGTCTAAACTCCAGATATAAAGCTTTGAAGCTATTTTTGCACGAAAAAATGTCTAAGTCCCGTTAATGAAACTTAGACAAAAAGTAATCACAAAGAAGTATCAGATCAAGTTAATCGCAAACGCCTGGAGCTTGGTTGTACGTGAAGAGTTATTTTGAATATTGGCACTACCTTTGCTTCTCATACTAAGTTGCATTCAAAGATAGTACCCTGTCATTGCGACGTAAGGAAGCAATCTCATTGACTCGAACTACTATGATAGAAGGCAACTTGGTATCAATCAAAAATGCACAATTCTTCCACTAATGGTCAATCCTATGCCAGACCAACATGGCATGAATATTTTCTCATGTTGGCTAAGTTAGCAGCCACACGCTCAACTTGTCTAGCCTTTCCTGTGGGGGCTGTAATTGTGAAAAACAAACAAATCCTGGCTACGGGTTATAACGGCCCCCCATCTGGCTCTGCCCATTGTACTGCCCAAGGTTACTGTTACCCAGACCTCAGTAGCTGTGATGCTAGTAAAACCCTACCTTCACGGGCCGTACATGCGGAAGCAAATGCCATCGCCCAAGCTGCTAAACACGGTATTTCTACGGATGGAGCAAGTATATATGTAACTTTAGAACCATGCTTATATTGTCTTAAGTTAGTCATTTCCGCAGGGATTAAAGAAATATTTTATGAAACGGGTTTTAATCAAGGAGATAAAGCCCGTGTTCGGGATTCATTTATTGACGAGGGTTTAGTTAAACTACACAAAATTGATTTATCCCCAGAAACGGCGACTAGAGCATCTCAATTTCTCCTTAATCCCACATCTTTGATCAAAGAAATTGACTCATCCACTCAGGAATTGGTTGATTCTTAATTATGCAAATGAAAACTTCTAAGCTTCTTGGGAACGTTTAATATGGCGCACTTGGGTGACTTGATTAGCTAAATCGAGAATTGACTTTGGCATTTCTGGCCCAGTAAAAATAATATCCATATGTGTGGGAATTTTTTTCATAAAAGCCAACACTTCTGCTTCTGGGATCAGACCAAAGTTAATTGCCAAACTTAATTCATCTAAAACTACGAGGGAATACTTACCACTTAAGACAATCTTTTGTGTATAATGCCACAACTGCTGTAAGGAATGGGCTTCAGTATCATCAAGATGGGGTGTATCAATACAGCGAGGTAAATCGCAACGAATCCAATCCATATTTTGCCCTAACTGGATAGGATTTTCATGGCCTTGATTAATACCTCCTTTCAGGAACTGGACAATTAAAACAGGTGTACCTTGCCCAGCAATTTTCAGTGCTTGAGCCATGACGACAGTAAAAAAATTCCGGTGATGGCTAGTAAAAACCTGTACTATTCCTGTTACTGCCGATGATAACTTGTGTGTTGTATTTATACTGGGAGTTTCCAATTGGGCAACCATAGGTAAATGTTCAAAACAATACAAGAACTTGGCAGGCTGTACTCAATACATTTATCAATGGGACTTACACATTCGCGATCGAAAATCAGGTTTTGGTGTTACTAAGTCCCCCTCGGCACAAGCTACGCAAACGCGATTTTTGCAATGAATGTGTTGATACCAATTTGAAAAAAGAATGGGACAGATGGATTGGTAGAGTACAGACAAAGTAGTTGATTCTCCATCCAAAATCTAAAATGGTATTACCTTGTCTGTGGGTAAGTCTCGATCGACTTGACTTTCAATTAAATTATAAACTACGCCCAATAGGTTTAAAACCCCTCAACTTTTGTTGTTGCTGCATTCCTGGGCGAATATTAGATTGACAATTTAGTCAACAGTGGTGAAATTTGTGATTTTTCTTACTGACGATAAATAATGATGTAAAAATTAAAACATCAATTTTTTTTCTAAATATTCTAAATATCAAAATTATTCTGGATGTTAGATTGCGTATTATTGTGGGAAAAACAAATCTAGATCGTAATTAATTTAACAGGGTAAGGAGAGATTTGTTGTGAAATTAGTTATTTTGGGAGGTTCGGGAGCCGGTAAAAGTACTCAAGCACAAAGAATTTGTGAACACTTGCACATCCCACTAATTTCCACTGGAGCCATATTACGAGAGGAGATTGCTAATCATTCTCAATTGGGCCGTAATACACAGTCATATTTGCAAATGGGTGATTTAGCTCCCGATGAAATTATGATTGAATGTATTCGGCAAAAACTGGTTCAGCCTAATTTCCAAGATGGTTGGGTATTAGAGGGTTATCCTCGTACACCTTTCCAAGCAGAAGAATTGGATTTTTTACTGGATGATTGTCAACAAAAACTGGACTGGGCAATTTATTTACAAGTACCAGAAGCAGTCATGGTTAATCGTTCATTGAGTCGCTCCTTAGAGGATGACCAACCAGAAATTGTCCAGCGTCGTATAGAGTTGTTTTACGATCGCACTATCCCTATTCTAGAATATTACGATCGCCGTCGCCGTCTTTTAACTATCAATGGGGATCTATCACCGGAGGTTGTACTACAACAGATTATCAATCTTCTGTTTTTTCAGGTGACAGTTGATGGTTGACAGTTGACAGTTGACGGTTGACAGTTGACAGTTTTAACTTCCTCCCTCCTTTCCTCCTTCACTCCTCCTGTCCCCGAGTCAAACAATACTGTCCTAACCAATATATCTATTACTATATGTCTGAATAAAATATCGTTTGTACACAAATTACAAGTAATACAATTTTCCCCATGTGCTGTCAGTCAAAAGTTTATCGGCTAGAGTATATCTAGAGGATTTAGAGTTATTGGAAATGGTAATTATCTCTGCGTTTTGTTAACTATAAAACAGAATTACGAATATAGGATTATTATTTGATTTTTGCACAAATATTTAAGTGCTGTGGGGGGTGTGAGAACGGAGTTCGTAACACACTATTATCAAAGGTTTAGTGGGTTACGCTGTTACCTATACCCTAAATATATTTACCACAAATCAAACCGGATTTCTATATGTACAGAAATATTTATACCCCTACTTTATAGCCAATGGCACCCTAAATTGGGAAATTCTCAATCAATTAACATCAAACTGACTCACCAATTAGCTAAGTCTAATTAGCATTTGATTAAACCCATATTCAAATTGATTAACCAATATGTTCAATACCACAGAAATTTTAATTGATTCTTTTGTCGAGCAGATTCGAGAAGGATATCGTCGTACCTACGGCGGCTTCAAACATGATTATCAAGATATTATTGCTTGGGCTGGTAGCATGGCCTTGGAAAATATTGCTAACAGTGATGCTTTATACCACAATGTCGAACATTCTATTTTGGTGACATTGGTGGGACAAGAAATTTTACGGGGTAAGCAGATTAGGGAAGGAGGGGTATCAAGTGAAGATTGGTTACATTTTATGATTTCCCTGGCATGCCATGACATTGGCTACGTTAAGGGTGTGTGTCGGGAAGACCGAGAGCAAGAATCGTTGTATGCTACTGGTCAGGATGGAACCATGGTATCACTACCCCTGGGGGCTTCCGATGCTAGCCTGACTCCTTATCATGTCGATCGCGCTAAACTGTTTATTGATGAACGGTTTGGTGGTCACAAGTTAATCGACTCAGAAGCGATTAAAATCAACATTGAGTTAACCCGTTTTCCCGTCCCCAATGCTGAGGATCATCAAGGAACCAATAGCTTTGCAGCTTTAGTCAGGGCTGCGGATTTGATTGGTCAATTAAGTGACCCGCGCTACTTAAAGAAAATCACTTCTTTATTTTATGAGTTTGAAGAAACGGGCATGAATAAAATCTTGAATTACAAGACTCCGGCGGACTTGAGAAATAATTATGCCAAATTTTATTGGAATGGTGTTTATCCTTACATCCAAGATGCACTACACTATTTATCTCTGACACAACAAGGAAAACAAATTATTGCAAATCTCTATTCCAATGTTTTTGTGGTAGAACATGAAAAACAACTAGAACAACAGCGTAAGTTAGTTGAACAAGTTCAAGTTTAGGCAATAAATTTAGTTCAATGCGGGGTGAATATGAATTGGTGGCAAAAACTGAAAAAAAATCCACTGGCGAAGTTTGGGGCAATTGTGCTGATCATATTTTATTTGTCAGTAATAGCAGCTGGTTTTATTGCTCCCTATGCTCCCAACGATCAACAAGCTAATGGCTCATTATTGCCACCAACTAAGGTTCATTGGGTATCTAAGTCTGGACAATTTACCTCACCCTATATTTATCCTACCATTCAGGGAGACACGGATCTAGAAACGGGTAAGCGGCTAATTGAAGTAGATGAAACCAAGCCTTCACCTTTAAGATTGTTTGTCCCAGATGCTAAGGGTAATTGGCATTTGTTTGGTACTACTAGTGAAGCTAAGTTTAATCTTTTAGGTACTGACGATCAAGGAAGGGATCAATTTAGCCGTTTACTTCATGGTGGACGTATTAGTTTATTTATTGGGATTGTGGGGGTTGCTCTGACTTTCCCTTTAGGGATGATAATTGGGGGAATTTCTGGTTACATAGGTGGTTGGACGGATAGTATTATTATGCGTCTGGTGGAAGTTTTAATGACTTTCCCCAGTATTTACCTATTAGTTAGTTTGGGGGCTGTGTTACCACCAGGGTTAACTAGTACTCAACGGTTTTTATTAATTGTGGCGATTACCTCTTTGATTAGTTGGGCTGGTTTAGCCAGGGTGGTGCGCGGACAGGTATTATCAATTAAGGAAAGGGAGTTTGTGCAAGCTGCACGGGCTATGGGGGGTAAGCCGATTTATATTATTATCCGCCATGTTTTGCCCCAAACGGCTACCTATATTATTATTTCTGCAACCCTAGCAGTTCCTAGTTTTATTGGTGCGGAAGCGGTATTGAGTTTGATTGGATTGGGGATTCAACAACCAGATCCTTCTTGGGGTAATATGTTATCCCTAGCAACCAATGCTTCGATTTTGGTGTTACAGCCTTGGTTAATTTGGCCTCCGGCGGTGTTGATTATTTTGACGGTGTTGTCGTTTAATTTGCTGGGGGATGGTTTAAGGGATGCCCTCGATCCTAGAAATTTGCAAAGGTAAGGGAGACGATTTTTCTCAAAGATCCCCGACTTCTGAATCAATATCCGCACATCAAATTGATTTTGAGGATAGAAGTCGGGGATCTAACATATTCACCTATCCCCGCGAATATGTTGGCGAAAAGCTTTAACTGCTTGCAACTGGTGGGGGTGTCGCACATATTCAGCTAATAAATTTAAGTCCAAGTTGACAAGCAATTCACTCCTGGTAATGGCTAATGAACCGCAAAGGCGCAAAGGGCGCAAAGGAAGGAAGGAAGAAGAGACAGAAGAAGAGAAATAGAGATATTCAATTTATCCAGCAAAATTAATGTGGTGGAGTACTAGGATAGAACAGCAAAATCTTTTCCTATTCTCCATCAGGCATAATCGTTTCCTGGAGATTAGCACCACGGAGATTAGCTCTACTCAAGTTCGCCCCACTGAGATTAGCTCCACTCAAATTCGCACCACTCAAATTGGCTTTAGTTAAGTTAGTCCATCTCAAGTCAGCTTGGCTTAAATCAGCTTGTTCCATGTTAACTTGGGCAAGGTACGCACCACCCAAATGAGCCTTGGTAAGATTAGCTTGGGACAAATTGGTTTGGTAAAGATAAGCACCAATCAATTCTGCTGAATGTAGGTTTGCCTTACTCAAATCCCCTGCAATCAGATTAGCACCCATGAGATTGGCAAAACAGAGATTACTGCGATGAAGCTTGGCTGTACCCAAGTCTGCGTCCCTTAAATTCGCACCTTGCAAGTCCGTACCAATGAGGTTCGCATCACTGATAATAGCCCCCCTGAGATTTGCCCCATGCAAATTTGCTCCAATTAAATTGGCATAACTGAGATCCGTTTGGGTGAGAATCGCACCACTCAAATTGGCAACACTGAAGTTAGCACCACTCAAGTCAATTGCCATCAGTCGGGCTTGGTAAAGATTAGCACCACTCAAATCAACCTCAATTTGAGGATTTTGATTTTTCCACTCCATCCATTTGACTGCACCTGCTTTGAGTAAAGCCAGATGCTCTTGATTTGCCATAGTCTGTTCCTTTACTCCTGACGGCCACCCTGGGAATGTACTCGACCTGCTATACTTTCGATCGCAGTTAATGCACCAGCTGCACCTGCAAGAATATCTTGTTCTTTACCCCCCAGGTAAAGTCTGCCAAAGCTGCCCACCGCTTGCACTGTCAAAATATTAATGGCTGCGGCTTTTTCCGCCTCATTGGCAGCCAATGCAGCATAAGCAGCTGGTTCAACTTCTAATACGTACAGGGTTTGTCCTGCTAGTAGCATTTGTCCCCGTCGCGTGCGATTGATTAATTGTGTTTGATAAGGATCGATATTACGGATAATTTGGCTAGAAACCACCCGGGGTTTAAGACATTCGTCTTTTTTTACTCCTATGTGTGCCAAAATAGCTTGGCCTGCGGATATGGTTTCCCCTTGGGAGCTAGAATGAACTTCCAATAAACCATACAATCTTTCTACCATCTGTACCCCAGGACGGACGGAAGCAGATTTGAGGGCTACATCCGTAATCCGATTAATTTCAATCCCGGGGGAGATTTCAATCCACAGAGATGTGTCTCCTGGTAATGGTAAGAATCCTTGGGCTACTGTTCCCATATATGCCGCATGCTGAGGCTGTAAACTGTCGAGAAATACGAAACTGCGTAGTTCTATGCCCAAGATGATCCTCTTTAGTCATTGTTTATTGCAATATATCATTTCCCGGACATTCTATTTTACAAGTCCTACTTCATAATAATAGGACTTACGCAGAATCATCTGGAAACCCTAATTTTTCGTCGTGTTAATGAACGGATTATCACTACTTTCGACATTTTTTGCGTAAGTCCTGAATAAGTAACTGGGTCAAATTAAATATAAAACCTCACCCCGGCTAAAGCCACCCCTCTCCTTATTAAGGAGAGGGGAATTAAGGACAATTATTGTTCTACTCAAAAACCATCAACCGTCAACTATCAACTTGATTAAAATCTTCTTTGATATATCACCCGAAACTGACTATCAAAGCTGTCATCATTGTTACCAGAAAAAATACTTTGATAGAAGAAGTTACTGTAATCGTAAATAAATCTGATAGAGGAATTTGCATCTATATGCCTAACTCCCTGCACAGATGGAATAATCTGAAAGTGTGTGAGACCAATGTTTTTCGCTGCAGTATCGAAAGGTTGCTGAATTCCCCATAATATTTCTTGTTCCACATTGGCAAGTAAATTGCCGGTTAAGTATTGAATTACACCAGAACTTACTACTTCAGCCCCATTACCTGAGGAGATTTGTTTCTGAATATCTAAGATGGAGCCGATAGTACGGTTACTCAGTAATGCAATAATTTCGGTTTCATTGCGTTCAGGGGTACTTGTCATCTCAATGGCAGGATTTGTCAACCACTGTCTTTTTTGGATACCAACTTCAGAGTTGTAATCAATACAATTAGCTATTGTTTGTAATGCTTGAGGAGATAGTTGGGGGACACCTTCTGTGGTTGTGATTGGGGGAATATTTCCTGACTGGGATTTACAAGGAGAGGTAGATGGATCTAAGTTAGAAAGCAGTTGACTAGCATTACCTTGAATAGTAACTCGCACGTCTATGCGATTGGGATTTGCAGGTGTAACTATATCTTCTCGGATTTCTGTGTCAATTGGTTGGCGACGTTCAAATTGAGAAGCATCTAAAACAATGGTTTGTAGTTGAATATTTAGTTTGGGATTGAGTAAGCCTTGTTCGGGTACAAATTCAATTTTTTGATCGTAGGTACGACTCAAGGCGAATTTATTATCAAATAAGTTAATTCTTCCCCGTTTTAATTTAATTGTTCCTTGTGGTTGTAATTGATTTAATAAACCATTCAGGGTTACTTGTCCCGCGAATTTAAAATTTGTTTTCGGTAGGGATTGCTTAAATCTAAATTTATTACCAATCACGATTTGAAAATCCTGGAAGCGGGGTAAAATGCCAGGACTGGGGTTTTCAGGTTGAGTTTGTTTTTTGCTAGTTTTAACCGGAGTTGGAGTATTATTATTGTTATTACTATCACTACTACTATTATTATTAGATTCTGGGATAAATACCCGTCCATCATGGAGGTGAACTTTACCCTCAATCACCGGATTCATTACTGTTTCGGAAATAATTACATTCCCATCAATTTCGCCTTTATATAGTCCTTGAAGGTTGAGTTTTCCTGGTCCCATGGTAAGGGTGAGGGGGTTGGAGGTGTCGGGGATGGGTTGAAATAAAGGTAAAACCCCCGCGATTAAAAATGGACTTCCAGCCACGTTACCTTCTAGCTTTTCTAACTGAATTATGTCATTTTCCAAAGCAAAATTACCAGCAACTTGAAA
Organism: Calothrix sp. MO_167.B42; assembly: GCA_030065255.1. Lineage (GTDB taxonomy): Bacteria > Cyanobacteriota > Cyanobacteriia > Cyanobacteriales > Nostocaceae > Calothrix_A. The sequence continues at coordinate 8,985 of JASJCX010000093.1, read as the reverse complement.
ATTAATTTCTTCTCCCAGTTGCTTGGTTTTAACGGTGGCATTGGCAATCTGGATGGTAGAATTAGCGGTGGCATTGCTAATAAATTCTGGTGCGGTTTTAGCTTGCCAATTTAATGGACCTTCTAGTTTAAATGCAATTTCCCCATTCCCTTCAATCCATTGTAGTTGACCTTGGGTTAACGGCCCAAGGAGAGGAAATAATTTGCTCCCAAATTTTGTATCTATCAACACAGAATTATTTCCATCTTCTTGGTCAGGGTAGGGTATGGATGCTTGCAATTGGATGGATGAGGTGGGAGTGGTGTTAAATTTAAAATTAGAATCAAGGTAGCTGAATTTACCAGCAAGTTCTCCTATGGGCTGTCTATCGATAGTACCATCAACTAAAGATACTTGTCCTTGAGATACTTGTGGTTCAAATAAACTTCCATCCAAATTGGCTTGCATATTCAACTTTCCAGCAAGTTCTACAGGCAGGTCAACAAAACGTTGTACTGTATTGATGGGAAAGTTGTCGATTTTGAATAATCCAGATACTTCCTCTAGTCCTAATTTTCCTTGGAAAGCAATGAGAGCATCTTCTAGACTCACCCGCACTGGTTCTAATTGGACGACTCCATTTTTCCAGCTACCTTTGGCAATTATGCGATCGATTTTTAATTGTTGATTTTTTGTTTGATTGGGATTATTACTGGACTGATTAGTAATTTCTTGCGCTTGATAATTCCATAACCAATTCTTTCCATCTAGTTGGAAGTCAACCTCGGGATTGGTTAATTTACCTGCAATATTAATTTCCGTACTGTAATCACCTTGAATATTTAAGGGATTAAATTGTATTGGTTGGTTTTCTGTTTGTGCTGTTAGTCGCTGGAGTTGGTTTCTAATTCTTGAAAGTAAACGTAATTGGGCAAAGATTGTGGCTTGAGGATTACCTACCGGTTTTGTTTGTACATCACTGGCGTTACCATAATCCTCGGCTACGTTATCTGTAAATAGGGATTCTATCAGGGGTAAATTGATAGCTGCAAAAATGTCTTGTAACTGTGCTGATTTTGTTTCTACTTTACCATTTATATCCCCAGAATTGATATCTAATTTTCCTTGGAAATCATATTGACTGTCTCTCAATTTAATCGAAGCAGATGATAACTGGGCAACTTCCCCATCATAGGCAAAATTAGCAGCAACTTCCTTGGCTTTAATATATCCTAAATCTGGAGAATCAACTTGAATATTAACTGTGGTTGCTAAATTAAACAGGTTGATGTCAATTTCTCCAGTCACATTACCAGCTATGGAGCCTGGAATTTGTTCTTTAACTATAGGTAAGGGATTTAATAGAGCTAAGGAGAAGTTTTGGATTTGTATATCTAAAGTATCAATTTGGCGTTTACCACTGAGGAGAATGGCTTTTTCCCCGGTACCTTGCTTTAATTCAAAGGAGGTGGGGAGGTATGGATATGGGCATTCTTGCCGGTTACAAGGTTGGAGATTGGCCGCGATACGATCTTGATTATTATTGTTATTTACTCCTTGTAAATCAATGGCAATAACTTTACCTAAGTCTATATTAACTGTGCCTGCAAGTAGTGGTTGAAATTTAATTTCATCGATGGCAAAATTCCTCAGTTGTAAGTCACCAAGCAATGTGAAGTTACCAGGTGCAAAAGGTGCTGAAAGCAGATTCTTTCCTAATAGTTTACCTTGAAATTTCGCTTTGCCGTCAACTGTAGTCTCCGATTGATTTTGTGGTACTAATGTTGCATAAAGTCTGTTTAAGTTGGAATTAGCGACTATATCTAACTCTGTTGCAACATCCCAGGGAATTGGTTGATTGGATACGGGGGTGAGTAGTATCTTCCCATTGGCATTGATAGATTGTTCGCCAACTTTTAAGTATGCAGTTTTGGCTTGGATGGTGGCGGGAGATTTATCTTGCAATAGTGATTGAATATTTCCCACTAAACTCACTTGACTAGATAAATTTGCTAGTTGGGGACATGGCGATGCAATGCTACGACAAATTATGGGGGTGTTAACATTATTTGCTGTAATGTTACTAGAAAATTCCCCATTATTTAACTGTACCAAGGTGTTGATTTTACCTTGAGCCACTGCAACTTGAGCGGCAGCATTTGCTGTGATATTACTCAAGTCTAATGCTAGTAGTTGCTCAACTGAGCTAGAAAAATTAATGCGGCTATCAATTAAGTTTACAGGTAAAGATAAATCTGGGATTAATTTAGCTAAAGCAATACTTCTGGCTGTGGCTTGTGTTTCTACCAAACCCCTATTTAATCTACTATTGATGGCTATGTTACCATCGTTAACATTTAAATTAAGATTAGCAATTCCCTCTATATTTGCTAAATTATTTGCTAAGTCTAAATTGTCGATTTTTCCTGCTAAATCAATATTAGCTTGGTTAAGGGTAACTGGTTGATTAACCTGAAAATCAGTTAGTTGTAATTGTGATATTACTGGGGTTAATGGTAAGGAATTAGCTTGAATTGATGCTTGCCAATTTTGAGTTGCCAAGTTACCTTTACCATTAAAATTAATGATACCTTTGCCTTGAACAGCAGGACTTTTTAATTGTCCAGAAGTAGTAACACGAAAACTATCTAAATTATTTTCATCACCCAAGGACAATAATTGTTGGACTGAACCAGCAACTTTGACTTGGCTATTAACTACATTTAAAGCTATGGGTAAATCTGGTAATAATTTATTTAAAATAATTTCCCTAGCTGTTGCGATCGCTTGTAAATTGCCTCGATTTATTTGAGTATTAACTACAACTTTCCCTTGGGTAACATCCAAATTTAAGTTAGCATTGGCTGTAATATTATTCAGGTCAAAATTATCAAGTCTGCCTGTTAATTTGATTCTACCTTTATTTAAAAAAATGGGTTCATTGCTTAGTTGATTATCTATTGCCAACTCTGAAATTAAGGGATTTAAAAGTAGGTCTTGACTATCAACATTAACCTGCCAATTTTGTTGTGGTAAATTAGCTTGACCACTAATATCTATATTACCTTTATCTGTTTCTAAAGCTGTATTCTGTAGAGTTATTTGTTTACCTGTAAGTAAAATTTCGCCATTGCCAGAAAGCTGAGTAGATGAAATATTGCCATTGGGTAAATTCCAGGATAAAATTCCCTGGGGATTTTGCGGGGTACCACGAATTTTTCCCTGGGCTGTAATCCGATCCAATTTTACTAGTTGCTGATTTACACCATAGGGGGAAAGGATTGCTAATGGTTTTGGTAAATTAGCATCTAAATCAAATGCTAATTGAGCCTGATTGAAATTAACCTTACCTGTTTTTGAGTCAATAAATTTAACATTACCCTTAGCTGTAATTTCACCACCTGCTGCTGGAGTCAGGCGTAAATCTTGGAGTAAAAACTGGGAAGTATTACCTACAAATTTAGCTTGAAAGTTAGCAATTTCTGTTTTAGCAATATTGATTTTTTCTTTACTAGTAATACTACCAAGTAGAAGCGGGTTTTTAAAAGCTCCCCTGAGAAACATCTGAGCTTTTAATTTACCATCGATACTTACGGGCAGTTTGATCGGTAAATTTTTCGCTAAAACAGCTAAATTAACAGGATTAGTATCAATTTTCAGGTTAAACCCTCGATTTAAATCAACATCACCTGATACAAATGTTTTCAAGTTACCATAATTACCTGTTGTTTGTGTAAATTTAATTGTCTTCCCGGCAAATTTTAACGATGTGCTAGCATTTATAGGTAATGGTAATTGCTTGATTTTTGCCCTAACTTTTTGGATATTAGCTTGACCTTGAACCACTGGTAATTGAGAAAATGAAGGCAGATTTATCTGTAAATTACCATTAAGTTTTCCTTGGGAAATTTTGGTAAAATTCTGAGGAATAAAAGTATTGAACTCCCCTAAAGAAAGCTGTTTTATTTTCGTGCTTGCCTGGGTTTGACCAGTTTTGATTTTTGTCTCACCTTGAATATCTAAATTCCCCTTGGCAATATCGGCGTTAATCTTATATTTAACTGTTTCTGGTTGAGTTTGATTATAGTTAATAAATCCATTAATCTGAGTATTGAAAGGAGTATTTTGATTCCTAGAAGAGAGAACTACCTTCGCATTTTGTAGAATTACAGTTGCATTAAAATTTATAGGCAGCGGTTCACCTTCTTCTAGTTCAAAAGCATCTGTGTTTACCCATTCTCCCTGATTATTCTCTTCTATATAAACAGTTGGCTTGACTAAAGTAACACTAAAAGGGAGGGTACGAGAAAGTAATACAGGTATGGGATTGAAACTAACATTTATCGCCTCAATTGAAACATAATCAGAATCAGTTGAAGTTGCTGGAATTGAGGAATTACCAAATTGAATATCTGTCAATCCTAAACCTTTTACTTCTCCCACATTCACCTGACGTTTGAGGATTTTGCTCAGTTCAGTTTCTAGGAAGGATGGTAATTCTTGGCGAATCCAATTATTGACGCTGACATAGCCAACTATACCAATTCCCACCAAGGTTAATCCAAACCCTGCAATCGTTCTATGAACCCAAAAACGTCTAGGTTGGGAATTTGGAGTTTCCACAGAATTATCCTCGGGAGGAGTATTTGGGGATGTCATGGCTATTTAATCCAAAAAATGGTCAACTATTTGAAAAATGACAAAATTTGGTGAAACCTAAAAGTGAAATACACCTAATATAATTAGGGGTTAAGATACCTCACTATTTCCTGTAGTTAATAGAATAATATTATCAGTCTTCTGTGTGCTGTTAATAAAATTTTTATCTAAATGCACGTTTAATTTAGCCGGTATAGATGAGCTTTTTTCCGTATAGTTTTGGAATCCGATCTTCCAGCCAAGGCATTTTTGAGAAAAATGTTGAGAATGACAAGCTGTTTAAAGCTGGAAGAAAAGATGATTCGTGTGTTTTTAACACCTGTAGCGTTATAATACGAAAAACTAAGCGGCTTGCAAGTCTCCTATTTTACCTTCATTTTTGTCATAAGTATATATTAATCAACAATATAATACTTTGTTCAGTTTGTGTGAAGTGATTTTGAAGAGTAAGCGATCGCTCTTTGCAGGAAAATTTTTTGTTGCTAGCATAGTCACATATACGGAACCACTTATATTGAATTCGACCTTTATATTCCCGAATATCACTGAACACTTCACTAAATAGCTCTCACTCCGGTGAGGGCTTTTTCATTTAGAGAACTCCACAAAAAAGATGATCCAATCTTGTGGAACGGGCATCTTGCCCGTATTATTAGCAGGCAAGATGCCTGCACCACAAGAAATTATTGGGATAATCACCCTTAAGGATTACTACGAACCTTGAGTAACCTTAATGTTGGTTGGGTAAGTACTAAATGATTGCTTTTTGCCTCTGGTTTCTGTAATATCTATGGCATGAGGAACTAAATACAGTATCCCGACAGACTTACCGTAGATTCATGAGAGGCAAAAAAATAATGAGAGTATGGCAGGGAGCCATAAAAGTAGTGAGTGCGCCAACCCGAGTGGTTTCCCTGTTCTTAATCGGGGTAAGTTTAAGTATGGCGATCGCTGCGTGTAATATGGAAACTAGGATTAATGCTGCACCGACAAAAAATGTGGAGTTAACCGTTGCTTCCTTTATTGTCACCAGAAATGCTTACAAAGCTATCATCCCCAAGTTTATCCAAAAGTGGCAAACGGAGCATAACCAAACTGTCCGCATCAATCAAAGTTATGGGGCTTCTGGTGCCCAAACTAGGGCTGTTGTTGATGGTTTACCAGCTGATGTAGTTCATTTAGCAATGGCGTTAGACACCCAGAGGATTGAACAGGCTGGATTAATTAATACCGGGTGGGAAAAGGAAGTCCCTAATAATGGTGTTGTTTCCCAATCTGTGGTAGCCTTAGCAACCCGTCCAGGTAATCCCAAAGGTATTAATAATTGGGCAGATTTAGCCAAAGATGGGATTAAAATGATTACCGCAGATCCGAAAACATCTGGTGTGGCGCGTTGGAATTTTCTGGCTTTATGGAATGCAGGGGTAGGAAGCAATGATAATGAGGCAAAAGCCATTGATTATGTCACCAAAGCTTATAAAAACGCCCCTATTCTCAGTCGGGATGCCCGGGAAGCAGCTGATGCCTTTTTTAAACAGGGTCAAGGTGATGCTTTAATTAACTATGAAAATGAAATAATTCTGGCGCAACAAAAAGGTTTACAGGCGAATTATGTAATTCCACATAGGAATATTTCCATTGATAATACCATCGCAATTGTAGATAAAAACGTTGACAAACATGGCAACCGTGAAGTGGTAGAAGCGTTTGTTCAATATCTATTTAGCCCAGAAGCCCAACAGGAATTTGCAAAAGCCGGATTCAGACCAGTATTGAATAATACATCTGCGCCAACAAAAGAATTACAGAAATTAGCTGATACATATCCTCCAGTGAAAAATCTCAGTCAAGTCAGTGAATTTGGGGGTTGGAATCAAGTCCAGAAAAAATTCTTTGCCGATGGTGCAATATTCGATCAAATTCAAATCAAAATCAATCGGTTAAGAGTTGACAGTTGACAGTTGACGGTTGACAGTTGACTGTTGTTAGTTGGTAGTTGTTAGTTGTTAGTTGAGAGTAAAGGAGTGAATAAAACAAATCAATAATATTTCTTCCCACACTCCCCACACTCCCCACACTCCCCACACTCCCCACACCACCTCATCTCCTCATCCCCTCCTCCTATGTCCACATCCTTACAATCAATACCCCAGAGAAATCCTCACAAAAGAAACCTTTTCATTCGCCTATTCTACCTGCCTTTGACGTGGCGAATTACCCTGGGATATTTGACGGTAATGCTGCTATTACCTATGGTGGCAATGTTTCAGAAAGCCAGTAGCACAACCCCAGAAAAATTCTGGTCAATTGCTACTAGTCCCGTAGCATTGGGAACCTACAATGTTACTTTTATAACAGCACTCCTGACAGCCTTAATGAATAGCTTTTTTGGCACATTAATTGCCTGGGTATTTGTGCGTTATGATTTTCCTGGCAAGAGAATTATTGATGCCACCGTAGATTTACCGTTTGCTCTACCTACGGCAGTAGCAGGTTTAACATTAAGTACGGTGTACAGTGATAATGGTTGGGTGGGTTCACTACTCTCACCAATGGGGATTAAGGTATCCTTTACTCGATTGGGTGTGGCTGTGGCCATGACATTTATTTCCCTACCTTTTGTGGTGCGGACGGTACAACCCGTACTTCAGGAAATGGAAAGGGATATAGAAGAAGCAGCCTGGAGTTTGGGTGCATCCCAATTGCAAACCTTCTGGCGGGTGATATTACCGCCTTTATTACCAGCAATTTTAACCGGGGTAGCTCTGGGTTTCTCCCGGGCGGTGGGTGAGTACGGCTCGACGGTGATTATTGCATCCAACACCCCTTTTAAAGATTTGATTGCACCAGTGCTGATTTTTCAGCGTTTAGAACAGTATGACTATACAGGGGCGACGGTAATTGGTACTGTGTTACTAGTAATTTCCCTATTCATGCTGTTGGGAATTAATTGGTTACAAGCTTGGGGAAGAAGATATGACAAGACATGAGAATATGACCGAAAAATAAACACAGGTACAAGCCCATGACTTTTAAACATGGGGTCAATCGGTAAATCCAAAATAGACAACGGATAACGGATTATCTGTTTATCAAAATCCAAAATTGCATGACCACAACCAAACCTGACAAGGAAAAAAATATTGCCCCAGTTATTTTAATTGGAATTGCGATCGCTTATTTAGGGTTAGTAATTTATATACCTGCATTTAATGTCTTCTTCCAGGCATTTAAAGAAGGAGTGGGGCCATTTTTTAGTAACCTATCTCAATCTTACTTCCTCAGTGCAGCTTGGATGACACTGAGATTAGCTTTAATTACCGTGCCATTAAATACAATATTTGGTTTGTGTGCGGCTTGGTCCATTGCCCGGCATAAATTCCCAGGACGTACACTATTACTGAGTATTATTGACCTACCTTTTTCCATCTCCCCCGTAGTGGCGGGATTAATGATGGTATTACTTTATGGTAGGCAGGGATGGTTTGGGGGATGGTTGCAAGACCATGGTTTAAATATTGTCTTCGCTTTTCCTGGTATGGTATTAGCTACAGCCTTTGTCAGCATGCCTTTTGTAGCTAGGGAAGTAATTCCGGTGTTGGAAGAGTTAGGGGACGATCAAGAACAGGCTGCTAGTACTTTGGGAGCTAATAATTGGCAGATATTTTGGCGTGTCACCCTGCCCAATATTCGCTGGGGTTTGCTCTACGGTTTAATTTTAACTAGTGCTAGGGCTTTAGGTGAATTTGGCGCAGTGGCGGTGGTATCTGGCAATATTATTGGCAAAACTCAAAATATCACTTTATACATTGAAGATGCTTACAAAAATTATGAAACTGAAGCTGCTTATTCTGCGGCAGTACTATTAGCATTGTTAGCATTAGTCACCCTGATATTAAAGCAAATTTTGGAGCAGAAAACCCATACTAAAGATGAGTAATGAGTAATGAGTAATGAGTAATGAGTAATAAGTAATAAGTAATGAGTAATGAGTAATAAGTAACAAGTACGGTGAATTAATTGGGCATCGTATCGCCACGATTCGGATTTTCCAAATAAGTTAAAATCCGTTCAATATTTTCTTACTGTTGATTGATTGTGTCTTGCTATCGCACTACTACAGCTTGGGTTCTAGCTGATATTTCCGCCAACTGTCTTACAGTTCGTTCTAATCTCGCAGTTGATTGTGAAGTGTCGCGCATCTCAGCCCGAATACCCCTTTGGATAGTTCCAATTAAATCAAGACTTTCAAGTACTTGGTCTAATTGTTCTTCAATTGTTGTTATATCATGTGCGGATGAATACTTATAAAACCTCACCCGCCTGCGGCACCCTCTCCTTATTAAG
>JASJCX010000092.1 GCA_030065255.1 Calothrix sp. MO_167.B42 | reverse complement strand
TAATATTTGAAGCAACAGGAAGAATACTAGTTGCCCTAATAATTTGGATACTATTTATTTCCAGTTTAAATACTTTTTTCCCTTTTGCCGCAGTACCTAAAGAAACATTTATGACCAAGGAGGATGTTGAAAATGTACTCCTCAGTCTTAAATTGACTGCTAGTGTACTATTTAGTTTTAAACTACTCTTTGTATTATTACTTATAAATTCCCTAGTTTCAGAGCGTCAAAGCCGACAAAAATTAACTTTAGCCCATGATAAACTCAGACAATATGCCTTGAAAATAGAAGACCAAGCAACTCTACAAGAGCGTAATAGAATCGCCCGGGAGATTCATGATTCTTTAGGACATTCACTTACGACACAAAGTATTCAATTAGAAAATGCTTTAGTTTACCTAGAATCTAATCCAGACAAAGCTAAATTATTTTTGCAGGAAGCTAAAAAAGTAGTTGCTAATTCATTAAAGGAAGTTCGTACATCTGTGAAAACTTTACGCTCCGATCCTTTAAAAGGGCAAATTTTAGAAGTTGCAATTACGAATTTAATTACAGGATTTAAAGCTCACACTTCTATCGAAACTAAATATTGCCTCCAAATTAATCCAGTATTACCATTTGATTTAAATCAAGTCATTTATCGAATCGTTCAGGAAGCTTTAACAAATATTTCTAAGCATAGTGGCGCAAATGAAGTAATAATTGATATACACACAACCGCTGATTCTTTGTGCCTGCGTATAGAGGATAATGGAGTTGGCTTTAACCCTAATCAAAACACCACTGGTTTTGGTCTTCAGGGTATGCGGGAACGTTGTATGGCATTTGACGGTCACTTGTATATTAACAGCAAACCAGGTGGTGGCTGCAATATAATCGCATTTTTTCCATTATCGAGGCTAGGTGCATGATTCGATTGTTGTTAGTTGATGACCAAAGTATTATCCGTCAAGGAATCAAAAGTTTGCTGGAATCCCAGGCTGATTTCGATGTTATTGGTGAGGCGGAAAATGGTCAACAGGCTATCAATCAAATTGAAGCTTTACAACCAGATTTAGTATTGATGGATGTGCGTATGCCCATCATGGATGGCGTAGCAGCAACTCACATTATTGCCAAAAAATTTCCCCAGATAAAAATATTAATTTTAACTACCTTTGATGATGATGAATATGTCTCGCAAGCAATTAAATTTGGTGCTAAAGGTTATTTACTCAAAGATACGCCCATGGATCCTTTAGCTAACGCCATTCGCCTAATTGATGCTGGACATACCCATTTAGGACCAGGATTAATAGAAAAAGTAATTACTCATGTTTCTGGTATATCTCCAGCAAAAAATACTATCATGCCACCGGAGTTAGCAGAACTTACACCTAGAGAGAAAGAAGTATTACATCTAATTGCCAAAGGTGCAAATAATAAAGAAATTGCTAAATCTTTATTTATTGCAGAGAGAACTGTGAAAAATCATGTTACCAGTATTTTAACCCGATTAAATTTAAGGGATAGAACTCAAGCAGCGATTTTTGCCCATTCTTTTTTATATATATTTGAGCAAGATAAGAATCTCTAAATTCCAACTGAATGTAAAATCACTTTTTGTACCTATTTCATCTCACAGTTCGTAACCAATCTTTTATTTCATTTGCTAACCACACACATTCCATTGCACTTAAACCCACACCAAAGGAGTGACGCTGATTATCAGTTTGGATGGTCACCATTTCTTTTTCTTCTTTGATACTATTCATCTGAAAACTTCTTCTATTAGTGATGCACATCACACTCTGAAATACATCTCGAATAGAATTAGTGGGAGCAGATTGACGCTGACGACAAAAGTTAAATACCCTCTGTTCAATGGCAAAATATTCCGGAGTTATATGCACGCGCTGGTGTCCAAAAGCACTCATTAATAATCCATCTGTAAATCTAAAAAAGACAAAGAATAGTAGAGCCAAGATAATTAGAGAGAATCCAGAGATTGATGCTAACATGACCGAAAAAATTGTTACCAATATTGCTAATTCAAGACCAGCCATGATTAGCAGGGTGGCACCAAAGCAGATCATATCTAACATAGATTGCGATCGCATTGGTAGTTTAATTAATAAATAGTTGCGGTTTTTTTTGATTTGTACCCGACTTTCTATGGGCTGACGAATAACATTTAATAAACTAGGGGATAAGCGATTGGCCTTGAGGGTGTCTAATGCTTCACGAGCATTATCGATTCGTCTTTCCACCGACGGCTCAGTCATATCCTCCAGCCAGTTTACCAAACTGGGTCTCACATTCACCAAATCCCGGAACTGAATTTGCAAGTCACGCACTGGTAATTCTGCTGGTGAAGTACCCGTAAGTAAATGAATCAAGGTTGTTCCCAAAGCATACAAATCTGAGCCTGGAACCGCCTTCCCACCAAATTGTTCCATGGGTGCATAACCATAGGTGCCAACTACGGTAAATGTAACCCCTTCCTTAGCAGCTTTATCTTGCACGGCACCAAAATCTACTAAATAAATATTATTATCTTCCCCCCAAATTAAATTACTAGGCTTGATGTCTCGATGTAACACGGGAGGATTGAGTTCATGTAAATAAATCAGAATTTGGAGAATTTCAATGGCGAATTTCCGGACTTGCTTTTCTGTAAATCGCTTGCCTTGGGTTAACATTTCCTTCAAGCATACCCCAGGAATATATTCCTGTACCAAGCCAAACCAGAGAGTGCGATCATCTATGGAAAAATAATCAATATATTTAGGAATACGGGGATGATTTAACTGTTTAAGAACTTGCACCTCTCTTTCAAACAGCTTTAAATCCTCCCATTGCACTGTACCACCAAAAGCCAGGAGTTTGACCACTACTAGTTGCTGTTCGTCACTAGTAGCCTGTAAATCTGTAGCTAACCAAGTTTGGCGAATCCCATTATCACCCAGTTGGTGTTGTAATTGATAACGATTTTGTAATGTTTGCTCTGCTTGTAGCATTGTGCTTTGCTATCCTTACCAGCCTAACTCTTCTAATCTAGCTACAATTTTGGGTAGAGTCATTCCCAGGTAGTTCCATGACTAAGTTTTCTCAAGGGATGTTCCAGCACTACGCGCAAGTAATAAGTAATAAGTAATAAGTAATAAGTCTAATGCTCATAGCGTAGGTTTGGGGGTGCAGTGGGAGCGCCTCACTCCCTGCCTAGAAATAGGGAGCAAGATGCTCCCACTACAATTGGTTTACCCATCAAAATTAAATTGATAAAGCAGTAGTACTCCACCACGTTAATTATCAGGGGTAGAGGATAAAACCGCAGAGGCGCAGAGGGCGCAGAGGAGGAGAAAGAGAGGACAAGTCTATAATTTGGTTTACCCATCATAACTAATGTAGTGGAGCAGTAGTGCTTTGTCCCATTAGTTTTGATGGCTATTTCCCAGTCGTCTTTAGACGACTTTGGCTATTAGACTGGGGTTTTCAACCCCAGGCGGGTGTGATATAAACCCCATCAGAATTAATGGGACAGAGCAGTAGTAGTTCATTGCATTAGTTCTGATGACTAGGCAACAGATCCCCGACTTCTTAAAGAAGTCGAGGATCGCTCACACCGCGACTAGTGCTATAAAACCCATAGCACCTTGATTTCATGGGAATATTTATCTCTAATTTCAGTAAATTTACTGTTGCCTCATATCCTACTAGAAAACAACTAGCTATTTTTACGGTAAACTGTATCTTTTTTAATCCGACTATTGACTTTATTAAATAATTTGCTGTATAAATCTTGTGCAAAAAACATATATATACTTATGTGTTGGTAACAATTTGTAATCAACAATATTTCAGCAACAAATATTGCCTAATATGTGGAATATTTATAGTAATTTATTGAGAGATTTTTAAGCACTACACAAATTATATTAGTTCATTCTTTTTTGCTTCTTAGTCAGTACTTTATTGCTCAAAAATGAATTAAAGCCCTGACTACAAAGACTATCAATATGCCAGTTGCGTAAGTCCTAGATCGACAGTAAATAAATTTGCGTTAGTTGCAAAATAATGCTTCATTCACCAACATCAAAATCACAGTTAATGTCAAAAATAAAACAAAAATTAAAATCACCGATAGTTATATTTTTGACAGTCATACTGGGGATGATTCTCATATCCATCCCACCAGCCCTGACTCAACAGCCAGTGGTTCTGAATATGCTGATGATAGCTCCCGAAGCCCGAACCTGGAAAGAATCCTTAGTGAAAGACTTTGAAGCAAAAAATCCTGGGATTCGCATCAATGTAGTTGAAGGACCTAATGCCACCGACTTACTAGAAGACTTGTACACCTCTGCCTTTATTTTGGGTGACTCTCCATATGATTTGATTAATATGGATGTGATTTGGACACCAAAATTTGCCGCTGCGGGTTGGTTGAGGGATTTAAGCGATCGCATGACCAAAGATGAACTGGGGGTATTTTCTCCCAAAGATATAGATGGAGGCAGCTATGAAGGTAAGTTGTATCGAATTCCCATGCGTTCTGATGCGGGAATGCTCTACTACCGTCAGGATTTACTTGCAGAAGCTGGATTTACCCCCCCAGAAACCTTTGCAGATTTGGTGAAAATATCCAAAGCCTTGAAAGAGAAAGGCAAAGTAAATTGGGGTTATGTATGGCAAGGTCGCCAATATGAAGGATTAGCCGCAATGTTTGTCGAAGTACTAGAAGGTTTTGGCGGATATTGGGTAAATCCCGATAATTTAGAGGTAGGTTTAGATAAACCAGAAAGCCTCAAAGCGATCGCCTTTCTCAAAGAAACCGTCAAAAGCGGGATTACACCAGCAGGGGTAACAAACTATCAAGAGGAAGAAAGCAGACGCATATTTCAAAATGGAGAAGCAGCATTCCTACGCAATTGGCCCTATGTATGGGCTTTAGCCAATGGCGATGATTCCCCCATCAAAGGCAAACTAGCAATCAAACCCATGGTTGGTACTGCTGGTAAAAGTGGAGGAGCTTGTTTGGGGGGTTGGGGTTTAGGAATTGCCAAAAGCTCCAAACATCCAGAAGAGGCCTGGAAAGCAATACAATACTTTACCAGTGAAGCAGCCCAGCGCAAATTTATTTTACAAACAGGCTTTGTTCCCAGTAGGGAATCCCTATTTACAGATCCTCAAATTGTTGCCAAGTATCCCCATTACCCACAATTATTGCAAGTAGTCAATCAGGCTGTTCTGCGTCCACCAATTGCCCAATATACCCAGGCATCAGATATTTTACAGCGTTATTTAAGCTCTGCCCTGACAAATCGCATGACCCCAGAAAAAGCCATGCAAGCAGCAGCAGCAGAAACCAGACGACTACTGAGAACCTAAATCAATGTCAAAAAGAACACAAAAATTAAAATCACCGATAGTTGTATTTTTTACGGTTTTACTCGGTATTCTTCTGATATCCGTACCACCAGCCCTGACTCAACAGCCAGTGGTTCTGAATGTACTGATGACAGCATCCGATGCCCAAGCCTGGAGAGAAGCCTTAGTCAAGGACTTTGAGGCAAACAATCCTGGAATTCGCCTCAACATCAATGCAGGCCCCAATTCCGTCAATTTCATCGAAGACTTATACACTTCCGCCTTTATTTTAGGTGACTCCCCATATGACTTAATTAACATGGATGGGATTTGGACACCAAAATTTGCGGCCGCCGGTTGGTTGAGGGATTTAAGCGATGGCATAACCAAAGATGAACTCGCCGCATTTTCCCCCAAAGATATGGATGGGCTGAGTTATGAAGGTAAATTGTATGGAATTCCCGTGCGTTCTGACCTGGGAATGCTTTACTACCGCCAAGATTTGCTCAAGTCAGCCGGATTTCCCCCCCCAGAAACCTTTGCAGATTTGATGAAAATATCCAAAGTTTTAAAAGAAAAAGGAAAAGTAAATTGGGGTTATGTGTGGCAAGGTCGTCAATATGAGGGATTAGCCGCAATGTTTGTCGAAGTATTACAAGGTTTTGGCGGATATTGGGTAAATCCCGATAATTTAGAGGTAGGCTTAGATAAACCAGAAAGTTTAAAAGCGATCGCCTTTCTCAAACAAACCGTCGAAGCTGGGATTACACCACCAGGGGTAACAACCTATCAAGAAGAAGAAACCAGACGTATATTTCAAAACGGGCAATCAGCATTTCTACGTAATTGGCCCTATGTATGGACTTTAGCCAATGCAGATGATTCCCCCATTAAAGGCAAACTAGCAATCAAACCCATGGTTGGTACTGCTGGTAAAAGTGGAGGAGCTTGTTTGGGGACTTGGGGCTTAGGAATTGCCAAAACCTCCAAACACCCAGAAGAGGCCTGGCAAGCGATAAAATATTTGACCAGTGAATCAGTCCAGCGCAAATTCGTTTTACACACAGGATTTGTCCCTAGTAGGCCCTCCCTATTTACAGATCCTCAAATTGTCGCCAAATATCCCCATTACCCACAATTATTACAAGTAGCCAAGAAAGCAATTTTGCGTCCACCAATTGCCCAATATACCCAAGCATCAGATATTCTACAGCGTTACTTAAGCTCTGCCCTAACAAATCGCATGACCCCAGAAAAAGCCATGAAAGCAGCAGCATCAGAAACCAGACAACTACTCAAAATCTAACTTGATTAGATATTTGCTTCTCTTCTCTGCGCCTCTGCGCCTTTGCGTGAAATATAACCATGAATAAATTACAAACAATCAGAAGTCGGGAAATCAGAACAGCAGGAGTATTCCTACTACCAGCCTTATTGTTATTATTATTCGTCTTTGCCTATCCCATTGTCCGTGCCTTTTGGTTAAGTTTCTTCACCCAGAACCTAGGCACAGAACTGCAACCCGTATTTTCTGGCATCCATAATTACGTGAGAATGTCAGGGGATGGTCATTTTTGGCACAGTTTGGGAACAACAACCCTATTTACCATTGCATCGGTAGTTGTGGAACTATTTCTAGGACTAGGAGTTGCCTTAATTTTGAATCAGCCTTTTCCTGGAAGGGGTGCAGTGCGAACCATTGCCATTTTACCCTGGGCATTACCAACAGCCCTAATTGGTCTAGCTTGGGCGTGGATTTTTAACGATCAATTTGGTGTTGCCAACGATATATTACTGCGGTTGGGGCTAGTGGAAAATGGTATTAACTGGTTAGGGGAAGGAACCCTAGCCATGGTTGCCGTAGTATTTGCAGATGTATGGAAAACTACACCCTTTATCAGTATTTTACTACTAGCCGGCTTGCAGTCAATTTCCCCAGATATGTATGAAGCTCATGCCATTGACGGTGCCACACCTTGGCAAAGTTTTCGGCAAATCACCCTCCCCCTACTAATGCCACAAATCCTCATAGCCATGCTGTTTCGCTTTGCCCAGGCATTTGGAGTATTTGACTTAATTTCTGTCATGACTGGGGGTGGGCCTGGTGGTGCAACGGAAGTCATATCCCTATATATTTACTCTACCATTATGCGCTATCTCGATTTTGGTTATGGTGCGGCACTGGTAGTAGTCACATTTATTTTCTTGATAGTAGCAGTAGCTCTTGCCAGCTTCCTACTGAATAAATTTAACAGCAAAAACCCAGTGCCTAATTAATTTTAGATTTTGGATTTTAGATTTTAGATTGATAACTCTTAATTCCTACTTCCCAACTCCCAACTTCTACCTGTCAACCATCACCAAAGAGGCAGGGGGGCAGGGGGCAGGGGGCAGGGAGAGTGTGGGGAGTGTGGGAGTGTAGACGCGGTAGCGGCTTCTCGCAGAGTAGAAGGTTTAACTAACAACTAACAACTGTCAACCATCAACTAACAACTGTCAACTCTTAACTTTGATTAAACATGACTGTAATACCAGAAAAATTTACCGCAAATCCCCAACCACATAACCAAGTCAAGAACTTGGCCAGAAATATTTTCATGTGGGTAGCGATCGCCTGTATAGTAGTATTTTGTTTAGCACCTGTAATGTGGCAAGTACTGACATCATTTAAGGTGAACCAGGATTTTTCTCAACTACCAACTATTTATTTTCCCAGCAGAATTACCCTCGAACACTATGTGGACTTATTCGTCCGTCGTCCTTTTTGGCGCTATATTTTGAACAGTGCTTTTGTATCTATTATTTCTACAGTTTTATCCCTAGCCATAGGCGCACCTGCTGCTTATGCTTTAGCTAGATTACGTCCGTGGGGTAGTAAATTTATCCTGGCTGGAATCTTAATTGTGACTTTATTTCCCGGAATTTTATTATTTTTGGGATTGTTAGAAGTTATTCAAAAATTACACCTGGGTAATAACTATTTGGCTTTGATTATTCCCTATGCTGCGATTAATTTACCATTAACAATTTTGGTGTTGCGGAGCTTTTTTGAACAACTACCAAAGGAATTAGAAGATTCAGCCAGAATGGATGGTTACAATACTTTGCAAATGCTGGTGAAAATTCTTCTACCAATGACTGTCCCAGCACTAGTAACAACAGGTATTCTTACCTTTATTTTTGCTTGGAATGAGTTTATTTTTGCCCTCACATTCATTACCCGTGATGAGATGAAAACTATCCCAGTGGCGGCGGCTCAACTCAGTGGTGCTTCGACGTTTGAAATACCCTATGGTTCTATTGCTGCGGCAACTGTTATAGGTACTTTACCTTTGGTGGTATTGGTTTTGTTCTTTCAACGTAAAATTGTTCAAGGCCTGACTGCTGGAGCTGTGAAGGGATAGGTTGATAGTTGATAGTTGATGGTTGACGGTTGACAGTTATCATTTTTCACTCTTAATTCTTAACTAAAGAAACATCATGGCGCACCTTGAATTAAAAAATCTCAATAAAACCTATTCTTCTAAGGTTATCCCTGTTAAAGATATTAGTTTAACGGTGGATGATAACGAATTTCTCACCTTACTTGGACCCTCTGGTTGTGGTAAGTCTACTACCCTAAGGATGATCGCTGGTTTAGAAGAACCAACACGAGGGAAAATTATCCTGGGTAATGAAGATATTACCTTTAAAAAACCAGGCGATCGCAATATGGCAATGGTATTTCAAAGTTATGCTCTTTACCCCCATATGAGTGTATATGAAAACCTGGCTTCGGGGTTAAGGCTGAAGAAAATACCGAGGACAGAAATTCAAAAGCGAGTGGCAGAAGTTGCCCAAATTCTCGGACTAGAAGAATTATTTCAACGCAAGCCAGGCCAACTATCCGGAGGACAAAGACAACGGGTGGCAGTTGGTCGGGCTTTGGTACGCAATGCCCAAGTATACTTGTTAGATGAACCCTTGAGTAACTTGGATGCTTTATTAAGGGAGAGAGTCCGCGCTGACTTAAAACAAATATTTGCTGGTCAAAAAGCCCCTGTAGTATATGTGACCCACGATCAAACGGAGGCAATGACTTTATCTACCAAAGTGGCAGTGCTAAATAATGGTTATATCCAACAGCTAGATACCCCAGCCCGCATTTATAACTCCCCCGCCAATTTATTTGTGGCTGGATTTGTTGGCAGTCCACAAATGAATTTACTTACCCTACCCTGTAAAAATAAATCTGCCATGCTCGGTGATTTCCCCATATCCTTGCCAGATATACCCACCGTACCCCCACAAATTATCCTGGGGATTCGTCCAGAAAATGTTTGTATTGCTCAACCAGGAGATACCCAAACCTTTACAGGTAGGGTGTTTTTAGTGGAAAATTTGGGTATGCATAACTTGGTAAGTGTGAAGGTAGCCGGAGCATCCCAATCACAACCATTAACAATACGAGCTTTATTACCTACAGACCAAAACTGGAATGATCAGCAAATTACCCTCACATTACAACCCCAAAGCATTCATTGGTTTGATGTTGCCTCCGGTGATGCTGTTTTCTGCAATCAAGCAGTTGGTGTAAGTAGTTAGGACTTGCTGAATAACTTTAAAACTCTTATCATGTAAGCTTTTCAGGCTATTTTTGGAGTAAAAAGTGCAATCTTAATAGGGATATAAGGCTCAAAAACCTTGGATCTCCAATTTTTTGCACTCCAAAAAACTGAAAAAAATAGGATTAAAACTGTCCCCTGTTCCCTGTCCCCTGTCCCCTACCTGCCAACTTCCCAATCTTTGTTCCAAATAAACTGCACTAATCCTAACGATTAAGATACAATTATTAAGGCTTGTTTACAGAATTAGCTCAAATCCCCTAATTCTGTTATAGAAATACAAGCAAAATTGTAAAGTTATATAAACCGCAGTATTGGAACGAGCTTATGACGCTCCCTATCCGTAACGTCGCTATTATCGCCCACGTAGACCACGGCAAAACAACCCTCGTTGATGCCCTCCTCAAACAATCCGGCATTTTCCGCGAAGGGGAAGACGTTCCGGATTGCGTTATGGATTCTAACGCCCTCGAAAGGGAGCGAGGAATTACAATTTTATCGAAGAATACGGCAGTCAAATATCAAGATACCCTAATTAACATTGTAGATACCCCCGGACACGCCGATTTTGGTGGTGAGGTGGAACGGGTATTGGGTATGGTGGACGGTTGCATCCTGATTGTGGATGCCAATGAAGGTCCCATGCCCCAAACTAGATTTGTGTTAAAAAAGGCACTGGAAAAAGGACTGCGTCCCATTGTTGTGGTCAATAAAATTGACCGTCCCCAAGCTACTCCCCACGTTGCAGTAGACAAGGTTTTGGATCTGTTTTTGGAACTAGGGGCAGATGATGACCAGTGTGATTTTCCTTACTTGTTTGCCTCCGGCCTTTCTGGTTATGCCAAAGAAGACTTGGAAGCAGAACCCAAGGACATGCAACCACTGTTTGCAGCCATTCTCCGCCATGTACCACCCCCAGTGGGAGATCCCGAAAAACCCTTGCAATTGCAAGTAACCACCCTAGATTATTCTGAATATTTAGGACGGATTGTCATTGGTAGGATTCATAACGGTACAATCAACGCTGGACAGCAAGCGGCGTTAGTCAATGAAAAGGGTCAAATCATCAAAGCCAAAATCAGCAAATTGATGGGCTTTGAAGGATTACAGCGAGTAGAAATGGAATCAGCCTCAGCCGGCTATATTGTAGCAGTAGCTGGATTCGCAGATGCCAATATTGGGGAAACTATTACCTGTCCCAATGAACCCCAAGCCCTACCACTAATTAAAGTGGATGAGCCTACATTGCAGATGACTTTCTGGATTAACGACTCGCCTTTTGCCGGGAAAGAAGGAAAATTTGTCACATCCAGACAAATCCGCGATCGCTTATTTCGGGAATTAGAAACGAACGTAGCTTTACGGGTAGAAGAAACAGATTCCCCCGATAAGTTCCTTGTATCCGGCCGTGGGGAACTACACCTGGGTATTTTAATTGAAACCATGCGCCGAGAAGGCTATGAATTCCAAGTCTCCCAACCCCAGGTAATTTACCGAGAAGTGAGCGGACAACCATGCGAGCCCTACGAACTTTTGGTACTTGACGTGCCTGAAGATGGAGTAGGTAGCTGTATAGAACGCCTAGGACAGCGTAAGGCGGAAATGCAAAATATGCAAATGAGTGTGAATGGACGCGCTCAATTAGAATTTGTGATTCCCGCCCGGGGTTTAATTGGTTTCCGTGGTGAATTTATCCGCATGACTAAGGGTGAGGGAATTATGAATCACAGTTTCCTTGATTATCGTCCAATCATTGGTGATATTGAATCCCGCAACAAGGGAGTACTCATCGCTTTTGAAGAAGGCGTTGCCACCTTTTATGCCCTGAAAAATGCTGAAAATAGAGGAGTATTCTTTATCTCTCCTGGTACCAAAGTTTATAAAGGTATGATTGTAGGGGAACACAATCGTCCCCAAGATTTGGATTTGAATGTTTGCAAAACCAAGCAGCTAACAAACCACCGTTCTGCAACTGGTGATGAATTGGTACAGCTACAATCACCAGTAGAAATGAGTTTGGAACGTGCTTTAGAATACATTGCATCCGATGAATTGGTGGAAGTTACTCCTGAGTCAATCCGCCTACGGAAAATGGCGAAGAAGTTAGCAAAACGATAATCTTTGTGATGTATCAGTAATCACTTTAGTTATGGATTTAATTCTACAAAACTGACTCATTTGATTAAACAAGCCCGCTGATGCGGGCTTTTTATATGGTGTTAGATTGGCATTTAGTGCTCTTCTTAGTTGGGACATCTTGAATTCCTCAAACAACAGGCAGTGGGGGTGAATCATAAGCTTTTTTCATCTGCCTTTTCATTTAGAACCCATGTACCATAATTCTAGTTTTTTGTAAAATTTTTCTAACGTTTTGCCCTAATATTTGAATATTGTGTAATAATGGTGTTCGAGAGTTAATTCGGCGACGGTGTTTGTTTTCAGTATTGATAGGTTTTCTCCTTTTGGTATTCAAAGACTTATCTCCGAAATCTAAATCTCTACAGACCCATGATTTTGATGATTTTGGAGACAATATATGTCCATTTATGTAGGTAATCTTTCTTATGAGGTTACAGAAGAGGATCTTAAGAGTGTTTTTGATGAATATGGTTCTGTAAAAAGAGTTCAAGTTCCGACTGATCGTGAAACCGGCCGTATGCGTGGCTTTGCTTTTGTAGAAATGAGTAATGAAGACGAAGAGCTCGCCGCCATTGAAGCTCTTGATGGCGCAGAATGGATGGGACGCGATCTGAAAGTCAATAAAGCTAAACCCAGAGAAGATAGACGCTCATCATTTGGTGGTGGCAGCAATCGCGGCAGAGGTAATCGTGGTTACTAAGCTTTAGCTTTGAACAATGTAGATATTTCTATAAGCCCATTAGTCTGGTAAATTAGGCATTTCCTAACATTACATTTAGTAGTAGCTTAAGCGTTAACGCTTAAGCTTTTTGAATTTATTGCCATTTATAGCAGCAGTTTCTGTCGATAATAGCACTGTTTCTATCATCTGATTGATAAAAAAGGCTCCCTTGTTTTTAGAAACTTAAGAGAGCGTTAGTGTGGTGTGAGGAACAAACGTAATGTTTGCTTATTAGTAATAGTACCAGAATCAAAGAGAACAATTTGTAACAATATGATGAATCTTGTATGAACTTAGGATAGATAGTCTGGCGGGGTAATCATTGTCAGTATCTGTCTAAGAGGAGATGGCGCAGCTTGTGGAGGATTGCTGTGACTGAGAATAATACTTAAGCACAATATAGTAGCCAAAAGTACATATGTTAGCCATGGGTTGTATTTCGTGAGCATTTTGGTGATTAGTAGATGCACTGGTATATTTGCAGATTTTTCGGGAACTATATAAATGTAGCTCGCAATTCTGAAAAACTATCCCAGATGCAACCCAAAGAAATATCAGCAAACTCTACCTTAATCTTGTTATGTCAACTATTATTTATTTTTTGCAAAGCTTATCCGTTAGCAAAATATACCGCTAGTTAGACAAAAATTTTAAATTTAAGTTATAAACTTGCGAGTTTTTGATAAAAAAGTAAATTAACTATTTTTGCAAAAATAAATGTTAACTGATAAAGAACTAATTATAGAGTTTGTAGAATATTCCTTACATAAAAAACAAGTTTTATTATCAAATTCCGCATTGAGAGCTGAATCGGTATATGATAGTAATCAAATGATTGCCAAGAATGAAGGAATCATTCTGAAAATAAAGTTTACTGGCACCACACAAGAATTTTTATTGAAGGGAAGTTCATGCTACTGGTCATTAATAAGTGAAACATTAATTGGTTATAACTTTATTCTCACAGGAAAAATAGATCGCTTTGGTTTCTATTCATTCCAATATGACCAGATTCCCCAAAAATATCAAATTATGTGTACTAAATCTGTAGTTCTATGGAAAATTTGGTGGAAACATAGAAACAATACCAGAGGAAAAGCAATTCCTTTAGAACTATTAGTTAGAAAGAGAAATTCATGGTATCCAGTCCGGGATTTAGTTATTAACCAAGGACTTATCTACATTACAACATTGGGAGCAGAATTAACTGTTGCTCAGGATGATTGGGTTACTTGGTTGAAAGCAAAAAATTTGACATACTCACCTACTGTAAAAGTAGGATAATTTATACCAAGTAAATACTGCATATTGGCGGATTAATTTCAAATACACAATCTTTTTAATAACATTCAAATCCTCAATGGCAGCCAGAGCAAGAAATAAAATTCTGGTTCTTGCTATAGTTTAATCTAATTCTTGGCAACTAGCATTATTTTTGTTTAGTTTCAATACTTATGATTGTTTTCCCATAAAAGCTTGGGAGTAACAAACAACACAGCTAAAAGCAGTAATAACTGAATTTCCCAAGGTGCTGAGATTAAACTAATAATCAGGCTCAGACCTGCCACTACCCCTGCAAGTTGTCCAATTTCATCAGTAGTTTGTTTGTAAATATACCCACTGACTAGGGCAGTAAAAAGTGGTAAAAAAAATAATAATAGCATTTTTTCCTCGACTTACAAAGTTCTTTATTGGATGTACAAGTACACAACATCTATTTACTACAAGAGTTGATGGAATGTTTCGATGTGATGTGACTACTCAATTTAACTGGTGCTTTAGTTGAGATTTGTAAACTTTCTGATATATTAGCTTATCATCATTAGCTGATACTTTCAAAATGTGATGAATAACTTTATAACCTTGTATTAACCTCAAAGCTCCAGATAATCAGGATTATCAGCACATCATTACTAAATATTTAACCTATTTATTGCTCGAACTGCTGTTTGCTCTAACACCACAAATGCTTAACATTCCTCAACTACTGTCCACAGAACTAAACCTGAAACCCTTTCAAGTCCAAAATGCACTGGAATTGCTGGGAGAAGGGGCGACAATCCCCTTTATTTCCCGTTACCGTAAAGAACGTACTGGAGAAATGAATGAAGTCCAGTTGCGTGATTTGGCGGATAGGTATACTTACTTAACAGAATTGGAATCAAGAAAGGCGGTAATTTTAAAAGCGATCGCTGAACAAGGTAAACTTACGGATGAGCTAGAAGGGAAAATTCAAGCTTGTTTACAAAAGACGGAACTGGAAGATTTATATTTACCCTACCGTCCCAAGCGTCGCACCCGCGCCACCATTGCTAGGGAAAATGGACTGGAACCCCTGGCTGAGTTTATTCGGGCTGTAAATGTTAAAAATGGGGAATCTGTATCCTTAGAAGGGGAAGCACTCAAGTATGTTTCCCAGGAGAAGGGAGTCAAAACAGGGGAAGAAGCCTTAAAAGGTGCTGCTGATATCTTGGCGGAAGAAGTGGCGGAGAAAGCCGAATCACGGGCATATTTACGGGAATATTTGTTAGACGAAGGGGTATTTGTCTCCCGCATCAAAGATGATTATCCCGAAGGTACGACTAAGTTTGAAATGTACCGTGAGTATGAAAATAAGGTGAGGAATATTGCACCCCACAACTTATTAGCTTTATGTCGGGGTGAGAAGGAAGGAATATTAAGTTTTGTAATTGATTTTGATGAAGATGTGGTGCTTGACTATTTGGAAACCAAGGAAATTCGGACTAAACAGCGTCCCATTCGTAGCTTTTATCAGGAAATGTTGAAAGATGCATTTAACCGCTTGATGAAAAATTCCTTGATCACTGAAGTAATTACTGAGAAGAAACTCTACGCAGACATCGAATCGATTAAAACCTTTGAAGCCAATTTACGGGAGTTGCTGCTATCTGCACCTGCGGGGATGAAGCCAACAATGGCTATAGATCCTGGTTTTCGTACTGGTTGTAAAGTGGCAATATTGGATACAACTGCAAAATTTTTGGAATATCAGGCGATATTTCCTCATTCTGGGAACGAACAACGGATGAAAGCCGCCAAAAGTCTGCAAGGTTTGCTAGAAAAGTATAAAATAGAGCTAATCTCTATCGGTAATGGTACGGCATCTAGGGAGACAGATGAATTTGTCGGGGAAGTAATAAAAACCTTAGCAAATAAGCCGATTAAAGTGATTGTCAATGAATCTGGTGCATCTATATATTCTGCCAGTAAAGTCGCGGCTCAAGAGTTTCCTGATTTAGATGTTACCGTGCGCGGTGCCATTAGTATCGGTAGAAGATTACAAGATCCTTTAGCTGAATTGGTGAAAATTGATCCCAAATCCATCGGCGTGGGACAATACCAGCATGATGTAGACCAGAAATTACTGAAAAAGAAATTAGATGAAACCGTGGAAAGTTGCGTTAATTATGTGGGGGTTGATTTAAACACCGCTTCCAAAGAGTTACTAACTTTCGTTTCTGGGATTACTGCTAGTGTTGCTAATAATATAGTCCAATATCGTAATGAAAATGGAGCCTTTAAAAATCGCAAGCAACTACTGAAAGTTCCCAAACTTGGACCAAAAGCCTTTGAATTAGCGGCGGGTTTCTTACGTATTCGTGGGGGAGAAAATATATTAGATAATACCGCAGTGCATCCGGAAAGTTACGCAATTGTCAAAGCGATCGCATCTGATTTACAAGTACCCTTAACTGAGATTACCCAAATCGCTGCGAAGTTGAAAAAAGGTGATTTGAAAAAGTACGTCACAGATACCGTAGGGGAACCGACGTTAAGGGATATTTTCAGTGAGTTGGAAAAGCCAGGAAGGGACCCTAGGGCTGAGTTTAAGTATGCAACTTTCAAAGAGGGAATTAAGGAAATTTCTGACTTGAAAGAGGGGATGGAATTAGAAGGGATTGTGACAAATGTAGCTAACTTTGGAGCGTTTGTGGATATTGGTGTGCATCAGGATGGGTTGGTGCATATATCCCAACTTGCGGATAGGTTTGTTTCCGATCCCAAGGAAATTGTGAAGGTGGGACAGGTGGTGAAGGTAAAGGTGATGGAAGTGAATGAGAAGTTGCGGAGGATTGGGTTGTCGATGAAAGCAGTGAAGCAGTAGAATATCATTTGTTAATAATCTACGCTTGCTTGATAAAGGTAAGCGTATTTATTTTTATTTATTTCTATTATTTAATAGTAGTAAAAAACATTGAATATGTATACTCAGATCCATCTTTATAAATGCAATACTAATTCCTATGGGAATATATCTAAACAGGATATAGATGAAATATTGGACTTACTAAATACAAATAAATACACACATAGAGTTAATCCACCGTGTCAATTAAATCATAAATTAGACCAGATCATAGAAGAAATAAAAAATGAACTAGGTGATAACTATACAGATAATTGCCATACTCTAGCACGAAAAGTTAACAAAGAATTAGGTTGGGATATAATATCAGGCTATCTTGTAAAAAATCAAGATATAGGAAATCCTAACATTGAATTGATTGCACATTCTGTTGTACAAGATAACAATGGACAATTAGTGGAATTGACTGTAACATGGAATATCAATTACTTCTCATTCTCATTTATCACACATAAATCTGGTCAATTGGGTATCAACTTGCAAGCCTCTTAGTCAATGTATTGACAGTATAGATGTATTTTTTTTACTTTTTATCTTGTTATAGTTACAGTGGTAAAAAATTCATCATGAGGGTGTAAGACCACACAAATGTAAAATATTTGTTGCTATGCTACTGTTGAGATAAGACTCATAGCTCTCTTAAAAATAAGCAGTTTGTCATTGTGGATATTCTAATTGAGTCAACTAAAAAGTTTGAGAAGGATCTCTCTAAATTAAGCCAAGCTGAGAGAGAAAAAGTTATCAACAAAATTAATGACTGTGCCGATCTTTTCTTAACCCACAAAGCCGGTGTATATCGCAAACTGCATCGTCTTCGTCTCAGCTTACCATCTCTTGCCAATGGTTATGAATCTTCTCTCTATATGCTAAAAGTTTCCCAGAAACTGAGAGTAATTCTGACAGTTGACGAAGATCCAATTTTTGGGCAGATAATATTTACTTTGTTTCGGGCAATTCAACACCAGGATCTTGACAAAGCATATAAGAGTGTAGCAGAGTCATTGTACCAGGATTTTCTCCATCAAGACCAAGAAACCGTAAAAGTGTCGTAGTTACTTATGGCACAGACTCTCATTCTCTGCGATGAATACGGCATCATTTATGAAGCGATGAAGATTCTGCCAAATGATGAACTTAAAATTGCTTTTCTAGAAGCTTTGGCGGAACTGCAAGATTATGAATGTCACAGAACAAGAAAGTTTCCGAAAACAAGATTGCACAAAATAACAGGTATCAAACAAGCAATCTACCGTGCTGATATTGATAAAATTTCAGGCTGGCGTATTCATATTCAATATGTTAAGGGAGAAATTCATCTCAAAGACATTATCGAGGGTCAAAGCCATGATGAGGTTATTAAAGTGATCAAATCAAAAAAATCCAGATATGAGTAAGTAGCGACTGTCTTAATTGTCACGCGATCGCTTGATTAGTTAGGTTTCAATTCGTTCAATCCAACCTACATTTTATTACTCTGCTGAAGTTTGATTCCTCAATGTAGAGGTTTCGCTCTACAAGAGCTAACAACAAGACAACTTGCAATGATGATTAGAAGATTCACACTCCCATTGGTGTTAACAACTGTGGAATGACTACTGTATCAGGTAAAACCTCTATCCAGACTACTGCCCCACAGGATAAGGGATTATCTGGTTGATACACTATTCGACATGAACCGTTTATCTGGGCTATATGGCAATAGGTTTTTCGATTGCCCTGTCTAA
>JASJCX010000091.1 GCA_030065255.1 Calothrix sp. MO_167.B42 | reverse complement strand
TTGCCATAAATCATCCACTACCAAACCAACAATCCTCTTCCCCTTGCCATAAATCATCCGTTGCCAAACAGACAATCCCTTCCCCTTGCCATAAATCATCCGTTGCCATAATCCCTTCCCCTTGCCATAAATCATCCACTACCAAACCAACAATCCTCTTCCCCTTGCCATAAATCATCCGTTGCCACATCCGTTGCCACATCCGCTGCCAAATTTTGATAACTTAGAATCAAGAGCGATCGCACACAACAATCCCATCATCCCCAAAACTTAGATCCCCGACTTTTGCAAAAAGTCGGGGATCTGGGCCTCGCGAATTTAACATTACCCTCAATTGATAAAAAAATCTTATGAATTATCAAAAACTGGATGCTTCCCTGGCAATGACCATTAACGACATTCTAGAGCCAGAAACCCCTAATTTAGTGGTTTTCATCCATACACAAACCCCTTTAAAACCTGATGCGATCGCTATATTAGAAAATTTTGGCATTAGCAATATTACTGATAAAAAAGACGTATTTACTGCTACCGTTTCTACTCATACCATTGCTCAACTATCCGAGCAACCTTGGGTAACGTCTCTCAAACTATCCCACAAATTACGTTTAGCAAACAAACCATAAATCACATCATCATAATTCATTAAAAATATAATGTATAAATAAATACATTATGTATGCACGTCAAACAAAAAAAGCGTATTTTTTGTAGCATATAAACTACTGAAATACCAACTCAATATAATTTTTCCTTCCCCCCCTTACCAGCTGCCACAGACAGTCATAAACTGTACTTGAGAGTTGAAAGGTACGCGGATTAGATCTTGTGAAAAAAGTTTTAGCAATTATCCTCGGTGGTGGTGCAGGCACCCGCCTCTATCCCCTAACAAAATTAAGAGCAAAGCCAGCAGTACCAGTAGCAGGAAAATATCGTCTAATTGATATTCCTGTGAGTAACTGCATCAATTCAGAAATATTTAAAATTTATGTTCTAACCCAATTCAACTCAGCTTCCCTCAACCGCCATATAGCTCGCACATACAGCTTTTCTGGCTTCACCGAGGGTTTTGTCGAAGTCTTGGCTGCCCAACAAACCCCAGACAACCAGACTTGGTTCCAAGGCACAGCAGACGCAGTTCGTCAATACATCCGACTGTTTGAAGACTGGGATGTAGATGAATACCTGATTTTATCTGGGGATCATCTCTATCGTATGGATTATCGGCAATTTGTCCAACGTCACCGCGATACCAACGCCGATATCACCCTATCCGTACTTCCCATTGATGAACGCCGCGCTTCTGACTTTGGTTTAATGAACATTGATAGTTCCGGTAGAGTCGTCGAATTTAGTGAAAAACCCAAAGGTGAAGCACTGACAAAAATGGCTGTGGATACAACCATTTTGGGATTAACCCCAGAGCTGGCTAAACAGCAACCTTATATTGCTTCCATGGGAATTTACATCTTTAAAAAGGATGTTTTACTCCATCTGTTACAAGAATCCTTAGAACGTACAGATTTTGGTAAAGAAATTATTCCCGACGCAGCCAAGGATTACAACCTGCAAGCTTACTTGTTTAAGGACTACTGGGAAGACATCGGAACCATTGAGGCATTTTATAACGCCAATTTGGCATTAACCAAGCAACCCCAGCCACCCTTTAGCTTCTATGACGAGCAAGCTCCTATTTACACCCGCGCTCGTTACCTACCTCCCAGTAAAATGCTAGATTGCCAAATTTCCGAATCTATGATAGGTGAGGGCTGTATCCTCAAAAATTGTCGGATTCAGCATTCGGTTTTGGGAGTACGAACCCGTGTGGAAGCAGATAGTGTAGTTGAAGATACCCTAATTATGGGTTCAGACTACTACCAAGCTTTTGCTGAAAGAAATAATAGCTTGGAAACAGGTGATGTTCCCATGGGTATTGGGCAAAATTCCCTGATTCGCCGTGCCATTATTGATAAAAATGCTCACATTGGTCGTGATGTCAAAATTATCAACAAAGATAATGTACAAGAAGCTAATCGCGAACAGCAAGGTTTTCAGATTCGCAGTGGCATTGTAGTAGTGCTGAAAAATGCCACCATTCCCAATGGCACGATTATTTAAGAGTTGATAGTTGATAGTTGATAGTTGACAGTTGACGGTTGACAGTTGACAGTTGACAGTTGACAGGTAGGAGTTAGGAGTTAAGAGTTATTTCTTCCCTCCTTCCCTCCTTCCCACACTCCCCGGACGAGTACGGGAATTGCACTGCCAGAGTGAGAATAACCGCACCCAGCTATATATATGGTTTGTTAACTTAAAATCAGAGTTTATTTTATATTACTTGGCAATATACTCAGTAAATAAAATCAAAAATCTCTTATATTTGATAAAAAACTTTAAGGTAATTTGCTAAAGGAGGCTAGTAGATGGCTGCAACGGACTTCAAAGACTATTACTCAATTTTGGGAGTTAGTAAAACTGCTAGTCCAGAAGAAATTAAAAAAGCCTTCCGTAAATTAGCCCGTCAGTACCACCCTGATGTAAATCCAGGTAACAAACAAGCAGAAGCACGCTTTAAGGAAGTAAGCGAAGCTTATGAAGTTCTATCAGACGCAGATAAACGCAAAAAGTACGATCAATTTGGTCAATACTGGAAACAAGCTGGAGCAGGATTCCCTGGTGGCCCTGGCGTTGATATGGGCGGCTTTGATTTCAGTCAGTATGGCAGTTTTGATGATTTTATCAATGAATTACTAGGACGTTTTGGTGGTCCTACTCCCGGTGCTGGTAGACGCAGCTACAGCAGTAGTTACAGCAATTATCGCACAACTCCCGGAGGACCTGGCGGTTTTGGCGATTTCGGCTTTCAAGACATGGGAGCTTCCAGAAATCAAGATAGTGAAGCCGTTATTTCCTTAAATTTTGCTGAAGCTTTCCATGGTGTACAAAAATCCCTGAGGTTGGGACAGGAGGTAATTGATGTGCGCATACCCGCCGGAGCCAAAACTGGTAGTAAGTTGCGTGTCAGGGGTAAAGGACCTCTCAATCCTTTAACTAAACAAAGGGGCGACTTATATTTGAAGGTGGAATTACAACCCCATTCTTTCTTCCAATTTGAGGGAGATAATTTGGTGTGTGAAGTACCAATTACCCCCGATGAAGCTACTTTAGGAGCATCTATTGATGTACCCACTCCTGATGGTAGTGTGAACGTGAAACTACCCGCAGGAGTTCGTTCTGGGCAGTCTTTACGGTTACGGGGTAAAGGCTGGCCACAACCCAAAGATGGACGAGGGGATCAATTTGTTAAAGTGGCGATTGTTCCTCCCAAGGACCTCTCATCCCAAGAACGGGAGTACTATGAGAAAATCCGAGCCATACGTACCTACGATCCTCGTAGCCATTTGCAACGGGTAAAATTATAGATTGGTTTTCAACGGAACTCCAAAAAACAAATTATCCAAATTTTTGTCACCAAAGTGATTTTCCCTCCCCCTGCCCCCTGCTCCCCTGCATTTTTTCATTTAGAAGTCCCCAACGGCGTAGATAATGCCCTAGCCACAGACTCAAGACACTTAGTATCTGTCAACATCCATGGGTGCATTCCTACGGGTAATACTACCTCTTCCCCCACAGGCATTTTAGAGCTGCTTGCGGGCACAATCATCAAATCAAAGGGTGTCCAGATACAGGTGTAGTTAATTTCCTCTAACATTGCCATATCCCGATTCAAATCTTGCAAAAACTGACTGCGGGGACGCATTTGTTTGCCACCAATATTTTGCGGAAAATAAGCGATCGCAGTACCATGATTAGGGGCGGAAATACTCACTAACCTCTGTATACGCTCTATCCCCCCCAACCTTTGCAGGTAATAGCGGCTAACAATACCCCCCATACTGAAACCAACTAAATCTAAGGATTCTGTGGGTGCAAAGTTGCTGCCAATATAATCTGCTACTTGCGCCGCCAATTCTTCTAAACCCTTATCACCATTATTGGGTATCAAATCCAAACTGTACGTCTGCCAACCATTTTCCCCCAGATAGGATGCCATGCGATCGAATACTCGGTAGGTATCAAAAATTCCATGGACTAGTACTACAGAATTACGTTGCTGCTCCTTGTTCATTTACTGCTCTCCACCAACAATTACAATAAGTAGGGTCTGCTGAATAACTATAAAACATTGATTTATTAGTGCTTTTAGGGTGTTTTATTCGGAACAAGTTCAAGGAAATAGAGGTTTGAGGTTTAAAAACCTTGCATTGACAATTTTTTGGATTGCAAAAAATGGAAACAGCAAGGATGTAATACCATTTTTTTATAAGAATGCGCCAAATTTAGCCTGCGTAGGCAGGCTTTGTTCGTATAGCCCCACTCTTCTAGAGTGAGGGAGGGACATATAGCGCAGCCTCATATAGAATTGGTATAACTATTCCCAACTGTCAACTATCAACTCCCAACTCCCAACTCCCAACTCCCAACTGTCAACCGTCAACTGTCAACTATCAACTATCAACTCCCAACTCCCAGCAATTGTAAATTTTTGTGAAGCAATTTGAGAGAAACTTGCTCTGAGTTACGAGAAAATTTCATAATTGAGTTTGACCGAAAATCGGTCACAAGTGTTTACACAAATAATTAACAGATGGTGATTTCCACCGAAAGTCCCTTGTTCAATATTGCAATGTTGATACGACTAAAATCATAATTGCTGCTGCCGACATTTCCTTGCATCGGTACATTAATTTTGTTTAAGTTAACTTGACAAAATGCAGCGTGATTCAGTGATTGTGAAAAAATACAGATTTGATAGCAGATAGGTTTTATACCAAAGATAACAGGTAGGAGTAATTACTAATGTTTCAAAGATTTTTTAAGGGTGGTAACAAAGACTTTTATTTGGAAATGGAAGAGGAGACTAAGGACACTCCCTCCAAACCATCACAACCCCCCACTGCATCTAATGGTAATAGTGCATCAGCAGTAGCAGCACCCACTCCAGAAGCAAAGCCGGTAGCAGAAGCTGTAAAAACTGAAGCTGAAAAAACTGAAACAGCGACTCAAGAGTCAGGTACAGCTCGGAAGAAAACATTTAGAAAGTCTAAGGTTGCTCAGAAAGAAGCCGCACCAGCAAGTACACCTGCTCCTACACCTGCTCCTACCCCTGCACCAGTAGCAGCTTCTCCCCAGAAAGAAGACACGAGCAACACCTTTGCACCTAAATATCTCATTCCTACTAGTACAAATGGTCGCCGTCGTCCAGGGCCTAATATGAATTCTTTCCTGGAAATGGCAAGTCAGGTAAAAATTAATACATCCAAGAATAATATTCAACCAAAAACTATTGCTTCATCAAAAGCCCCTACCCCAGTAAAAACTGAGACTCCAGAAAAATCAGAGAAATCAGTTAAATCAGCCAAATCAGCTAAATCAAAAAAATCAGAAGCCAACTAAATTAAAGAGGCACGGCATAGTCATCTATTGTTGATAGTACTTACTGATGCCGTGTTCCTTGTCTGTGACATACTCCTACACTGATTGTAAGCAATACAGTGTAGGCTTCTCAGTGACTCCCGGTATTCCGTCGGACATTAACTGAGCTTTGTTTAGAGTCCACGAGATGCCCCTCCGCAGACTTTGAACAAGTACAAGAATTGTTCATCCTTTGTACTGTCAGAGTTTTACCTACCCACGCCAAAGCGACACCGAAGCGTCTGTTACTGGGTAGAACCCTATACTCACCAGTTGTCAAGCTACAGTGTACAGGAAGCCGTGAGCTATTAATTTGATTAAACCTGCACTACTTAAATGTATCATAGTTACGGTTAATTGTCGTAACTATGTCTAGAACAAATAGAGTTGAAACAAGGCTTAATGATAGAGAGTTGGGGCTTTTAAAAGAGTTTGCAGAAACTTTGGATATACCGATGTCTGAAGCACTGAGAACCCTAGTTCAAAGCTTGGCGATTCGTCGCCCGCCCCATCACTCATCCGATTAAATCAAATATTGCTCAGGGGCGAGACTCCTCATCGCCCAAAAATTCATCTGGTACACCTCCCTTACGGGTAGGTGAGAGGCTTCTTTTTGTTAGAGCTAAATCAATTTATCCGCAAAGTTATCTTCACTTTGCGAGTTATGGATTGGGGAACTCTCCATTGCAACAAGGATTTTTTAATCGCTTCAATGACAATATCTTCCTTGAGGGTAGAAAGAGCTTCATCTAACATTACCCGTAGCACCCGATGCTTTTTAGTAGTAAATTCAAATACTATTTGACCAGTAAAATTACCATGTAAATTGAGTGCTTGTAAATGTTGAGTGAGATTAGCAGATGCATTGGCATCTAATCCTTCTACAGTAACAACTTCTAGATTTGGTTTACTAGGTATTCTCACCTCTTCAGTTTCTGTCATAGCAGATCTTTTCAAAAAGCTACTTGATTTTTTATACGCACTAGTACCTCTAGTTCTGGTTGGAGTTGGTGCTGGTGCTGGTGCTGCTCCTGCTACTGGTTCAGCCATCATCATCAAGTCCATAGTAATACCCCGTTCCCTCTCGGTTTCTCCAAATATCCCTTGATAACTCACAGCTTCTGGCATTTCCACAGGTACTTCCACAGAAATAGACTCTTGTTGGGGATTTACCCGCACATCATCACTAACAGCAACAAAAGCCGTGTACTGGGAAAGTAATTGATAGGTTAAAGCTGTTTGTGTTACCGCTTCCACCCCTGCTGTGGTTTCATGGTGGAACATTTGGTTCATCAAGTGTTTAATCCGCGCCCGTCCCCACAACTGAGCAATGGCTGGGTTACCCATTTCCGCAGCAAATTTGAGGTGAAATGTCTTTTGGTAGGGTTTACCGCCAGCAGCGACACCGCTAATGTGCAAATT
The DNA here is from genome assembly GCA_030065255.1 of Calothrix sp. MO_167.B42. Classification (GTDB taxonomy): domain Bacteria; phylum Cyanobacteriota; class Cyanobacteriia; order Cyanobacteriales; family Nostocaceae; genus Calothrix_A. The sequence goes on along the minus strand of JASJCX010000091.1, from coordinate 11,942 downwards.
ACCCCCAATACCATCCTCCTTGCGTCCCCATAAAACTAATGGTTGTTCGGCGAATAAATCCGGTGGGGTTTCTGGGTAAATTATAGGTGCTTTCCCTGTTCCTTCCCAAGTAATTTCAATATTTGTCAGCACGGGGTTGTTAATTTGTTGGCAAAATTTATCCGCAACGGCTTGGGTAGGTTCATCATGGCGAATAATTGTGGATATTCCCCTTCCCACTTCTGCAATGCGATTGAGGAGAAAGCGGTTAACTGAACTACCCGCACCAAAACTGTAGAGGCGATTTCCCGTTTGTAGGTGTTTTTGTACCTCTGACAAAATTTGATTTTCATTGCCAATGTAGCCATCGGTGAGTAAAACCACTGTTCGCAATCTTCCCAAGGGTGTAGGAAAGTTAATTGCTGCACGAATCCCACTCAACATTTCCGTACCGCCACTGGCGTGGAGATTGTTAATGTAAGTTAAAGCCTTGGTACGATTTTCTGGGGTATTGGGTAGGGGTGTGGGTGATAATTGCCTAACAGCGTGGGAAAAATCGAGGATAGAGAAAGTATCATTAGGATTCAACCCATTGATAAATCGCTCCATCAATTTCTGACACTGTTGTAGTGGTGCGCCGGATTGGGAACCGGAGGTATCCACCAAAAAGACAACATCTTTAGGAACAATGGATTCTGGGGAATATTCTACTGCTGGAATCAGGTACACTGCAAAATGTCCACCCCGTGTATCAGCTTGGGTAATCGCAGTAGATTGGGTTTCCCTACCAGCAACTTGATAACGGATAATTAAATCTTTGTTGGGGATGGTATCTTCTTTGGCTAGTTGGATGTGGAGATTATTTCCTAGGAGTTGAGTTGCTATTTGATGGGATGGGGAGTAAACATTACTGATTGGTAAACTGCCATCAATTTCCACTGTGACATTAATATCATGACGGGACCGCATTTCTGGCGGAATTACAGGGGGAGTAATCTGGGAACCATCGGGAACATCGTCTGTGTCTGCACTACCATCAATTGATGTACCAGGAATATATCTAGGCCCCACCACCATGGGGAAGACAAACTCGTAATCTCCGGCGGTGAAATTCAAGCTTTCCGTATAGCGAATGGTGACATCAATTTGCTCCCCTGGTTTGATATTAGCGAGGGATTGGGTAAAGATATTGTCCCTTTCCTGTTCTAGTAATCCTGCTGTGCGCCCTTGTTTCTTTGCTTGTTGGTAAATTTGTTGGGCTTCTTCGCGCTTTTTTATATTACCATGAATGGTGCGATCGCCAATTTTGATTTCCATCTCATCCACCGCCGCTTCATCCGGTAAGGGAAAGATATATTTGGCTTCTAAAGCTTGGGTGAAAGGGTTTTCAAAGCTTTGAATTACCTCTGTACGTGCTACATTACCGGCGATTTGGGTATGAACTTCAGTATGCTTGAGGGGAAATATTAACTGTTGTTCTAGGGATTGGGTATATAATCCACCAATGGGATGGTCTGTATTAATTACTTTCATAATATAAACTCGGGATTTCTATAGTTGGTTGTTGATAGTTGATAGTTGACAGTTAGGAGTTAAGAGTTAAGAGTTGATAGTTGTTAGTTGATAGTTAGGAGTTGAGAGTTAGTTGATAGTTGACGATTGGGTTATCAACGTGTATCCGTGTCATCAGTGTCATCCATTTAATCAGTGTTCACCAGTTGGGAGTGGAGTTCTAATTTCTTGACTCCTCATCCCATCACCTCCTCATCCCCTCATCCCCTCATCACCTCATCCCCTCATCACCTCATCACCTCATCTGACAGTTGACAGTTCTTGAGTCGAACAATACTGTTCTAACTAATATGTCCATTGCTATACCTCCACCATAGCCAATGGAATCCCTACACATCACCTAACCACCATTAGGACTTTTGTTAGGATATTGTGCAATGGGCAAGCATCATCTTCGCAATGGCAAATTACAGCACTTTACAGGTAAATAAAGTACAAGGCTATATACACAAGCTCTTGTGGAATGGGCATCCTTGCCCGTCTGAATGTAATTCACTAAGATGAAATATGCTATATCAAGATTTCTTTACAGAAGTTGCCAATAACTGGGATTTAGACAAACTGTATCGGGATATTGCCCACGCCAAGCAAAAAAATACTGGTAAAAATAGAGACATTACTCCCTTAGAAAAGGTGTGTTTACGGGGATTAATCGCTGGTTATAGTCCCCAGGAAATTGCTACTACTATTAATCGGGAACCAAGGGGTTTAAGAGTTGATTTATCTAGGGGATTGTACCGCTATTTAGAGTTATTAACCCAACGTCCTGTCAATTCTCTGAAAGATTGGCGAGATGTGGCATCCTGGTTAATCCAAGCTAACTATAAAATTATCGATCGGGAAAATTATCAAACTAATAGTGATTCGGCTATTAAAATTGTAGATGTTTCTTTAACAGGTTCTACTAATGCTCCATTGATAGATATTAAAGTCAGGAATATTGGCAATCAATCAGCTTTTTTGAAGCGAGCAAAATTTATTTTTAGTAATATCTGGGTATTAACCAGTTGGGTGTTTGTCAAACCAGAATTAGAAGCAAGTTTACGAGAAACTTCTGCAATTGTTCGTACTAGAGCAATCTCCAAAAAAAGTAGGCAAGTCGAACCCAGCTATGATTACAAATTTTTCTTACCACCATCTATTTACGAACATTATATCGAAGAAATAAACATATCTCAATGTGTAGGCGATCGCGATGTGGATAGATTTACATTTTCTACATCTATTCCAGACAAATATTGCCAGGAACAAATTGTTAATCAAACTAAATTTTATCCCTCTTACATCTATGATTTGTCCATCGAGATAATTTACGATGAAGATAATAAATTAGTCAGAACACCTCATATGCTAATTTTGGCAGAAAATAATTATGCTGATGACATTACAGATAGAATATTTGTCCAACAGTCATTCATACATGATGTAACAGCAATAGATAAAATCCGAGAATACAGCCAGCATAATCAAAAAAATATCAGACTATTATCACAAGCAAATGCTGTTAAGAGTCAATTTCTGCAAATTATACTTAATAATCATTAATCGGCATATAGTTATCAAGATAATCATCAAAATTATAGGCAAAATATTTAGTAAATAATTATTTCATCTTGAAAATAAAAGTAATTGTATTTATAAAATATCTCCAGGTTACATAGATAAATATAATATTATCTGCCCTCATTTGACCTCATTTGACCGAAAAAGAAATTATATGAAAAAATATATATGAAAAAACAGTATTTAAAAATTGCGATCGCCCAAGCACTGACTTGTCAGTTCGCTATTTTTTGTTTAGCAATCGTCGGTTGTAATAATTCTGCTGCCAATACAGCTAATCAGACAACAAATACGGCTTTACCAACTCAGAAAAATTCCTCATTATCTGCTAATCCCACTCCAGTTAGCAATGAATCTGGTATCACAAAGGAAACCGATATTTTCCAACCAGAAGATACTGCAAATAAGCAACCAGTTACACCCAACAAAACTAACAATAAATCTCATACCAGCAATAAACCAAAAGTAGCTACTATCAAAAATATGATTACTGGTGACTTAAAATGCTACCTCACTTTAGTTGATGAAAAAAACACTGAGCGAGAAATAGGAGCAACCTTTGAAGTTTGCGAAAAAAGAGACAAACTCTTAAACAAGAAAGTTAATTTAAAATATAAAGATATCAAAGTTAATGATTGTGAAAGTGCAGAACCCTGTGGTAAAACAAAAATAGAATCCTTGATTTATCAAATGGAACTTGTGGGAGGTAAATCGTCAACCACATCAAACGAAAATGACTCCCACACCATCAGCAATGGCGAATGGACAATCACCATTGGTAACGGGAAATCTTGGTCCGGTGTCAATGGTACAGGTAATTTAAGCTACCGTGGATGCAACTCTAAGGGTGAATGTTTGGAGTTAACAGGGGGTAAAGTAATTTGTAGACAAGGTATATGCACCACGGGTTGGACAAATGGTGAATATACCTATATAGTCAAGCAACCAATAACTGAAGATGACAAACAAAGCGATTTATCAACAACCTTAGAAGTGCGTAAAAACGGTAAAATTATTCTTTCAGCCAAAGGATTTAAAACAGTTAATTAGAGTCTAAAAACAAAAGAGAGGATATGGGGTGTAGGTAGAAAAACTGTTTATTCCCAACTCCCTGGGAGCATCCCGTTTTTTGAAAAAGCCCACACCTCTTAGCCTGGGGCTACACAAGCCAAGCCTGCCTACGCGGGCAAGAGGGTTTTACAGCCCACGGAGGTGGGCTTTGCTCCTATAGCGATACCCTTCCAGGGTACTGTTAAAAATTTGCGATGCTCCCAACTCCCTCGACTTATAAAGAGTGGTTCTGTGCTGCAACTTATATCTGAACCCATCACTGGTATAATCTTGACTGCTTTAATCAAGGCTAAACTGTCGCTCTTAAATTTTAAAAGTCGGCAAACCTGAGAATTACTACAAATTTGTGCTGGAAAACAAGAAATTGCCCCTACCTAGGTGGGAATGCGTCATTAGAGGATTTAAGCAATGGGATATGTAGTTTCAACTGCAAATATGAAAGGTGGAGTTGGTAAAACCACTCTTACCGTTAATATTGCTACTTGTTTAGCAAAAAACCATGGTAAACGAGTTTTAGTATTGGATTTAGATACTCAAATTAGTGCCACACTCAGTTTGATGTCGCCCATGGACTTTGCTAAACTGCGAAAAAAAAGGCAGACTTTTAGATATTTACTCGACCAAATAATTAATCCAGATTCTAAGCCAAAGTATGTAATTCAAGACATTATTCAACCTAATGTTTGTAATCTTCCAGGACTTGATTTATTACCTGGAGATATTGATTTATATGATGAATTTCTAGTATCAGAAATGCTACACGAACAAGCTGTAGCCTTGGGAGAAAACCACTTTGAAACTATTTGGAATCGTTTTGAAAGGGTACTGCTGGGGAAAATATTAGAACCAATTCGTCAAGATTATGATTTTATTATTCTTGACTGCGCTCCTGGCTACAATCTTTTAACCCGTAGTGCTTTAGCCACCAGTAATTTTTATATCCTTCCTGCTAAACCAGAACCATTATCTATAGTGGGTATTCAGTTATTAGAAAGAAGAATTGGACAATTAAAAGAAAGTCACGAACAGGAAGCAGAAATAGACATTAAAATTCTCGGAATAGTTTTTACAATGTCAAACACTAATTTATTAACTGGCAGATACTATAAACAAGTTATGTATCGTGTTAATCAAGATTTTGGTAGTGAAAAAATTTTTCAGACACAGATACCCGTAGATGTAAATGTGGCTAGAGCAGTTGATAGTTTTTCCCCTGTTGTTGTCAATAGTCCCCAGTCATCTGGTTCCAAAGCCTTCTCTCAGTTGACTAGAGAATTACTGCAAAAGCTGTAATTTTTACATTATGAGGAACCACAGATCCCCGACTTCTTCAAGAAGTCGGGGATCTAAACACCCGCTACATTCTGTTCAACCTTTTTTGTCACTCTGGAAAGATAAAAATAAATGTAGGTTGGGGAGCCACTGCTTTGCGCGGGTTAAGCGCGTTAAGTGCAAGTGCCGTTTGAACGAAGTGAAACCCAACAACAACAAAATTTTTGGTAGTTGGGTTTCCTCCCTCAATCCAACCTACACCTACGCAAAAATCTTTCCCTCTCCTTATCCTTAATAAGGAGAGGGATGTCCGATAGGACAGGGTGAGGTTTTGTATTTTATTTCATCTTCAATCCTTAAAAACTGGGCGATAGTCATGGGCATAAATACATTACCAATTTATTTTTGACTTTTTTCCGCCCTCGTTGAATTTTGAGCCGCAATTTTTTTCCCTAGAACCTCTACCGCCTTAGCAAATTGTGGATCCTTGAGAGTACCCACACGTTGCCGTTCTTTTAACCATAGAGTTTTTCGCTGCTCATCGGTCATTTCCAACTTGATATCAGGGGCAATTCCTTGCTTATTAATATCCCTACCACTAGGAGTAAAATATTTAGCAATTGTAACTGCCACACCGGAACCATCATCTAGAGGACGTACTGATTGTACTAATCCCTTACCAAAGGTTTTAGAACCAAGCAAAGTCGCCCGTTTATTGTCTTGCAAAGCACCAGAGAGAATTTCACTGGCACTAGCACTACCTTTATCCACTAGAATTACCATCGGTTTTTGCGTCAATGATCTACCTCTGGCTACTTCCCGTTCTCTTTCCCCGAAGCGACTCTTGGTAGAAACAATTGTCCCTTCATCCAACCACATACGGGCAATTTCCACACTGGAATATAGCAAACCACCAGGATTACCGCGTAAATCTAAGACAAATCCCGCCACCTGCTTTCTTTCTAACTTCCTGATGGCATCCCGCATTTCCTTACTGGCATTAGCACTAAATTGCTTGAGGCGAATGTAACCAATAAGACCTTGTGGTGTTGATTGCTGAGAATAACTTACTGGGTGAATTTCAATTTTTGCCCTGACAATTTTTATATCTTGCTGCCTGCCATCGCGCAAAATCGTTAGAATTACGCTAGTTCCCACCTTACCCCGAATCAGGGAGACAGCTTGATTTGTATCTATGCCCTCAGTACTTTTACCATCTATCTTGGTAATAATATCCTTGGCTTGAATCCCTGCCTTAAAAGCTGGTGTACCTTCAATGGGGGAAATTACAGTTAGCTTTTTGGTTTCCTCATCCATTCCTATTTGGATACCAACCCCCGTTAACTCCCCAGAGGTATCCACCTGCATATTTTTGAATTCCTTGGGATCCATAAACCGGGTGTAGGGGTCATCCAGTTTTTTTAACATTTCCCGGATGGACTTATAAGCCTCTTCCTTATTACTGTAGGACTTATTCAAATACTCTTGACGAACAGCTTGCCAATCTACTTGATTAAAAGTTCCATCCACATATTGGCGATGAATAATTTGCCATACTTCGTCCACCAATTCCTTGGGACTTTCTTTGAATAAAGCTTGTCCTTGAGAGTGGATGCCTAGGCTAGTAACGGCAATTGTAGATAGCGTCACTGCCGTCGCACCTAAAACAACAAGCCCATTTCTAGTAATCACCATAATGACAGCTGCTCGGCTAGATAAAAAAATAGTCAGTATGCCCAATCTAACACAGCTTTCACTATCCAGACCGAGCATATGTTGTTATTTCTGCATAAATAATTTGCAATCCGGGCATCTTAGGGATCGCTGATACAAAACTTATGGAAAATTTTAAGGCTCTTGCCAACGTCCATCAGCCTTGATTAAATTAATTAACTCTTCTACACCTCGATCTTCGGGAACTTTTTTTATTTCTTCCCTACCGCGATATAAGGAAATATACCCAGGGGTTTTGCCAACATAACCATAGTCAGCATCTGCCATTTCTCCTGGTCCATTAACAATACAACCCATAACCGCAATATCCAAACCTGTGAGGTGTTTGGTGGCTTCCCGGACTTGATGTAAAACTTCTTCTAGGTTAAATAAAGTACGTCCACAGGAAGGACAAGCCACATATTCCACCATGGTTTTCCGCAGTCCCAAAGCCTGGAGAATGCTATAGCATACGGGAATCTCCTTTTCTGGTGGTTCTGTGAGGGAAACGCGAATAGTATCCCCAATCCCATCAGCTAACAAGGTAGCAATACCAGCCGTGGACTTAATTCGTCCGTACTCACCATCCCCAGCTTCCGTCACCCCTAAATGTAGGGGATAATCCATACCGAGTAAATCCATCTGCTGTGCCATCAGACGGTAAGCAGCAATCATTACAGGCACTCGGGAGGCTTTCATGGAAATTACTATGTTGCGAAAATCTAGGGATTCACAGATACGGATAAATTCCAGTGCCGATTGCACCATACCTTCTGGAGTATCCCCATAGGTAAATAGCATTCTTTCGGCTAAGGAACCATGATTAACCCCAATCCGCATGGCTTTCCCTTGGTCCCGTAAGGAAATTACTAACGGTTCTAGGGTTTCGCGGATTTTTTCGCCAATTTCATCAAATTCCTGGGGACTATATTCTGTTCTATTAGAGTTTGGTTTTTCAAATACATATAACCCTGGATTAATTCGCACCTTTTCTATATGCTTGGCGACTTCCAAAGCAATTTTCATCCCATTGTGATGTACATCTGCAACAATGGGTACATCTTGATAGGTTTTGATTAATTTTGATTTTATTTCTGATAAAGCCCTGGCATGGGCCATACTAGGCACAGTTACACGAACAATCTCGCAACCAATTTCATGGAGACGACGAATTGCCCCTACAGAACCCTCAATATCTAGAGTATCTTCATTAATCATCGATTGCACCACCACTGGGTGATTTCCCCCAATGGTTATGTTACCAACCTTTACAGGGCGGGTTTTGCGCCGCTTAATGGTGGTATCAAAAGTCGGTTGACTGGATGCGGCGTTTGCAGTTACGGGTGTGGGCAGAGTTTGCATAACCTCTTTGCTGTAACGAAAATATCAGATTTTCTTAGTCTCTGCTTTTCAGATTGCCATATTTAGGGCAATTTTGGGCGATAAATTGGATAAAATCCTTTTAACAGTTGATGGTTGATAGTTGACAGTTGATGGTTGACAGTTGGTAGTTAAACCTCCCACACTCCCCACACCTCCCTCACTCCCCCTGCCCCCTGCCTCAGCAACTGCATAAAATTCTTTTGGAGATGGAGCTATGGCAAATAGTTTTTTCCCATTGGCAAATGGAATATATGTGTCCTTTTTCCCATGAACAATTAATACCCGACAGTTAATACTTTGAATATTCTGAATTGGAGAAGTTGCTCTAATTTTAAACTGCCCTATCCGTTCAGCTTCACGACTAGCCCGGATGCGCCAAAATTCAGGTAGCCAAGGCACCTGCTGTTGAATTGTTTTTCCCAGATCTGCAAAAGATGCAATTGTTACCAACCTTTTGATAACTTGTAAAATCTTATTAAAGCCTCATAGATAAAAATTTCATACATAGAAATTAAATTTTGCCCACCTTACCGTCAACCGTCAACTGTCAACTCCTAACTAGCACTCACTAACTTTTCACCATTTAACATCTTATTAGCAGCTTCCAACAAAGCTTCTTCCAAATAAGGTTTAGTAAAGTAACCACTAGCACCTAATTCCACAGCCATTTGTCGGTGTTTATCCGCACCCCTGGAAGTTAACATAGCGATGGGTAACTTTTGTAAATCCTGGTCTTTTTGAATGCGAGATAATAGCTCTAAACCGTCACATCTAGGCATTTCAATATCGCAGAAGACCAAATCACAGGGTAAACCAGAGCGTAATTTATCCCAGGCTTCCTGGCCATCTCGTGCTTGTTCCACACGATAACCTGCTTTATTAAAGGTTAAGGATAGTAATTCTCTGACCGTAATCGAATCATCCACAATTAATACCGTGGGGTCACTCTTTCTTGGCGCTGGCTCTGAATCAATGGGAGGAGAATTTTGCTCCCAGAATGAACTCACACCACTTTGTTTCGATGTGCGTCCTTGGAAAATGTCCATAATTTCTAAGACATCAGCAATGGGCATTATTCGTCCATCACCAAGAACCGTTGCACCCGCTACACCAATGGGTTTAGGTGCTGGACCTTCAAATTGTTTAATCGCAATTTCCTGTTCATTGAGCACCTGATCGACTTCTAGAGCTAGTAAAGTATTAGCCGAGCGCACAATAATTGCAGATATCATCTCATCATCGCGATTACCGCCATAAACGCTACCACGACTCAGTTGGCGATTTAATGTTAACAAATCCTTCAGGGGCTTAAATGGTAAATTGGTATCATGCCACTTAATAAATGCTTGCCCTTCCATATTGTATTGCACCTGTTTTGAATGGATATCTAAGGTGTCTTCCACGCCATCCATGGGGAAAGCAATTCGTGCTTTATTTGATACACAGAACAGGGCCTTACAAATACTTAAAGTTAAAGGTAGGCGAATGGTGAACCTAGTTCCCTGACCAACGGTGGAGTCAACATTAATGATACCCCGAATTTCACCAATCTTTGTGCGAACAACATCCATCCCTACCCCTCTACCGCCCAGCATATCAGCTTTTTCTTTGGTGCTGAAACCAGGGTGGAAAAGCAATTCATAGGTATCTGTAGGAGATAGGGTTTTAGCTTCTTCTGGGGTAATTAAACCCATCTTCAAGGCCTTGGCTTTTACCTTTGCCGGATCAATTCCTGCACCATCATCACTCACAGAAATTACAGTTTGATTACCTTGGTGAAAAGCAGAAACACTGATAGTACCTGTTTCGTCCTTACCAGCAGCTATACGTTCTTCTGGGGTTTCAATGCCGTGGGCAATGGCATTATTGAGCAAATGATTCAGAGGATTACCTAGATGCTCCAGAATCATTTTGTCAATTAACGTATCTCGACCTTGGATATCTAATTTTACCTGCTTCCCAGATTTTATCGCATTATCCCGCACACCCCGTGGTAAAATGTCTGTGGCAATGGAAAATGGCTCCATGCGCGATCGCGTTAATCCCTCTTGTAGCTGAGTCGTTACCTGTCGGAATTGTCGAGCTACCTGCTCAGTTTCCTCCACAACAAAATCAATATCACTGGATGACTCCCGCACCCGAACAATTAATTCAATCATTTGTTGGGATAAGGTATGGAAGGGAGTAAAGCGATCGATTTCCAGCTCTGTCAAACCTCGATCATTTTCTTGATTCCCACCAGAGCTTTTATTTTTGCGGCTGGCTAACAAGGAGGCTTCTAGGAGTGAATGCTCGTATAGTTCCTGCATTCTCGACCCTACATCACTCAATTGCTGTACCTGATGTAGTAAATTATCTAATGATTGTCGCAAACGCTCCTGGTCCTGTTCTAAGGAATTACGATTCACAACTAATTCACCCACCAAATTACTCATATCGTCCAGATGCTTAACTGGTACTTTCATCAGTTGTTCAAATCTGGATACACGGGAGCTGGAGCTGCGTTTAGGGGATTCTGCTGTTTGGGAAGGTGCCGATGCTTTAAGCATCTCTTCTAAGTCTTTAAACCCATCTGCAAAGGCATCATCGGTAGATAATGGAAATGTATCAGATTTAACTTCTTTTTCCGTAGATTCTTCTGCCTGGATAGCTAACTCTGGAGTATCTACATCCAATAAAGCTTCCAAATTAGCAAATTCTGCTTCCACATTTTCTGCTTCCCCATTGACGTTACCCAAAGATGGGGTATCTTCGTTAATTAATGCTTCTAGATTGGCGAAATCATCTTCATCTTTGGTGCTTATGTTTTCAGCTATTTCATTGGTTGTGGTTACAGGTAACTCAGCATCCAAGTTTTCTATGGTTTGTGCTTCTTGAGTCGTGACTGAAGTTGATGTTGATGATTCGGGTATATTATCCTCTGTGCGCTCGTCTACAGGTAATAACTCATTTGCATCTAGGATTTGCTCTTCGACAATTTCTTGTCTAATCTCTCCATTCAATAAATCTGCATCATCGATCAAATCAATTTGGGATTCTTCAGGAGCATTCACCTTTTGGGTATTCACCTCTGACAACAGCACTTTTTCTATTTCTGTTGGAGGTGATGTAATACGATCGATGTTAGTAAATTTATCAGTATTTTCATTGTTTGCTGCTGGCGAAGATTCTTGAGATATAGTTGATTCTAACGGAGGTAAATCATCTATGCCCGGAGAGTCTGCCTGATTTTCCACTGGCGAAAATTCTTGAAATATAGTTGATTCTAATGCAGATAAATCATCTATTTTCGGAGCATCTGCCTGATTTTCCACTGGCGAAAATTCTTGAAATATAGTTGATTCTAATGCAGATAAATCATCTATTTTCGGAGCATCTGCCTGATTTTC
>JASJCX010000090.1 GCA_030065255.1 Calothrix sp. MO_167.B42 | reverse complement strand
CCCTATATAACCTTTGAGCAGATTGTCGAAGCTTGTAAAATTACCGGTGCAGATGAATTTATTAGTAAACTTCCTGAAAAATATCAAACAATTTTAGGAGAATTTGGAGCCAATATTTCTGGGGGGCAAAGACAAAGACTGGCAATTGCTAGGGGTATTGTTAATAATCCACCGATATTAATTTTAGATGAATCTACTGGTGGATTAGATCCGGTGAGTGAAGCAGAACTTCTAGATCAATTATTTGCATACCGACGTGGTAAAACCACAATTTTAATTACTCACCGTCCTCGGGTAGTGAATCGTGCTGATTGGGTTGTATTGCTAGATCAGGGAAAATTAGAAATGCAAGGTTCTTTAGAAGATTTACGTTTACTACCAGGAGAACATTTAAAATTTTTAATTCCTTAAAGTAGTGAAGTAAGGTGATAACTATGCTGTACACCCACAATTCAAAAATTGTCCCACCTCTACAAACTGACGAATTTCTTCCTCCTGTAAGTCCTTGGACATCTATAGCAGGAATATTTCTCGTTGGTACCGTTGGCAGTGCGGTTAGTCTTGCTTCCTGGGTTAAATACAATGTGACAGTAAAATCTCCAGCGACTGTGCGTCCTATTGGAGATATTCGGTTAGTCCAGCCGCAAGTAGAAGGAAGTATTAAAAATATTTTAGTCAAAGAAAACCAGATAGTTAAAAGAGGAGAACCGATTGCTTATCTAGATGACGAACAGCTACAAATTAAAAAGAGTCAACTGCAAACTAATCTCGATCAAGGAGAGTTACAATTACTGCAATTATATGCTCAAATTAGAAGTCTAGATGTGCAAGTAATTGCAGAAAAAAGAGTCATAGAAAGGAATATTCAGAGTGCTGTAGCGGACTTAGAACGTCAGCAACGGGAACATCAAGAACGGCAAGTTAAGACTGCCAGCGAATTAATCTCAGCAGAGGCCAGCTTGCAACAAACTATCACAAATATAGAAAAAACCAGAGCTGATTTAAAATTTGCCAAATTAGATAGTGAACGCTATAAACAGTTGGCTGAAGTTGGGGCAATTAGTCGGCGTGATTTTGACCAAAAACAACTAACTGTCGAGCAGTCCAAGTTACAACTTGAAGCCGAAAGAAAATCTATTGACATTGCTAAAGCTAAACTCAAAACAGCTAAAGCCGCTCTCAATCCTAGTAATGCACAAGTAGCGATCGCCCAACAACGTATTGCCCAAGAACAGGCTAGGGGTGAAGCAACTATTGCTACTTTAATGAAAGAGAAAAAAGCCTTAGTTCAAAGACAAGTTGAGCTACAAACACAACTTAAAGGATATCACAAAGAAAAGCAACAAGTTGATAATCAACTCCAATATATGGTGATTCGCGCCACTAGTGATGGTACTATCCTCAAGTTAAATTTACGCAACCCAGGGCAAGTAATACGTGCTAGCGAAGCGATTGCGGAAATTGTACCCCAGGATACCCCTTTGGTTCTTAAAGCCATGGTTCCCACATCTGAAATTCAAAATGTGGCAGTGAATCAAAAGGTGCAATTACGAGTTGAAGCCTGCGCTTACCCTGATTACGGCACTCTCAATGGTGTAGTCACTGCCATTTCTCCAGATGCTATTCAACCCCAAGCAAATAATACAGCCACATTTACACCGGTTTCTAATTCTAATTCTAGCTACTTTGAAGCTACAATCAAACCTGAAAATATTTCCTTTGGTAACGGCAATCATACCTGTTCTATTAAAGCTGGCATGAATGCCAAAGCTGATATCATTTCCAAGCAAGAAACGGCTTTGCAATATATACTACGCAAAGCCAGATTAATTACTGATTTATAAATATACTCATTTTTTATTTACCCAAGACTTACGCAATTGTGACAATCGGTGGTTGGTGCGTGATGTTATGAGTCTTATTGCTATGTTCAAAGATTTTCACGCCCTCACGCAACGGCAATAATGCGGTCAGAAAATCTACACCGCATTTTGCCTCCCCTACACCAACACCAAAAATATGCCAGTTGCGTAAGTCCTATTTACCAAATACTTCACTGATGTGTAAGGCATATTGCTATTCCCGATTCAAAGCATAAGTTCGAGTAGTGTTTCCTGTGGTTTATCATTTGTATGCTTACATTTTAGTATTTCTGTTCTACATTATCATCACTATTTGCTATTTTCGAGACCATTACAAAATGAAAAAAGCATTGCAGTGGTGGCATTCTAGGCAGTCTATGCGATTATTCCGGGAAGCTGAGAGCATTCGGGATGGTTTATTGCAAGAATCTTTTATTATCCGCCGAGATCTGGAAATATTATCCAGAGATAATGTGGAAATACCACAAGAATACTTAATGAAAATCGATGGTTGGCATCAGTCTTTGGTAAAATTGAGCGATCGCTTGTTTCCAGAATGCCTCCCCCATCATTTGCCATTAGCAATTGAATTTTTGTTAGTAAAGTGGTTGGAGTCCTATCCTCACGTAAAATTTGACATTCTCCTACCAACAAGTTGGCCTGTGGAAGAGGCTGAATGCAGTTTAGTCATCCTAACTGCCCTAGATGAGTCCCTCAGAATTGCTATGTCACACAATTCTGAGCCGACATTAATTTACATTCGTTTACAACTTCAAACTAATATCAACACACTTGTAATCAATATTTGCTATGACAATATTGTGCTGATATGCCACTCCTTTTTAACAGAAGTATTCCACCTTGGTGAAAGCTTTAAATTATTAACATCTGGACAATATTTTTTTCAAATAAAAAAACATTCCATATCCTATTCATTTTGCTGGGAATCAATCTCATTGCATCTCTAGCAAAACTTAAAGCCCCGACTTTGATAAAGTTGGGGCTTTTATTGTGAACAGCAACCCTATGGGATTCTTGTTACTAGGGCTTGGGTAAGGGGAGATGGGGGAGTGTGGGAAGTGCGGGGAGAAAAGAACTTTTTCTTCCCATTATTAACCTGGCATAGTTCCCTTGGCGGAGTACTAGGGACTGTTTTCAAACCCCAACGCTCTGATGGCACAGCCTGGAGCTATAGGAGTAAAGCCCACCTACGTGGGCTCAGAACCTTGATTTTTCGTAGCCCACGTAGGTGGGCTTGGTACGTGTAGCCGCACCCTTTAGGGTGACGGCGAGTTTGAAAACATTCCCTAGGGCGTGTTTTGGTGTTTAAAAATAACAGACCACTGCCATAGCTATAGCTATAGCAATTCCCACTTGAGTAAAATACAAATATAATTGATGAAATGTTTATCTTCATTGGTGTTTCACCGTACGAAACTGTATTCTATTCAATCTAAAATTGCTATATTTTTGTGACTTGGTAACAACTGAGATATGACTCGACAACAGTATTTTTCCGGAATTTAACCAAGAATATCTGTAAAAATAAGATAGGAATTGCTCATATTATCAACTATCAGGGAAGTCAAATTTAAGAGGATGAGAGCAAAAGTATTATGTTTAACATTAAAATCTGTTGAAACCTAACCCCCCAGCCCCCTTCTCTATTAGCAGAGAGTTGGGGAGTGTGGGAGATGTGGGGAGTCATTTTTTGGATATTTAGCTAGAAATCCCACTCAAAATTTCGTTCACCTTTTGAAGAAAGGTTCTTCCGTAAAGATTTTGGCTTGACAAACATCCTCTAATGTTCTTGTAGTGCATCTAACAAATACTGATAATTGCTTAAGTCCAGGGAGCGGGTGATGAAGCAAATTCTGTTAGACAAGACATTGTTGAAGATTTTGGTAATTGACGATCATGAATCCGTGTTGAGTGGAACCGTTGATATTCTCCAGCACAAGTACCCGAATGCAGAAGTTATGAAAGTTCTGAACGCGGACAATGCCCTTGAAGAACTTGAGATTTCGCAGCCAGATTTGGTTATTATGGATCTTTCGATGCCCAAAAACTTTGGTTTTGTACCTAGGCCAGAAGTGGGAATTCAACTCCTCAAGACTATAATGACTAAGTATCCCGAACTGAATATAGTTGTCCAGACTGCCCATGTAAAGACATTAGTCCGGATTAGACCAGATATTGATGTTCACAAAGGAGGCTTCACCGTTGCAGATAAAAGCCTGACTAGTCAAGAGATGTTAACCAGAGTTGATTGGTCATTACAAGGATTGACCCATACTAAAGATATTAAAGGAGTTTATTCTGGATTAGAAGTAAAACCAGAGTGGCTAAAGGTACTTACATTGGCTTTTGAGGAAGGATTACAAGATAAGGCTATCGCAGAACAAATGCGTGTCTCTGAGCGCATGGTACGTCATTATTGGAGTAAGTTACAAGATGCTTTACATATTTATCCTGAAGAAGGTAAAAATATCCGCATTCAAACGGAAATGCAAGCCAGAAAAGAAGGTTTAATTGATTAATTCGGCGTTATATCAATTCAAATCAGTAAGATAATTTTATATATTGAAAGATTGACCGATGTTCCCTACCAATCTGTCCCATTCTTTTTTTGATGTTAATTTTTCCTATTATTACTTCCTATACGGTTAATAAATTTTTTCAAGAAAATTATTAAAGTCTTGTAGATTAAGTATAATTTAATAATAGAAATCTTTAGTGAAAATCGGTTCCTAATGCCATAATTAATTTTTCATTTGCTTGGGTACCCTGAAAATAAGCAACCTACATAATTATTTAATTCAAATCATTAAGATTTAGTTTATCAAAGACCTTAATTTATTTTCATTTTTTTCATTTAGAAAAAGTTTAATTTTCTTCTAATATTTTTACTTTAACTATAGTTATTGCCTCAATTATTAGTAATAGAGGTAAGGCTTAGTTAAGCAGAAATTTGGCAAAAAGTCAACCTAGAACAAAACATTTGAGATTTAGGTACATTACCAATGGATTTCTTCCTTATGGGTATTATTAATAGTAGTAGTTTGATACTATTTAGTTATGTTATTTTCTTAATTGAAAAATGGCGGATACCAGTAAATCCAGTATTACTGTTATTAGCGATAAACAGTATTGGCATAGCAGCTTTATATAAATATAATCGAGCTATTAATTTAACTATTAAGATTCGCCATGAATTAATTGAGCGTACATTTGAAACTATCCATAATGGTCCATTACAAACCCTAGCCCAAGCTTTAAAATTAATTCGAGAACGAGATTTACCACCAGATGAATTACTTGAGGAATTGGAAGAAGATTTACAAAAATTAAACCATGAACTACGAGGAATTTATGAATTTTTACAGCAAGAACCGATAATTAGAGATAAGAGTTTGTACCTCAGAAATGGTTTAGTAGTGAATTTAGAAGACGAAATTCATCAAGTTCTTTATCAAGTTTATGACTATACCTTAGAGCGAAAACTACCTTACTTTAAAACTCTAAAAATAAAGCTCCGTAATTTTGAATCAATTCCAGGCTGTCATTTGGGTTTATCACAAAAGCGAAGTTTATGTAGGTTCCTCGAAGAAGCTCTATGTAATGTAGGTAAACATGCAATGGGAGCCACTCGCTTAGAAGTTTATTTTACTAGAAATGAAGGTCGTTATACTCTTCAAATTATAGATAATGGCTTGGGTATTACTTCATGCAAAGAAGGTAGAGGAACCAGGCAATTGAGAAATATAGCGCGAAATACTCACGGTAAATTCAGACGTTTACCTATTTCTCCTAGAGGTACTCTATGTGAGCTTTCTTGGCCCAGACATAAATAAAATTTATGTTCCTATTCGTGAAGTACTCATATGAAATCTGGATGATTAGTTACGGGGTAAAGGGAAAATGAATCAAGCTACTTACATCCTTGATGGTGAAAAAATTTTTTCATTTGGACTGCCTTCTGAATAAAAGATACCGTTGGCAAATTGAGGGTTATACCCCTCAAAAATAATGTACATATCTTTTTCTCAAAGTAAAACATTCAAAACCATCACAAACTACTATACCGCTCCTGGGCCCAAGGTTCTCCCCGATTGTGGTAGCCATTGCGTTCCCAGAAACCAGGTTCATCTTCTTCCAGAAACTCCAAACCATTAATCCATTTAGCACTCTTCCAAGCATAGAGATGGGGAACAATCAACCGCATGGGACCACCATGTTTTTCTGGTAAGGGCTCACCAAATAGTTTGACAGCAAAGAAATTTTCTTCCCTGACAAAATCTTCTAGGGAAATATTAGTAGTGTAGCCACCATAACAGTGTTCCATCACATAAGCAGCTTGGGGTTCTACCTCAATTAATTTCATCAAGTCAGTTATCTTAATCCCCGTCCACTTCACATCAAGTTTCGACCACCTGGTTACACAGTGGAAATCAGCAGTAAATTCCTGTTGGGGTAATGCCATAAAGTCATCCCAACTCAAAGTCTTGGCCGTAGCACAACCCCAAACCCGAAACTCCCATGTGTCCATATTTACCTGTGGGATTTCACCATAGGTTAAAACTGGGAAACCCTTCGCTAAATGTTGGCCAGGAGGAACCCTATCTTCTTCTCCTGGAGAAGGCTTTTGAAAAAATTTCATTTATACACCAGAAAAATAATTTTTCCTTAAATTATTAGTCATGGGTTACCAGGCAAAATCAACTTTTGGTATGGTAACAAAAATTAGAGCTCAGAAGAAGCCAGGATTCTCTAGAAAATCTCCTGGAACCTCATCCTTTCCTAGCGAACATCCCTCTCCTTAATCAGGAGAGGGAAAGATTTTTGCCAGCGCAAAAAGCGAGGGTGAGGTTTTTCATGTTTGGTTGTGAGATTTCCTCGTGGAGGGCTGACTTCTTAACTCTGGACTCTATAGCAATGGACATATTGTTCTACTCAAGAACTACCAACTGTCAACTGTCAACTGCCAACTGCTATATCTTCAGAATTATTCCTCGTCTTCCTCTTCATCATCGGTGGGATAAACAAATGTAGAACGTCCACTCAAAATAGACTTACCCAAAGATAAAGCCTTCTGTGCTTCAAATTCTGCCTTCCGTCTCCAGTGAGCGCGACGTTGATCTCGTTTTGATTTTGATGTTTTCTTCTTAGGAACAGCCATGACAGCGAATATCGAAATTTTTTACAACCTTACTATTCTATGCTATTAACGCTTTTGTGGTGGAGCAATGGGAACGGATAGGATCGATTGATTATCGTCTGGAACTTCTAAAGATTCAGATGGCTGTTTAGTTAACGGATTAGAATTTGCAGGTGTTTGTACAGCTTTGGGCTGTTGTGAAGTTGGAGAATTGTCAGTTTTCGATGAATTTCCTAAAAATAGCAAAGTACGTGCCACCTTAAAATAGGTTGCCCATCTTTGTGTATCAGGTTGAGAACGCCATTGAGGACGAGTGACTTCCAATAACATTACAGGCACAACCGTACCCTGATTTTGTACGGAGACAATTATGGATACATCCGTTACCAACAGATCTTTGTCAAAACTACGTTGGGCACCAGCCCTTGCCATTGCTTCTGCCCTTGTGAGCAAGCTTTGGTAACTTTCGGATGGTAAACGCTCTAGAGATAGGTCAACCCTAGTGGTGTAAGCTTGTACCACCTGAGGAGCGATCGCTTCTATAGTTAACCATATGGGTATAGCAGAAGCAAACAAAAATAAGCCTAAACCTCTCCGGATTTTGTGGGCAACCGATGGCATAAATGGAATGAGGCTTTTCCCTCCCCTCCTCGCTGGAAAGGGAATAGTTAATGGTTGGCAAATATCTTTTGTGCTCATTACCTGTTTAGTTCTAAATTGGATTGGTAAATTGAAATTTAATGAAAGTATTTTCTGCGGCAAATAAGGTAACAAAAAATACATTAAATCTGGAAATTAAATTATAATCTCCTAGACTATAAAACAACTAGGTTAGCCTTGTTTCAATCTCAAAGCCAACTATAATCTCAGTTCAGCACACCATCATTTAAGAACCGCGCCATGGCAAATAATTGGGCGATCGCTATTGGCATTAATCAATATCAGTTTTTTCAGCCCCTAGGTTGCGCCCAAGCAGACGCTGAGGCACTCAGGGATTATTTAGTCACCGAGGGTGGTTTTCTACCCCAACAATGTCTGTTAATGACAGATACTTCCGTACCATTTGGAGATAGATCGACCTATCCAAGTAAGGACAACATTCTGCGCTTAGTAGAAGATTTAGCTGCGGCTTGTTGGCAACCCCAAGATAAACTGTGGTTTTTCTTTAGTGGTTATGGGGTAAATTACCATGGGCAAGATTACTTAATGCCTATTGCAGGAGATCCTGAACGCATTCAGGAAACTGGCATTGATGTACGCAGTTTATTGCAAGTAATCCAAATCACTGAAGTCAATGCTCTAGTATTATTTGACATTAATAGAGCTTTTGCTAGGCAAGGTGATAATTATATTGGACAAGAAACCATAGAACTCGCCCAAGAATTACAAATTTCCACCATCCTTTCTTGCCAGCCAGAGCAATTTTCCCATGAAAGTCGGCAACTTGGTCATGGATTTTTTACAGCCGCTGTGATTGAAGCACTACGTTCTGGTAATGGCAACAATTTAACTCATCTCGAAAGTTATCTGAGCGTGCGGACTCCAGAGCTTTGCCATCATTATTGGCGACCAACACAAAATCCAGTTACCATTATTGCTTCTGGAAATTCAGAAATTATAGGTATACCAGCAGCAAAGGATATCACTAAATCCGTACCAAATCACAGACAAATTCAAGCCGAAGAGATATCTGAAGATATTTTATCCACTACTAAAGCCGCACCAAAATTACAGTCAGATTATTTAAAAAAATATACTACTTGGCAAAATAATCATAGTAATAATACAGAGAAAAATGCCGTTTCCCCCGTATCCCCACCACCACTACCCCAACTTCCTGAAGTAAGACAATCCCCTGACCATATCACTACAGCAATTCAACCTTCACAGGAACCGCAAACAGAAAATAAGCCTGCAATTACTAAACAATTGTTGGTGTGGGGAGCAAGTACAATTTTGTTACTTGGTTTAATTGCGGTGGTGGTACTCCGCAATCAAGCAGGTTTTCAAACTAATCTTGACGAAACCCAGCAAGATAGGGGTATTAACCCCAACCAACAAAGGGCAGATGTGAAAACCCTACCCACTCTTACTGGTGCCAATCCTTCCACATTCCCACCAACCACACCCAAGCCACGGCAAACTCCTACTTCTAAGGTAAAACAGGAGAATCAAGCCCTACTAGACTTGGCAAAAATGTCCTTGAACAAAACCCAAGCAAGTGACTTGAGTCAAGCAATCGCTACTGCTCGCAAAATTAAACCAGGGGAACCACTATATGAGCAAGCCCAGGAAAATATCCTGATTTGGAGTCGAATGATTTTTGATTTAGCAGAAGGTCGTGCTAAACGGGGAAAATATAGTAGTGCTATCGCTGCTGCTCGGTTACTCACCAAAGATGGACCCCTGTATCCCAAAGCACAAGCAGGGATTAAGAGATGGCAGTTTGAAGCAAAGCAATTTTTCACGAATAAAACCCTGTTAGATGCTGCTAACCTATTAATTAAAAACGGACAAGCATCCAGCTACAACCGAGCCATTGCGGTGGCAAATAAAGTACCTGCTGGGGAACCAGGCTTTGAGACGGCGAAAAAATCCATTGATCAATGGAGCGAAAAAATTTTGGCGATCGCTCAACAACGTGCTAATCGAGGTAAATTCAAAGATGCGATACAAACCGCCGTTTTAGTACCCGAAGGTACAGCAGCTTACGATAAAGCTCAAACAGCAATTAGAAAATGGCAAAGTAAAAAATAGGGAGACAAGTAGAGAGGTGAGGAAGTGAGGGAGTGTGGGGAGTGAAGAATTCAATACTCTTAACTCCTAACTCCTAACTCTTAACTGTCAACTGTCAACTGTCAACTCCTAACTCTTAACAATACTGTGTCACATCTTCTTTGCATTCATCTGCTAGGTAGCATAGAGCGCGGAAACGTAAACCTACCACTTCTTCGTAAAGTGGATTGAGTTTACACATCGGGGGAATATGAAACAAAGTCTTACCAAATAATTTTACGTCACGCTCAAAAGGACATTGTGCAGGAATCAATTGGCACAAATAATGGGCTTGTTGGCGATCGCGTACTTGAATATTTTCTACCCACTGTCGCAAAGGCTTGAGCATTTTATCCATCAATCCAGGAGATGGAGGACGGAGTGGGTTTGTCGTGGTACTGCTAGTTTCTGCTTGATGTGTCCATACCCAGCTAGCAAAAAACATTCTCGATTTGGTATTATGTAATACCTTCATGCTTTACTCCTCTGTTTTGGTGAGGGTATTCACCTATCCGATGAACATCTACAACACGGTAATTACCTTGCCCGGACGATTTTGGTTCTGACAGAGATAGAATCTCATCATTCTCAGTAGCTACTTAGGTCAGAAGTTTTTGATTACTACGTCAAGATAACTGCATTTTTCCAGAAATTGGAATAGTAATATTACTATCTTGTTCATATCTTGAAGTAGTTAAATTTTTCCTCAAGACATCTACCCTAGGATAGATGTTAATTTTATATATTGCAACATTTTTTGTAAATATTTTATACCAAATTTTGAAAGTAGCAACAAATACTGGTATAGGACTACTAAAAAAAAGTGGATAGCTAAAACTAACTATCCAACCCGGGAATTCTTGATTATTTATTTGTTGTGGGAATTACGATGCTACTTGAGCCGCAGTGCGAGTACGTCTTCTTCTGCCATCAGAAACCTTTACCGCCGGGGCTTCTGGAGTTTGCATCAATAATGTCACAGTTGGTTGACATTGTAATTCTCGCTTGAGGAAGCGCATCAGTTCCCGTTCTAAAATTCCTTGCAATCCTCCCCAGTCAACTTCGTTTTTGCCATTTTCATTGGACTGGGCAAATTCTGACCAACGGAAACTGAGGGTTTCTTCAACTCGCTGTTTAACTAAATTTTGTAGCATTGATCCCTCAATGCTGGTGACAACACCCCGCAGATGAATTTCTGGTTTTGCTAACAATTTACCATTCCAATCAATGGCTGCGGCAACGGTAATAATGCCTTCATTCGCCATCCGTTGTCTTTCCTGTAGGACTTTAGCACTTACCATACCGGAACTAGATGTATCCACTAGTTCAATTCCGGATGGCACTTTTCCGGCTATACTCATGGATTCTTCGGTAAGTTCTACCACATCCCCATTATTAATTATCACCATATTTTCCGCAGGAATGCCCATACTTTGAGCAGTTTCTGAATGCTTCACTAGCATTCGGTGTTCGCCGTGGACGGGTAAAAAGAATTTGGGGCGAGTCAAGGCTATCATTAATTTCTGGTCTTCCTGACAACCATGTCCGGAAACGTGGATTCCTTGGTTACGTCCATAAATGACTTTCGCTCCCTGCATAATTAACCTGTCAATTGTGTTGACAACTGCAATGGTATTTCCAGGGATAGGATTAGCAGAGAACACCACCGTATCCCCCTCTCGAATTTTGATATGGGGGTGTTCTTTCCTAGAAATCCGCGATAGTGCTGCCATTGATTCACCCTGGGAGCCGGTGGTGAGAATTAACACATTTTCATCTGGTAAATTCCTCACCATATGTAAGGGTTTAAGTAAATTGTCATCGCAGTTTACATAACCAAGGTTACGAGCGTGGGCAATCAGATTCAACATGGAACGCCCTACAATGGAAACGACACGGTTGTGTTTTTGTGCCAGTTGCAAAATCATGTTGATTCGATGCACGCTCGAAGCAAAGGTAGTGACAAACATTCGTCCACTTGCTTGGTGAAAAACCCGATCTAGGTTGGGATATACAGAACGCTCAGAGGGGGTAAATCCAGGGACTTCAGCATTGGTAGAGTCACTCATCAGGCACAGTACGCCTTTTTCTCCATGTTCTGCTAATCTTTGCAAATCAAAATGTTCCCCATCTACTGGGGTATGGTCAAATTTGAAATCACCAGTATGGATGACTACACCCAATGGAGTAAAAATTGCTACACTGAAACTATCAGCCATGGAGTGAGTATTCCGCATATACTCAACTACAAAGGATTTACCAATGCGGACTATGTCACGGGGCATGACTGTGTGGATTTCCGTGCGATCGCGTACTCCCGCTTCTTCCAATTTACCCTCTAGCATTGCCATAGCTAGTCTGGGTCCATAAATTACAGGAATATCAAATTGTTTTAGATGGAAGGCAATACCACCAATATGGTCTTCATGACCGTGGGTAACAATCATCCCTTTAATTTTATGGCGATTTTCCCGAAGATAGGTGGCATCAGGTAAAACAATATTTACACCGTGCATTCCATCTGTAGGGAAAGCTAATCCTGCATCTAATAAAAGAATTTCGTCATCATACTCGAAAACACAAGTATTTTTACCAATTTCATGTAATCCGCCCAAAGGAATTATTTTTAGGGCAGGGTTAGTTTCTTTTTTAGCCATTTGTTCTTGGGGTTATTTTCTGTAGTTAATAAGGTTGAAAATTAGTACGTGTACATAGCACTACCAGGACAAGCTATTTAATAAAGCTGGTCTGAAAACAGCTGATATATAACCAAATGTTTAATTGAGTAATTTAATGAAACTTATACTCAAAAATTCATAGTAAATGTGTTAATAGAAATACTAATTATTCATTGCTGATGTGATACATCCACTCAAGCTTTTGTACATACAAGAAAGTAGTTGCTAGCAGCAAATAATTTTTGTCTAAATAAGATCTAGTTCTTTCAATACAACCTCTAATTCTTGAGTGATTGTTGGTGGTATTTCGCACAGTGGTGGACGAGTAGAACCCACTTTCCAACTTTGTAGCTCTAATGCTTTCTTAACCGGAATTGGGTTTGTAGTTGCGAATAATACTTTAAATAAAGGGAAAAGTTGAAGATGAATTTTAGTCGCTAGCTGGGTTTGCCCTTCACTAAAAGCCTTAATCATCTGCTGTAGCTGGTTTCCTACCAAATGAGAAGCTACGCTGACCACTCCCTTTGCTCCAACTGCTAACATAGGGAGTGTCAAGGAATCATCACCAGAGTAAATCTGAAATTCTTCGGGTGTCAAGCGACGGATAGCACTAACTTGATCTAAATCCCCACTAGCTTCTTTAACACCAACAATATTTTTCACCTCTGCTAACCGGACAACAGTATCTGCATGTAGATTTTGCCCAGTGCGACCGGGGATATTGTATAGTAGCAGTGGTAGTTCCGGTGAAGCTTGGGCTATTGCTTGGAAGTGCTGATATAGCCCCGCTTGTGGCGGTTTATTATAATAAGGAACTACTTGCAAAGCTCCATCTACTCCCATTTTAGCCGCCTTTTGTGTGGCAGCAATGGCTTCTTTGGTGGAGTTAGAACCACATCCTGCTATTACTTTCCCTTGGTTAGCAACCGCTTCCAGGACTACCTGAAACAGTTTATACTCCTCTTCCCAACTCAAGGTGGGTGATTCACCTGTTGTACCGCAAATCACCAATGTATCTGTACCATTATCCGCCAAGTGTGCAGCTAACTTGGCAGCTACATCATAGTTAACACTACCGTCTGGTTTAAACGGCGTAATCATTGCGGTTAAAACTCTACCAAAATCTACCACCCTGTTTTCACTCCTAAATTACCCTCTTTTTTGTTTCCTTGCGTTGGGGGTGTTTTACAGTAATATCTTATTTCAGAATTTTTTTGCAAGGGTACTACTCCCATTGACATAATTTTCCTTAACTTTAATTCTTCAATTATTTGTAGGCATTTGTAAAATAAATTTAATTTTTCTTAGGTAGAAACTGAGAGTGATACTCCCTTTAATAAGCTTTTTTCTACTAGGACTTCAGCTATTTGAATTGCGTTTAATGCTGCTCCTTTACGAATTTGGTCTCCAGACAACCAGAGTTCTAAGCCACAGGGATGGGAAATATCTTGGCGAATTCTCCCTACTAAAATATCATCTTTTCCACTAGCTGCAATTGGCATGGGGAAATGATTTGCTTGCCAATCTTCTACCAACTTAACACCAGGGGCTTGGCTTAAAATTTTCCTTGCTGTCTCCGGAGCAAAGGGAGTCTCGAACTCCAGATTAATGGCTTCTGAGTGGGCTCGTAGTACGGGAACCCGTACACAAGTGGCAGAAATTCTGATGTCTGGATCGCCAAAAATTTTCCGAGTTTCGTTCACCATTTTCATTTCTTCTTCGCAGTAGCCCAAATCATTTAATGGGGAATTATGAGGAAATAAATTAAAAGCCAAGGGATAGGGAAATATTTCTGCTGTTGGCTCTTTTCCTGACAAAATTTCTTGGGCTTGAACTTTCACTTCCGCCATGGCTTGTGCCCCTGCGCCACTAGCAGATTGATAAGTTGCAGCTACAATCCGCTTCACTGGTTGCACTTGATGTAGAGGCCATACCGCTAGAGCCATTAAAATGGTCGTACAGTTAGGATTCGCAATAATTCCTTGGTGTTGGGTAACTGCATCTGGATTTACTTCTGGAACCACTAAGGGTACTTCTGGGGACATCCGAAAGGCGCTGGAATTATCGATGACAATTGCGCCTTTTTTCACTGCTGTGGCTGCCCAGGCTTTAGATGTAGAACCACCAGCACTGGCTAATACTAAGTCTACATTGTCAAAGGAACTATCACTAACTGCTTCTACTGGTATATTTTCCCCCCTAAAGCATAATTGCTGTCCCGCACTACGGCTAGATGCCAATAATTTCAGATCCGCAATCGGAAATTCCCGGCTTGCTAATAGTTCAAGCAACTCTTTACCCACCGCACCAGTTGCTCCCAAAATAGCTACACGATAGCTTTTAGACATACTTTCTTCCTCCTTCCTTAGTAGTTATTTGTTAATTTAAATTCAAATTGCCAATCAAAAATAAAAATTTTAATGTTAATAAAATGTAAGTATTAGCAGTTTTTATCAATAAAAATAAATTCTTTTACATCCAAACCTAGTTAAATCTATGTAAATAGTTACACTAGGGCGTATGTAAGATACTTATTTCCGAATCTTACAGGTTCCTTTATTAGGGATGCTGTAATTTATCCTCTATTGTTTCAAGCTATGTCTTTTTGCCTTCGCTGTTGATGGAGACTTGCGATAATGTTTTTATTATGCAACCTAAGACAGATTGATTATTCGTTTTAAATAACTAAAAATATGTGAACTGAATTTAGACTATATATCATACAACAAATTTTTCTTAGATAAAACAATTGAGTAGGATATATATTGAGGATTTATAAATAAAATGCA
This sequence comes from Calothrix sp. MO_167.B42, assembly GCA_030065255.1. Taxonomy (GTDB): domain Bacteria; phylum Cyanobacteriota; class Cyanobacteriia; order Cyanobacteriales; family Nostocaceae; genus Calothrix_A. The sequence continues at coordinate 3,366 of JASJCX010000090.1, read as the reverse complement.
GATTGCCAAGGATGTTGCCCGAAAGGTTTATACTATGATGTTGCTGGAAAAGTGATGTCCACAGAAAAGTTAACAACAAAGAATAAAACCTATGTAAACTAGGATATCACGGGATTCACCTGCGAACAAAGACCAAATACAAAATTGAGGAATGTTCAACTTGTGAACCTTAAGGGCATCAAAAGCTCAAAACAGGGTTGTTCAAGGCAGCTATCTGCTCAGAAGTAAGCAAAATGGCGGATATAGTTTTAATTATATTTTTCTGCCTGATGAGTTAGCCATTGATGACATTTGTGGGAAAAAGATAGTTTGGTGGTGGAATTGTACACACAATACAGTACGTGTAAATTATGGAATTAAGTGGGATTGTCCAAATGTTAATCACCAACCGACCAATCCCTAGTAGACTGATGTCACCTTGCCATTAATCTTCCATTTTTAGTCGGAGAAGGAAGCATCCGATGCGATCGCATCATCCCTAAAGAGTCTTGATTTTTTGCCTCCAGCAAATTTTCCTCTCGGAGCCATTCAGAATTTTATTCAAAGTAGAAAATATTAGTAAACACAGCAAGAGTATGAAAGTTACCCAGGAGAAACTTCCCGCTAGCCAAGTTGGTCTAGAAATAGAGATCGAACCACAGATGACCAAGCAAACCTATGAGCAGGTCATTAAAAAGTTCGCTGCATCCGTCAATATTCCTGGGTTTCGTAAGGGAAAGGTTCCTCGACCCATACTAATACAGCATTTAGGAACAACTAGAATTAAAGCAGCTGCATTAGAAGAATTATTGCAAAATGGGATTGAGAAAGCCCTCAAACAAGAGGATGTAGCCGCCATCGGTCAGCCACAACTACGTTCTGACTTTGAGGAATTAATCCAGAATTACGAACCGGGCAAATCACTTACCTTTTCGGCGGCTGTGGATGTGACCCCAGAGGTAAATCTGTTGCAATATACTGGTCTGTCAATCAAAGCTGAAGAGGTCAAATATGACCCAGAAAAAGTTGAAAATACCCTAGATAGAGAACGCCAACAAATGGCCACCTTAATCCCTGTGGAAGGAAGGGCAGCACAATTGGGCGATGAGGCGATAATGGATTTTAAAGGGGTACTCAAACCAGAAGGTGACGACCCCCAAGCCCAGCCAGAGCCGATTACTGGTGGAGAAGCTAATGATTTTCAAGTGGAATTACAAGAAGATAAATTTATCCCTGGGTTTGTGACAGGGATAGTGGGTATGCATCCAGGAGAAACCAAAGAAATCTCTGCCCAATTTCCCGACCCCTATGCGGATGAGAACCTAGCAGGTAAAGCCGCTTTATTTACAGTCACCCTCAAAGAACTCAAAGAAAAAGAATTACCGGAATTAGATGATGACTTTGCCAAGGAAGTCAGTGAATTTGAAACCTTACAGGAATTGAAAGATTCCCTCACACAACAGTTTCAACAAGAAGCTGAAGACAAAACCAAGTCCAATCAGCAAGAGGCTTTCCTAAATGAGTTGATTAACCATGTGGAAGTAGATTTACCTGCCACTATGGTCGATCAGGAAATTGACACCATGTTAACTCAAACGGCCATGCGACTGTCTCAACAGGGATTGGATGTCAAACAATTATTTACCAAAGATATTATTCCCCAATTAAGGGAGCGTTCCCGTGAAGAAGCAATACAACGCCTCAAGCGATCGCTTGCATTGCGGGAAGTGGGTGAACGGGAGTCTCTACAAGCCTCAGAAGAAGAAATAAATACCCGGGTTGCCGAACTGAAAAAAGAGTACGCAGGAGAAGATATTGACCCAGATAGACTCCAAGAAATGGTCGAAAATGAAATTTTAACAGACAAAATCATGAACTGGCTCTTGGAAAATTCCTCCGTGGAACTAGTTCCAGAAGGTTCTTTGAGTGAAGCGGAGGCTGTACAAGCCCCAGAAGTAGAACTTTCGAGCGAAGAAACCCCAGAAACTATAGAAGTCACAGAAGTCACCGAAGTCACAGAAGCTACAGAGTAAACATATAACAAGTTAGCCATCGACAACTGGAAAGCTTAACACTTAAGTGAATAGCAGCCCAGGGATGGCTGACGATTTTTTTTTGCTAAAACTGATATAAGCCCTACGTCCGACTCCCAGGGACGGTGGCCAATGGTCAAGGATCAACTAAGAATCGCCAACAATATGATTGTGATACAATGCATCATGTGGGTGTAATCCAAATTCAATGCGGAAATTCAATGCACAAATGCAGCCTGCATAATTGAATGGGAATTTAATCAAACCCAGTGGGGAAACTTATCCCCTATAGCTCACTCAAGGTCGTTGATTGTCCTAGAGGATGCCAAAAACTAGTGATAAACCCGCGCCGTGTCCTTACGTCAGTGAGGGAGTATGTCACAGTTACATTAAAAAGAGTAAATAAATTTTGCCCTTAATTTCCTCTTACCATTATTTATTTAATCTTCTCATCAATCGTGTTAAAACGATAGAGTAATTGAGACGAGCCATAATGGTTAACATAATAGCTACAATACAAAGTTATTGTCTTCAGTGGCAGCAAACCTTTTAGTTTACATTTGTTGTATTGTTTGTTAAACATTATCTTTATATGCTGAAATCGCAGTCGGGAAATCACCCACTATATAGCTTGAGTCGATTAGAAATTAATTCCCTCCATAGTACAACCAACATTGTGCCCACCGTCGTCGAACAATCTGGCATGGGAGAGAGGGCATTCGACATTTACTCCCGCCTGCTCCGAGAGCGGATTATTTTTTTGGGCACACCCATTGACGACAACATTTCTAATTCCATAGTTGCCCAACTATTATTCCTAGATGCTGAAGATCCGGAAAAAGACATTCAACTGTACATTAACTCCCCCGGGGGTTCGGTAACAGCAGGAATGGCAATTTATGATACAATTCAGCAAATACGGCCTGATGTTGTCACTATTTGTTTTGGATTAGCGGCTAGCATGGGGGCGTTCCTATTGACAGCAGGTGCGGCAGGTAAACGAATGTCCCTCCCTGATTCTCGGATTATGATTCACCAACCCCTCGGTGGTGCCCAAGGTCAGGCTGTTGATATTGAAATACAAGCGAAAGAAATTCTCTATCATAAGGCTAAACTGAATCAATTACTAGCTCATCACACTGGTCAACCCTTAGAACAAATTAATGCTGACACAGAACGAGATTTTTTCATGTCGGCAGATGAAGCGAAAAATTATGGCTTAATTGACCAAGTTATCTCCTCCAGGCAAGATCTACCCACTGTTGGGGAAAACGTCTCCATTGTATAAATAAGAGGCTGGTATGGCTAAGTACGACTCCCATTTGAAATGTTCATTTTGCGGCAAGTCCCAAGA
>JASJCX010000089.1 GCA_030065255.1 Calothrix sp. MO_167.B42 | reverse complement strand
TCATTTTTTTGTAGTTATACGGAGCCAATAGCTAACAATGGCAAAAGTAGTTGGAATCGACTTAGGTACTACTAACTCCTGCGTGGCAGTTATGGAAGGTGGTAAACCCACGGTTATTGCCAACGCAGAAGGCTTTCGCACTACTCCTAGTGTGGTAGCATTTGCCAAAAATGGCGATCGCTTGGTTGGTCAAATTGCCAAACGCCAAGCGGTAATGAACCCTGAAAATACCTTCTATTCTGTCAAGCGTTTCATTGGACGGAAACAGGAAGAAGTTGCCAATGAAACCACTGAAGTTTCTTACAAAGTCATTAGCAGTAATGGCAATGTTAGATTAGATTGTCCCCAAGCTGGTAAGCAATTTGCCCCCGAGGAAATTTCCGCCCAAGTTCTGCGGAAGTTAGTGGATGATGCGAGTAAGTACGTTGGTGAAACTATCACCCAAGCAGTAATTACCGTACCTGCATACTTCAATGACTCCCAAAGACAAGCAACTAAGGATGCTGGTAAGATTGCCGGCTTAGAAGTCCTGCGGATTATCAACGAACCTACCGCCGCTTCTTTGGCCTATGGCTTTGATAAAAAGAGCAATGAAACTATCCTTGTATTCGACTTGGGTGGTGGTACCTTCGACGTATCAATCCTAGAAGTAGGGGATGGGGTATTTGAAGTTCTTTCTACCTCCGGCGATACCCACCTTGGTGGTGACGACTTCGATAAAAAAATTGTTGATTTCTTAGCAGAAGAATTTAGAAAACAAGAAGGCATCGATCTTCGCAAAGATAAGCAAGCTTTACAACGCCTCACGGAAGCAGCAGAAAAAGCCAAGATTGAGCTTTCGAGTGTTACCCAAGCGGAAATCAACTTACCATTCATTACCGCTACCCAAGAAGGTCCCAAGCACCTAGATACAACCCTCACCCGCGCTAAATTTGAGGAACTTTGCTCTGATTTAATCGATCGTTGTCGCGTTCCTGTAGAAAATGCCCTCCGTGACGCTAAAATCAGTAAGAACGAAATTGATGAAGTAGTTCTGGTTGGTGGTTCTACCCGAATTCCCGCAGTCCAAGAAGTAGTTCAACGGGTTTTAGGTAAAGAACCCAACCAAAGCGTTAACCCTGATGAAGTGGTAGCAGTTGGGGCAGCTATTCAAGCAGGTGTCCTTGGTGGAGATGTCACTGGTATTTTGTTACTAGATGTGACACCCCTATCCTTGGGTGTGGAAACCTTGGGTGGAGTAATGACCAAAATCATCCCCCGCAACACCACCATTCCTACCAAGAAGTCAGAGGTATTCTCCACCGCCGTGGATGGACAAACCAACGTGGAAATCCACGTCCTCCAAGGGGAACGGGAAATGGCCAGCGACAACAAGAGTCTGGGAACCTTCCGCCTAGATGGTATTCCCCCCGCACCCCGTGGCGTACCTCAAATCGAAGTAGTATTCGACACTGATGCCAATGGAATCCTCAACGTAACTGCTAAGGATAAGGGTACTGGTAAGGAACAATCCATCAGCATTACCGGTGCTTCCACCTTAGATAAATCTGATGTGGAACGGATGGTTAATGAAGCCGAATCCCACGCTTCAGAGGATAAGGAACGCCGGGAAAAAATCGATCGCAAGAACCAAGCAGATTCTTTGGCATACCAAGCCGAGAAACAGGTGCAAGAACTTGGTGATAAAGTACCCACCGATGATAAAGCTAAAATTGAAGGTTTAGTCAAAGACTTGCGGGAAGCTGTGGCCAAGGAAGACGACGAACAAATCCAGAAGTTAACACCAGAACTACAACAAGCACTGTTCTCCGTTGGTAGCAACATCTATCAACAATCAGGGGCTGCTGGGGCTCCTGGCGATGCAGGTGCTGCGGGAGATACAGCTGGTGCTTCCTCTGCCTCCACTGGTGGCGATGATGTGATTGACGCTGATTTTACTGAATCTAAGTAACTTTGCAGTAATTGACATTTTCTTTACAAAAATTAACATAAAATTCCCATTCCATATGCATGTGGAATGGGAATTTTTTTATTCCTAACCAAAAAAGTCCCCCAACCCCCAATTTTGGGGGATAAAAGAAAGATATATAGCAATCCTATTTGATTTGTAAAAATGGAGAGGCCCAGATCCCCGACTTTTACAGAAAAGTCGGGGATCTAACTTCTCACTAATGATTTAGGATTGCTATAGCACTATATAGCATACGTTCGGGTTAGGACATCTTTGTGTCCCCTATCCCCTATCCCCTTTTAAGATATTGAATTTTGATATCGATAAATTTAGGTCGATGGGTGCGAACAAAGCTCAATACTTGACTTAAATCCTGCCTACTGATTAATCCAATACACCCGGATGTGCCATCTTCACCATTATTTTTTTCAAAGGATGGATCGACATGGAATCCTAAGTCTGTACGACCAGTCTTAAATAGGGGTTGCATGGGTAAAAAGCGATCGCCTGCTTCTGCAATGCTACCAGGAATTGCATATCTACTGACTGTATATCTCCCGTCAGGTAATGGAGCCTCTGTTCCACTTTGATGGCGATTGCGATTCTGGGTATGGCTGCGTCCAGTTACAGTCAAAAATCTGTTAATTAGTCGTCCATTTGCATACAAACGGAGTTCATAAAGGGGGTTATTTAACATATTTGTTTGTCCTGTTGGTGTTAGGGTCATATAACTGCCTAATTCACCAGGATTGATTGTTCCAGTTGAAATTCTTTGGGCGATATGGTTTGTTTTATTTCCTTCATTATTGTCTGATTTTGGTAGTAGTTGATATGTTGAATTTGGAGATAAATTTTGATTTTTTAAACTTTGATTTGATACTTCTAAAGTATGATTTTTAACTTTTTTTTCTCTATTTATTGATGATTTAGTTATTTGTTTTTTACTTGTATTTGAGTTTAAATAAGTTAATGATGGTGGTGATTTCATCTCTACCTTGGCTGTACATCCAATAAATGTTAAGCAACCTAGAGATATCAACATGAGTCGGAATTGCATGTAAATGATTCGCTTGCGATTTTTCCCCAATCTAATTGCTTTTTTTACCGCGAACCTGAGCAATTTCTCTTATTTTATTTTTTGATATAAAAATTTTTTACTTAAGTATTTACACAACATTTTTATCAAAACTTTGTACTTCCCAATACTGGAGAGGTTCAGCTCCCCAACTTTTACAAAAAAGTCGGGGATCTAACTTTTCACGTTGGCATAGCCTGCCCGCAGGGCTTATGATTTAGGATTGCTATTTTTTGCAAAAAGAATGGGATGGATGGGTAGGGAACATCCACAATCTTTTAATATATAATGGTGCGTTGCGCTCTGCGACAACACACCCTACGTATATTTAAAAATCAAATAGGAGTCCTATATAAAATTATCTTACAGATGCCATGCCCTGACAAAGAATTTATATCGTTTCCGTTTGTATCAGAATTATTTAAATTTCCTCTCTCTTCCTCTTCCTGTTGCATTCTCTGTGTATCTGTGGTTTTTTTATCATTGCCGGTGTAACCGGATTTGATATTATCCCTTTTTTGTCACTCTGGAAAGATAAAAATAAATGTAGATTGGAATGTAGGTTGGGTGGAACGAAGTGAAGCCCAACAACAACAAAGTTTTTGGCTGTTGGGTTTCGTCCCTCAACCCAACCTACATCTAAATTTATAAAAGTAGGTAATAATAAGGGTTTTAGTTTTTATCTAGCCAGAGTGATTAAAGAGGGTTATGTGTCGCAAGTAGGTAGGCATAATTAAATCTAAGATGCGAACCTCACCCCTATCCCCTCTCCTTAATAAGAGAGGGGTGGCTTTAGCCGGGGTGAGGTTTTATGTTTAATTTGACCTAGTTACTTAAATATTATTTGAATTGGTATTAGGTATCTTAACCCACGTAGGTAGGTTTTAGTCGTGTAGCCATACCTTTCCAAGGTATTGCATAAAAATTGGGATGCTCCCTTATTCGCCAATGCTTGTACAATACTATTAAATAGTAGTAGTAAAATTATCAGAAGTAAGAATATCTGGCTGAATTCCAATCAGCACAGCTAACTGTTCTTGATTTTGGTTGAGAATCACAGTATCTTTGGGATTATATCCAAAATCACCAGCGGAGGTAATGGTAATCTCTGCGTAGGTTAAACCATCTGTCAGGACTAACAAATCTTCCCCTAATTGGAAGTCTGTAATGGTATCCACACCATCTACCGATTCTAAAACGAATTGGTCCATCCCAGCACCACCAGTGAGCATATCATTACCGATACCACCAACAAGGATATTGTCACTGCTGCTACCTGTTAATACATCATTGTAAGATGTGCCAATAACATTATCGATATTATTGAGGGTGTCTTCTGGTATATTATCGGGATTGTCGTTCGTATTACTATCACGAATCGCTTCATACCAAGAGCGAGCTATTTTATTGTTACCTGTGGGAGTGGGGTGAACGTCATCTTCCAAATCTCCAGTGTTCATCGAACTGTGAGTATCAACAAAAACAACATTTTTACCCTCAGCCCTTTTACTCTCAACTATATCAGGAATTAGGGCATTATATTGGTCTACCAATTCTTGTCGTTCAGGGTTTTTATCGGGGGGAATGGAACTAACAAATACCTGGGTATCCGGGGATTGATTGGTAATTTGGTCAATTAAATTGCTTAATCGATTGGGTGCATCTTCCAGGTTATTATTTTGCAAGATGTCGTTAGTACCAATCATTAATAATACTATATCAGGTTGATAGGTATCTAATAGACCATCCATGCGATCGCTAACTTGGTCGATTCTTTCACCACTAACACCTGCATGGTCATTATCAAAGTTACCATCTCCCCGGGAGCGATTGCCAACAAAATCAACGTTATAACCTTTGTTAGTTAATAAGCCGTGTAAATCGTCACGATAGCCGCCTGTGTCTGATTCTAAATAGCCTTCGGTAATAGAGTCTCCCACTGGCATTATGGTGAGTGGAGTTTCATTTTCAGGGGCTACATCATACGTGGTAATACCAGTATCTAAGTTAATGTCAATACCCGTAGTGCTTTGGCTATAGTCAACCGTTTCTATCTCCGAAGGATTACCATCAAAATTTTGATTTCCACTACCACCATTTACGGTATTACCGAGGTTAAGTGTAGTTTCTTGGGTGTGGGAGCTAGGATTCATTGTGTGAGTTAAGAGTTAAGAGTTGATAGTTGACAGTTGTTAGTTGATAGTTAGGTTATTAAATATCCGCGTCATCAGCGTCATCCATTTAATCCGTGTTCAGTGTTAATTGTTGAGTTGTCAAACATCCGCGTCATCAGCGTCATCCATTTAATCCGTGTTCAGTGCTTGATGAAGTAATTGAGAAATTTGCTGATTGATATGCTGGAGATCAAATTTTTGACTGGCCCTGATGCGGCCTTGGTTAGCGATCGCTATAATATTTTCTGGGTGTTTGTAACATTGGGTAATTGTGTGTGCAAGTTCCTCGATGTTTCCTGGGGTGACGAGGAAGCCTGTTTTACCATGTGCGACTAATTCTACTGCACCCCCAGCTTGAGCGGCGATGACGGGTTTTCCACACAGCATTGCTTCCACTATTACTCTTCCGAAGGGTTCGGGGGAGGTTGAGGTGTGGGTAATAACATCGCAAGTCGCCATTAGTTGGGGGATATCATGGCGAAATCCCAGGAATTTGACTCGATTTTCTAACCCTAAGTCGGCGACTTGTTGGTGTAGTTGTTGTACGTAATCATGTTCGCCAAACAGTGCGTCACCAACTAGGATGGCTGTGATTTGGGGGGGACATTTGGCTAAGGCTGCGATTAATATATGTTGTCCTTTCCAGGGTGCAAGACGGCTAAAATGTCCGATGACAAATTTGTCTGTTATTTCTAATTGTTGCTTGGTTTGTTGGGTTATGTTGTCAGCAATTTGATATTTTTGGCAATTAAAGCCGTTATATACTACTTGGACGAGATTGGGATTTCCTCCGGCTTTGATGAAGGCGGTTTGGCTGGCTTGGGAGTTGGCTATGACTAGGGATGCGAAGCGGTTGGCTAGGGTGATGGCTAGGTGGAGATTAGTTTTGCTGAAATGGGTGGTGCAAAGGATGTCATGTAGGTGATATACCAGGGGACGTTGGGTGAGGAGGCTGGTTAATGCGCCGATGACTAGGGCTTTTTGGGTGTTGGCGTAAATTAGGTCATATTTTCTGGCAATGGGTGTTAATTTGATGATGAGGGGGATTATTTGGCTGAGGCTGGTTAATCCTTGGAGGAGGTTGCTTTGTTTGTGGGTTTTGATGGTTTGGTTGGTGAGGATTTGGACGGGGATATTTGATTTTTCTAGGAGGGTTTTAAAGTCGCCGTCGGTGAATAGGGTTACTAGGCTGGTATGTTGGTAGGGTTTGGCGATGTCTAGTAAGCATAGTTCTGCTCCGCCTGGTTTGCCACTTTGGTCTAGGAATAGTATTTTCATTTGTATAAAAGGGAGAAAATGTATTTTTTGTCTCACGCAGTAAGCCATTGCGGTGGACGGGTTTCCCGGCATAAAGGAGGCAGTGCGGTGGACGGGTTTCCCGGCATAAAGGAGGCAGTGCGGTGGACGGGTTTCCCGGCATAAAGCAACTGCCGTCAACTGGCGCAACCCGAAGGGAGACGCTCCAGGCGCAGAGAAGAGAGGAGAAGAGAAAGGAAACTTTTTTATCTGTGGAGTCAATCCAAAATCTAAAATCTAAAATCTAAAATTGTATGGCGGATTTGTTGGGCGATTTTGTTCCAGTCGAAGTTGTCTACTGCGTATTGCCGACATGATTCTCTGGAGGGTTGAGGAATTTCTCCTAACAATACTTGTGATAGTTTGGTGGCGATATCTGCTGCTGAGGTGGATGAGGTGATTAAGTCTGGTGAGAATGGTGTGAGAATTTCTGGCATTCCTCCAATGGGGGTACATACAACGGGGGTTCCGCAGGCTAGGGATTCAACTATGGCTAATCCGAATCCTTCAAAGGATTGGCTGGGTATGACTGTTAAATCGGCGGCTTGATAGGCTAGGGGTAAGTGTTCGTCTGGGAGGAATCCGAGGAATTTTACGTTGTTGTTTAATCCCAGTTCTACGGCTTGATTTTGTAGTGCTGATTGTAGGTTACCACGTCCTGCGATCGCTAACCAAATTTCGGGTATTTTTGGTTTAATTATTGACAGTGCTGTTAGTAGTTTATCTACTCCGACTCTATGTACTAAGCGTCGGGAAGTAAATATAATTGGTCTATCTTGATGCCATCCTAATTGTTTTCGTGCTTCAAGTTGTGGGCAGTTTGGTTTAAATTTATCAATGTTAACTCCTCCAGGTATTACATGAATTTTATCTTCTGGAATTTGATAATTTTTTTGTAATATTTTGCCGAATGCTTGACTGAGAACTATAAAGCGATCGCATTTTTGATAAACTTGTTTTTCTATAAACAATCTCTTGAAAAATACTCCTAGTTTATTGGTTCCTTCAACGTGGCTTTCATCTGCCCAAGGGCCATGGAAATTAAAGGTAATTGGTATATTTTTAGGTAGTAAATCTAAAATTGGTAAGCTATATAGGGCAAAATGTAAGTTAATTGCATCTATGTGTTTGGTATTTATTTTTTTAAAGTTATTACGGACAGAATGTAGTCTTTTCCAGATGGGATCATTTGATACTGCTAAGTTGGTAAAGTCAATATTTGGATATAATTTTGTATCTGGTAAATCTATGCCACACAAATTTATTTGGTCTTGATTAGCTGCTAGTTGTTGAGTTAATTCATATACATATCTTTCTAGCCCTCCCGGTGTTTTAGGAAACCATCCTAATCCTAAGCATAATATTGATGCTGGTGATATGTTTGGCTGTTGATTATATATATTGGTATCAATTGTGTTGGTGGTCATAATTATTTAATTTATTGTTAGATAAATACTTTGTGATTCATTTTTTTTAAACCGCAGAGGCGCAGAGAGCGCAGAGGAAGAGAGATAGAGAGAGTGTGTCATTTATCGAATTAATCATAAGTAGAAAAAACTTACCCTATCCTCACGTACATCCCTCTCCTTAACAAGGAGAGGGAAAGATTTTTGCGTAGCGAAAAGCGAGGGTGAGGTTATTCGCTTGTGGATTATACAGATATGTATATACACTCAATAATAAGAAGGAAAACCTCACCCTGTCCTGACGGACATCCCTCTCCTTAATAGGTCGAGGGAAAGATTTTTGCATAGCGAAAAGCAGTAGTGAAGTTATTATTTGATACATCTATTATTTCTTAATTTCAGGTAAATTGATAGAAATTAATAGTTAATTATGAACTATATAATTAGCCCTTTCATCAAAACAAATAATTAATGAAATAGATGTATCTATTTTGACTTTTTTAGTTTTGTTTATATTTAAAAAGTATGGAAAAATATAAATCAAAATATCCGGATAAAAATAATATATTCTTTCGATAAAGTTTAGATGAAATTGTTTTATTTTTTTAAATATTAGATAACTTAAATATAAATATTCGTCTCAAGTTGATTGAAATGACCGAATTATTGTCAAAATCGGTCATCTACTGCGATTTTTTACAGATATTAATTAAGTTTAATCTTGACGCTGAAAAATATACAAATTATTAAAATGAAAATACTTACAAGTCTCAAATCTTTCCCTCTGCCAAGGTATTTTTGGCGGAGAAAAATTATCCAAATTTTACCCATTATTGTGGGGATTATAGCGGTTTATTTTACCACCAGTGGAGTATCTGCGATCGCTTACAAAACTTCCTGGATTGGTAATAGTTTTGGCGGCGGTGATAAGTGGGTGCAAATCAAGATTGAGGGAATGGAAGTTACTAGGAATGGAAAAGTTTATACCAATAGTATTTGGGATGAAGCTGGTAGGGAAGTCGGTATTTATCAAAATGGTGATGTTATCGGTAAGGCTGAGGATTTGCACGGTTGGGGAAGACATGGGGGTAAAGCTATAGCCGTTGATGGAAGGTATATGTATGTCGCCATGCAACAATCGGCCCAAAAAAATGGTACAGGGGATTATCCACCACCAGGAACTACTTGGTACGCTGTGCGCAGATACAATTTATCTGGTAAACCTGCGCCTTTTTCTGGGGGACGGGGTTGGGATAAGAGTATGCTGATTGTGAGCACTAAGGGCGCTATTACGGGGTTGGCTGTGAATCAACAGCGTTTATATGTCAGCGATGCAGCAACTAACCGTATTCGTGTCTACAGTACCAGTAATTTTGGTCAACAAATTCGTACCTTCCCGGTTTCCCATCCCGGAAAAATTGCTGCGGATAGGAGGGGGAATTTGTGGGTGATTCAAGGAAATACTCATAAGATTCTCAATTATTCTGCCTCTGGGAAGCAATTACCGGGAACCATTACTAATGCAGGGAAACCAACTGCGATCGCATTTGATCGACGTGGTAGATTATTAGTTACAGATAATGGTGTCCGTCAGCAGGTGTTGATTTATGATATCCGCCGTACACCCAAGTTAGTGGAGACTTTGGGGATTAGGGGGGGTGTTTATGCTGGGGTTCCGGGTAAAATTGCAGATTTGAAGTTGTATGATTTGAGTGGTGTGGGTACGGATGCCCGGGGGAATATTTATGTTAATAGTGGTTTCCATGGTGGTACGGATTTACGCAAGTTCTCCCCTACAAGAAAACTACAATGGCAATTACTGAGTTTGCATTTTGTCGATAATGCAGATATCGATCCGCAAACTGACGGATTAGATGTATTCGCCAAACAAGAAAGATTTTCCATGAACTACAGTAAACCTGTGGGTAAGCAATGGACTTATCAAGGGTATACCTTAAATCCCTTTAAATATCCCCAAGATGCTCGCTTACATACCTCCCCCACCTCCGTCTTCTTTCGCCGCATCCAGGGTAAGCGTTTCATGTTCCTCACGGATATGTATAATAGTTTCCTAGAAATTTATCGCTTCAATAGTAAAACAGACGGGGAAATTGCCATCCCTGCGGGGATGTTTGTAGGGACAAATGGTAGGGGTGGTAAAGCAATTTCTGGGAATTGGCCCCCATTGCAACCAAATCAGGGAGAATGGATATGGCGCGATCGAAATGGTAATGGTGCTTTTGATAAGGGGGAGTATGACAGTAGCCAGGATTATCCCTACCTTGGTGGTTGGTGGGTAGATAGTAGAGGGGATGTGTGGAAGACATTGCGGACTCAAGATGGTGTGGGAATTCGCCATTATCCGGTGCAGGGAGTGGATTTGCAGGGAAATCCCATCTATACCTACAGTACAATGGAGAAGCAGAAAAATCCTAGTATTTTTACTGATTTACGCCGGATTGAATATATACCAGAAACTGACACCATGTATTTGTCTGGGTTTACCAAGGAACACCCAGCTACCAGGGATGACTCTAAGTGGTATGGTTCGGAACTACTTAGGTATGACGGGTGGAGTAAGAGAAATCCCCGACTGCGGTGGCGGTTACAAGTTCCCTATAATCCCCAGGGAAAGGAGGAGTTGCTGACGGCGAGTATGAGTGTAGCGGGGGATTATGTCTTTTTAGTTACTTTTAAGACGGCGGAGGTTTATATTTATCGGGCAGATACAGGAAAATTGGTGAAGACTCTCAAGCCAGGGAAAGAGGTAGCGGGGGAAAGTGGTTGGATTGATATTCCCTATGGTATTCGGGCGGTGCGTCGTCGGAATGGGGAGTATTTGGTATTTGTGGAAGAAGATTGGAAAGGGAAGGTGATTTTCTATCGATTAAACCTGTAGGGGCACGGCATCTACAATATATTTTCATCTGCAATAATTTTACCCATGCCGTGCCCTTCCCCCCATTAAATTAGGACTTATGCAGCTGGCATATTATTTTGTTTGTAGTAAGGGATTTATATCATGTCCGCTTGAACACTTACGATAAAAATAACGCTGAGATTTTGAAATATAAAAATCATGTTGATTTTATATCGCAACTAATTATCCGGACATGATATTATCCCTTATTTTGGACACTAAAGAGGAGCATCCCAAATGTTTAAATTTGTAGTGCGGGCATCTTGCTGTGCGTTTGATGTCAAGGGAGCTTTCCGGCTCCCACTACGACATATTTTTGAAAAATTGGGATGCTCTCAACTAAAGTGCCTATTACGAGCTGAAATTAAAGCTGTGCTTGTGACACTTGCGTAAGTCCTGTAAATGTCAAGAATAGTTTTTCATCACGAACAATTTTCAAAAATAGCATCGAAAATTTCACGTTTAACTCTGAAATTAATGTCTATTAGCTGTTGATATAACTGCTCTAAATTATCTATTCTTATTTTACCGTCTATATGTAGCTTTCTGATAATTGCCAAAGAGCCTTTAACATTTAATCCTAATCGCATTGCCTCTTTTCTGGCAGCAAAATCATCCAGAATAATCTGTTTGTAACTCTACACCTAGAGCAATAGCTTCTGATTCTCCGCGTCCTAAATGTTCATTAATACGATGAGCTAAAGAAAGTAATTTTACTCCTTGAACTATTAATTGATGATTCGCAACTAATCTATCAATATAATTACTGGCTTCATCCTGCTTGGTATTAATTTCCTCTTTGACAACTTGTGGTAAATAGAATTCATCCCCAGATTCAATAAATATTGCCAAAAAATCCAATCGTGCTAAAAATATAAGAGGAGAAGAATTAAAGACAATTTTCACTAATTTATTACCAGTTTCTTTCGATAGCTATATCTTCGGAAGACAAATAAGAAAAATCAATTCCCATCCAGTCCAAAAGTTGCAGAAAAACATCAGGTTCAATTTGCATAATTTCTGCTGCCTTCTGCAAACTAATGAGCCTAGAAACCAAAGCTCCTATGACAAATAAAAAACTTTCTTTTTGTTCAATATTCTGAAACAATTGTATTTCAGAAGCAATCTCTTGGAAAATTTCTTTGTTGCTCATCTGTTTTATTTTTTAGATACTCACTATCTCAAAGTATAATCACACATCTTGCACCACATCATTATTGCGAAAATCTCTGATAGGTTATAGGCCAGGCATGCTTGCCTAACCATATACTCACGCTGTGTCCTTCCCCCAAGCTGGAACAGATGGTTATGCCATGCCATGGTATTATAACCCCATGGCGATTAAAATTGTGGTTAATACCAGTGTTTTTATTAGTGCGCTGATTGGCTCCAAGAGTCCTAGTCGAGAATTGATTTGACGCTGCTTAAAAGGTGAATATCAACCTTTAACGGGAAATACTTTATTTACAGGGAAATTACCGTGTTGCTGAATCAGGGGATGATTTCACTAAATTTTTAAGGATTTTTCAATAGTTTCAAATGCTAATTCATCCCGCATTTATGCAACACCGAAATTACAATCAGTTTCATGATATCCGTTATTCTTGATTTGTAAATTACATGTATTTCCAACAAATAATACATCCGTTGCCAAGGTCCAATGAAAAAACGCATTATCGGTTTAACTGGTGGTATTGCCACAGGTAAAACAACTGTCGCTAATTATCTGGCCAAAACTTACAACTTACCGATTTTAGATGCTGATATCTACGCTAGGGATGCGGTGGCTGTGGGTTCGCCAATTCTAGATGCGATCGCCCAAAAACATGGGTCACAAATTTTACTTGCAGACAATAGTCTCAATCGTCAAAAATTGGGTGAAATCATTTTTAATCAACCAGCAGAACGGCTTTATATAGAGGGATTAATTCATCCTTACGTGCGCGATCGCTTTCTAGATCAAATCCATAATTCATCAGTAAAAACACTAGTATTAGTTGTGCCTTTATTATTTGAAGCCGGAATTACAGATTTAGTGACAGAAATTTGGGTAGTTTACTGCGATCGACAACAACAATTAACCAGGTTAATGCAGCGCAATCATTTAAGTATAGGACAAGCGGAGGCAAGAATTAACAGTCAAATGCCCCTACAGGAAAAAGTAGCCCGTGCCGATGTGGTATTAGATAATAATTTAGGTGTGGAAAATTTATATATACAAATAGATCGGGCATTCTCTGGTTAAAATGCTCACCACAAGGATATAAACAATGAACCAAAAATAACCAAGGGTTTCAATTGGGAGAAAATGCGTTATGCTGAATTGCCTTTAGTTTCTCTGGATTAACTACTGCAAAAATAGCAGAAATTGTCTCCATTCCTAGGTCAAAACTGAAAATGCTTTGAGGAGTTCCCTCAACAGTATTCAAAATACCAGGTTGACCATTAATCTGAACGATTTGAGAACTAAATTTAGTCACCAAGGGACTACGTCGAAGAGCTATCAAAAAACGAGCCACTTTTTGACAGCTATGTAATGGTTTCTGTGCTGCTGTCACTTGACCACCACCATCCGACCAAAAGGTAATATCCTCTGCCATTAGAGCAACAAGCTGATGCAAATTTCCTTGATTCCAACTGGTCAAGAATTGTTCAACTATTTTCTCCTTTTGTTGAATAGATAAGCTGTTATTCTGTCTGTTTTCATGTTTGTTTTGAAAAAGGTGCTGACGGGCACGGCGAGCAATTTGACGACAATTAGTAATACTTTTTCCCACCATCTTGGCAATGTCGGCGTAATCATAATTGAAAACTTCCCGTAACAGAAAGATGGCTCGTTCTGTTGGTGATAAACATTCAAGCATGGTTAAAAAGGCAAAGGATAAGGATTCTGCCAACTCAGCATTATCTTCAACATCATTAACCTGTTCAGTTATGAATGGTTCTGGCAACCAAATTCCCATATACTTTTCTCGCTGGACGCGGGCAGAACGAAGCCTATCAATACACAAACGAGTAACAATGCTGGATAGAAAAGCCCTGGGGAATTCTACTTGTGCCTGATTTAATTGCCAGCGTATCCAAGCTTCCTGCATAATATCCTCGGCATCGGTAACACTGCCAAGCATTCGATAGGCGATCGCAAATAGTAAGGAACGATATTGATTAAATATCTCTAGGCTTTCCATGTGCTACCAATCTGTTGCTACTTCCATCAACCTAGTTCGTGCTTTTGCTATCTCTGTTTGGCGAACTTCATCCGCCATAAACTGGTCGGGTACAGGCACAACTGTTATGTCATCAATTCCAATAAACTTGAGAAGCGATCGCAAATAAGTATCGCAGAAATTCATATTATCCAAGTCCGTCCCCACCGCAAAATTACCTGCACTCGGTGTAATAATTAAGGCTTTTTTACCTGTTGCTAGTCCTTTAAATTTATAAGTGGTTTGGTCGAAACAAAAGGTGCGATTGATGCGAACAACATTATCTAAATAGGCTTTTAATGTTGATGGCACACTCAAATTATACATCGGCACACCGAGCAACAAGCAATCTGCCCACAGTAATTCCTCAATCAGTGTTTCGGAATCAGCAAGTGCAGCTATCATAAAAGGCGATCGCATCTCCTGTGGAGTATAATTTGCTTGAGTCCAGAGTGCTGTTGGATGGGCAGGTGGATTTATCCCAACATCACGCATTTTACAATCGGCATTGGGATTAGACATTTGCCAAACTTGGATAAACTCGGCACTCAAGGCACGAGAGATAGAGCCTTCTTGACGAACACTCGATTGAATCTCCAGTAGTTTCATAGTTGATTTTTGGTTCTCCAGTCTCTATTTACCTAAGACGAAGAACACCTTAAAATTGTGACAGGGATTCATGAAAACCGTTTGTACTGTTATGAGTTAATTGACAGATAGATTGGTAAAAACATTTATTTGGGCGGAAATCAATACTGGTTTCTTCTTCTAATTCTGATTCATTTTCAGTGTAAAAATCGCCCAGAACAGCCATCATTGCAAATATAGATATTACCCTAATTAAATCATGAGCAACTATTGCGGAGCGATCGCTTGGAAGCTTGTATTTTTGTAGAATATGTTAATTAATAGGTAATACCATTTCTTTGTGAGGCTGCGCTAAATTTCTGACTCTCCTATTTCCTTCTTTCTTTGTGTACTTTGCGCCTTCGCGGTTAATAAATTCTTGAATTTGGCGCATCTTTATACAGAATTGGTATAAGCATTTTTCCTGCAATCTCTATTTTAGATTCATGTCAAGATGGTACAAATACCCACAAGTCCGGAGAATCAAACCTTATCCATAGAGTTACCATCATCCATTGGATTGTATGTTACCCAAGAACAGTTTGCAGCTTTGGCAGCAGTGAACCGATATTTGCAACTGGAAAGAACCGCACAAGGAGAGTTAATTGTGAACCCACCAACGGGTTGGGAAACTGGGAAGCGCAACCGCAGTATCACCGGACAACTAGATCGCTGGTACGAAGAAAATGAAGATTTGGGTGAAGCTTTTGATTCTTCTACGGGCTTTATTTTACCCAATGGTGCTAATCGTTCTCCTGATGCTTCTTGGGTGAGCAAAGCACGCTGGGATACACTGACGACGGAACAAAAAGGAACTTTTGCTAATATTTGCCCCGATTTTGTTGTTGAGTTAAGGTCTAGTTCAGATCGGCTGGAGACGTTGCAACAGAAGATGAGAGAATATATTGAGAATGGTGCTTCTCTTGGTTGGTTACTCAATCCACAGCAGCGACAAGTAGAAATTTATCGACCAGGAGGTTTAGAAGTGGAAGTGTTGGACAATCCCACCCTCGTGTCAGGTGAGGAGGTATTACCCGGCTTTGTGTTGAATTTGCGTCGGGTGTGGGGTTGAAATTATCCCTCTTTTATCACTTTTGGAAGAGAATAATCTAGGATGCTTACAGAATAAGAATTTTACGAAAAATCTTGATTCCAAGCATTCTGTTTCAAAATAAACGCTCAAATGCCCGATTTATATACAGTTGAAAATTTGGCTTTTATTTTTATTTTCCCAGAGTGACAGAACAGGGTTATAGCCGTAACCAGGGAAGTAGACTTTAATATTTTCCCTTTGCTTATTAAATCTTAATGTCCTAATCGAAATGGCTAAAGCTATAAATTATCCCTCTTGTGTCACCCTCCGTCTTTTCTTATTAATAGAAAGTTTTAAACAGACGTAATATCAATAGGTTGAGATGCTTGGAATCAAAATTCCGTTATTCTCCCATTTTGTGAGAACCCTATTCAAAAATAACTGAGCAATCACTTGACACACAAGAGTTACAGAAATTGAAAATTATAAAGCTGTTCAGAGAGTGACACAAGAGGACTATGCTAGTTTTAACTATTTACCAAAGCTATAAATCTGCTGCGTTTCCAAATTGTCGCAAATAGAGGAAGGTAACTGACTCACTGGAAAACTCTGCCGATCGCACTGTACCTGTAAATGACTCAAGGGATCTGTGCCGGGAGACACCAGAAATTCTAACTTCTGGATATAAGGTAAACTCACCACATCATCTAAAATTTTTGCGATCGCTTGTAGGTAAGGATGGCCTTGTTGTTGATACCAATCGGGATCGGCAACTTGGGGCTGATCTAAACCCAAGTGTACAGTTAAGGAAGGTTTATCAAATAAAGCGATCGCCACTGGACGGGCTTCTTCCTGTAATAATAAATTATGGGTTTTGCTGAGATGGCGCAATTTTTCCAACCTTTGGTAACGTTCTGCAACCCCTTGGGGTTCATCTTCCCAATGCAAGGCTACCGTCACCAAATAGGTTTGCAATAGCATATGACCCAATTTTTGCGCCTTGGTGTTCAAATAATAAGAATTGTAGTCATTGGATTCAATCAGCAGGGGAACCCGATCCACAACTTCCAAGCTATAACCCTTAAGTCCCGCAATTTTACGGGGGTTATTGGTAATTAAACGAATCTTATGCACCCCCAAATCCATCAGCATTTGCGCCCCCATGCCGTAGTCCCGTAGGTCCGCAGGGAATCCCAAACGCTCGTTTGCTTCCACTGTATCCAGTCCCATATCCTGCAAGGAATAGGCTTTTAATTTATTTACCAAGCCAATACCCCGCCCTTCTTGACGCAAGTATACAACAACACCTTGACCTGCACCTTCAATCATTTTCAACGCGGCTTGTAACTGCATCCGACAATCGCAACGCAGGGAACCCAAAGAATCCCCAGTCAAGCATTCTGAATGCATCCGCACCATTACCGGCTGATCCCCAAACTCAGAAGGGTTTCCCTTCACAATGGCAACGTGGTCGGAATTATTCAAGGTGTGGCGATAGGCGTAAATTTGAAAATGACCAAACTCGGTGGGTAACTCGGCCACAGTTTCCCGCACCACCAAGCGATCGTGTTGTAGGCGATAACTAATTAAGTCGGCAATACTAATAATTTTCAGCTGATGATAGCGAGCATATTCAATTAATTCAGGTAAACGTGCCATAGAACCATCAGGGTTTTGAATCTCGCAAATTACCCCCGATGGATATAATCCTGCCAATCTTGCTAAATCTATGGCTGCTTCCGTATGTCCAGCTCTTTTTAATACACCACCTTTTTTGGCGCGAATTGGAAAAATATGACCGGGGCGGCGTAAATCTTCTGGCTTAGTATCTGGATTCAGCGCCACTTGAATAGTACGGGCACGGTCTTCCGCCGAAATTCCAGTAGTGACTCCCAACTGGGGTCCCGCATCAATACTGACAGTAAATGCAGTCTGATTCGTATCCGTAATATTACTTACCATCAATGGCAAATCTAGTTGATCTAGGCGATCGCCCATCATTGCCAAACAAATTAATCCCCTAGCTTCCACCGCCATAAAATTAATGGTATCGGGGGTTGCAAATTGGGCAGCACAAATCAAATCGCCTTCATTTTCGCGATTTTCATCATCTACTACCACAACCATACGACCCGCTTTCAGGTCAGCTAAAGCGTCATTAATGGAATCAAATTTAAAATCGGAGGGTGGCAATGGTGCACCATTGGGGTTAGGACTAGCGTCGGATTCCCCTACTTGTGCTGATTGCCGTTCATTATTAAACTGCGACACAGAGACTTCCAGCTAGGAAAAGTAAATTTTTTTAACAAATGCTTATAAATTGATTGTAACTCCTTTAATAGACAAAAGTACGACAATAGCAATGATTTTGATAACATAACGGAAATATGTGCCACTAAAATTTATTTTTAGTAATTACGGTGTGGCAACACAGTTGAGGTAGCTACCCCTGTGGGTGTCAAAAGAGGCAGGGGAGCAGGGAGGCTTTGGAGCAAGGGGGAGAGCCATGGACGGAGCTTGTACTCCGCCCCAGTTAAGTGCCCACATAAGGGAGGGGCTTCAACCATGTGACCCTTCCTTCACCCACAGGAGAAGGGCTTGCTCCCCTGCTCCGGTGCCCCCTTCCCCTCTGCCTCTTCGGTCAAGTAGTGACAGTAGTCACGAATGGTTAGAGAACAGCAAAAACCCCAATAATATTTAAAGATAAGGATTTTATATCATGGGCAATTTTAGACGCGTACCCATTGGCATTGTCGGCGCGTCAGGTTATGGCGGAGTGCA
>JASJCX010000088.1 GCA_030065255.1 Calothrix sp. MO_167.B42 | reverse complement strand
TAGTGCTCCATCGCATTAGTTTTGATGGATAAATTGAATATCCCTATTTCTCTTCTTTTTTCCTGACTTTGCGCCCTTTGCGCCTTTGCGGTTCCTACATCCAACCCATCATATTTTATGCGATGAACCACTAGGGGTAATGCTGTTAATTATAAAAGTTTTCATGCATAAAAAAATATCCAAAAATTTTTTGTGGTGCAGGCATCTTGCGGTGCTAATAATACAAATATGGGCAGAATGCTGAAACTTTTCCCTGTGCCCTGTTCCCTATCACCTGTTCCCACCCGGTTATTTATTATCAAAATTCCCTGATTGTGAGTAATTAGGGCTGTATTATTACTTAGTTCCTGGTTTATTTCTGTGGAAGTCCAAAACTCCCATTAGTTGATCCCATCAGAATACTTCAGGAGCCTTAGCAATAACCATAAACGCACTACCGGCTGCTGTTCGCTGCCGGACATTTGCGCTGCCGGAAAATAATCCCAGGATTTGTCCAATCCTACCAATTTCCAAACAGGTTGGTTTGGGAATTTGTCTGTAACATCATTGCCTGGTATATCCACGAGTATTCTACTGTGGATTTATGAACTTTATGTAAAGGCATTTGTTGCTGTTCAATACTCAATCACCCATGAAGATACTTCTGTGATGCTATTATTTTCTTGCCACTACATAAGCATAATTGCAGTTTTCAAGTGGGTTTCGCACAATTAGTAGGTCACAAATATAGTAGTCCACATATACAAAATCATAATAAGTGCAAATATAGCTCTCATCAATACTTTATAAAGAATCAGTGAAAATCATTTTTATCTGAAAATTTGGTTGCAAAATATATGTTAATGTGAATTCTCAAGGACTAATGAAATAATCATATAGTCCCTGAGAGTATGCTAGTTTTCTGCCAATTATTATTTATCCTTGGAGTTTAATTACTACAATCACGTCTTGCTTTACTTGTAAATCCAACAGTATAAATAGGCAGATGTAATTGAAGTCATTTTTTTGATGATGCTCACTTTCAAGTGAGCTAATCGTATGTGCCATTTATAAATTATTTCGTTTTTGCGAACGAAAGTGTAAAGAATGATAAAAATAGTGCTGAATCAATGAGTATGACTAAATGTTGTTCATATATCATTATTTTGTAGTGTGCAGCATTCTTGAATGGATTAATAATCAAGTTGCAAACAACATTTCTTCTAAATTATGAAGAATAAGACAGTTAGTGAAGGTAAACGTTTAAACTTATTGTGGGAAGAATAAGACAAAAAAAATATTTTCTACTTATTCTGCAGCAAATTTATTTTTATTTCGATCAAACAGCAAATAAACTAATCAAAATGCGAGTCATTTGTAAAGAAAACATGAAGCGAACTGTAAAGAAAATGTGTGTAAGTATTGAAGTATGAATAAAAGGTTAAAAAAATTTTAATGATGAAAAATAGCTATAACATTTGTGCAATACGAGTGCTTCCAGGATGTATGAAATGAAAAAACCAACTCTGACCATTTTTTACCAATACAATCCTTGGAATAAAACAATCGGAGGGATTCAAACACTAATCAATACTTTTATTAAATATGCACCCCAAGAATTTGTAGTGCGTTTAGTGGGAACAGCAGATCCTCAAAAAGAAAAGATTGGTAAATGGCAAACTAAAGAATTTGCAGGTAGGGAGCTGGAATTTCTTCCCGTCTTGGCACTGAAGGATGATAACGTCAGGAGCTTAATTCCCACAACCATTAAATACACCGCAGCCTTGAGGAAATATTGCTTCACCTCGGACTTCATGCACTTTCATCGGTTAGAACCCACCTTGGTTACCCGTCATTGGCAAGGGGAAAAAGCTCTATTTATTCATAATGACATCCAAACCCAGATGCAAGCTGTAGGAAATAAAAAAGCAATTTTATGGCGGAGATTTCCGGCTGCATATTTTGCCTTGGAAAAGAGTTTAGTGGGACAATTTAACCAGATACTTTCGTGCAACACAGATGCGGCACAAATGTACCGTAAACGCTATCCCAGCATTGCCCATCGCATAGCCTACATCAAAAACTCCTTTGATAATGAAATTTTTTATCCTTGGGATAGGGAAACTACGGAGGCACAGAAATATAAATTAACCAAACAATTGGGTTTAGATGAGCAAACACGTTTCATTTTGTTTGCTGGCAGATTGCACCCACAAAAAGATCCTTTACTATTAGTACGTGCATTAGCAGCCATGGAGGAACCATCAGTACATTTACTGATTGCAGGGGATGGGGAATTAGCATCACCATTGACAGCAGAAATTAGTCGATTGGGTATAGAAAAGCAAGTGACAATGCTGGGAGCTATAGCACCTGATGCATTGGCTAAATTGCATCGAGTTTCCCATGCATTTGTTCTGAGTAGTGCCTATGAAGGCTTGCCTTTAGTGGTATTAGAAGCATTAGCATGTGGCACACCCGTAGTTACAACTAGATGTGGTGAAACACCTAAACTATTGACTGCTGATAGTGGCATAGTGTGTGATGAACGCACACCAGATGCCATCGCAAATGCTCTACGGAAAGTTGTACTACATCCAGAGAATTATCCCCGGGAATCCTGTATTCGCACTGCACATCCCTATGCAGCTTGTACTGTTGTCAAGGACGTATATGATGATATGTTTAGTCGCTGGAAACAGCGTTACAAGTCTCCTGTAGGGTCAAAATTTTGAGAATGATAGTCAATAATCAGATTAAGTTAAACGAAAATTTATTTTTCAGTTAGGACAAAATCTAGAAAAACTAAAATATCTCAGAAAATACTTTTTGATCCGAAGAGAACAAGTATTTTTACCGGCGAATTCTGACACCTTCCTGTATAAATTATAACTATCTAATTAGGAAATCTAGGGTAATTATTATGAAAATAGCTGTAATTGGAGCCAAAGGTCTACCCCCAAAGCAAGGAGGTATTGAGCATTACTGTGCAGAGTTATATCCACGAATAGTTGCACAGGGTCACACAGTTGATTTATTTGCCCGTTGTTCTTACACAGAATTTGGGTGGCTAGAGAACTACGATTACGAAGGGGTTAACGTTATATCTTTGCCCAGTTGGGAAACTAAAGGTGTAGACGCTTTCGTCACCTCAGCTTTAGGAGCAATGGTAGCTAGTGGTAAAAAATATGACATTATTCATTTCCATGCCCTAGGGCCATCTTTATTTACCTGCTTACCTAGAATTGCAACATCAGCGAAAGTGGTAGTTACCTGCCAAGGATTAGACTGGCAAAGGGCAAAATGGGGAAATTTTTCCACCCGCTTGATCAAAATGGGGGAAAAAACAGCAGTACGTTGTGCCCATGGCATAGTTGTAGTATCAGAAGCATTACACGACTACTTCTTCAAAACCTATGGGCGTAGGACAGTTTACATTCCCAATGCACCCGCTGAGTATGGTAATTCCGATGCCCAATTTAATTACGGAAAATCTTTGGGTTTAAAACAAGGACGTTATCTGATATTTTTAGGTAGGTTAGTGCCAGAAAAATGTCCTGACTTATTGGTAACAGCCTTTAGTGCTCTCAAGCCACAAGGATGGAAACTAGTACTAGCTGGTGGAGTCAGCGATACAAAGTCGTTTACCTCCGATCTACTAGAGAAAGTAGCAAATAATCCCGATATAATTTTTGCGGGAGAATTACGGGGTGCTCGTTTGTGGGAAATTGTTCGGGGTGCTGGTTTATTTGTCCTACCTTCTGATTTGGAAGGATTACCTTTAGCTATGCTCGAAGCAATGCAAGAAGGTATTCCTGTATTAGCAAGTGATATCCCACCTCATCAGCAATTGATTAATGGAGGAAAGGGAACGCTTTTTGAAGCAGGAAACCTAGAATCTTGTATAGATTCCATTGATTGGGCTATCCACCATCCCCAGGAATTGTCTGTGATGGCTCAAACAGCAAAAAGGTACGTACAGTTAAACTATAGCTGGGATCAAATTACATCTGATACTTTGAAATTATACAAAAGTCTTTTGAATTATCCCCAAAAAATCGATCTGACTGAATCTAGCTCTTCTACTGGACTAGCTGGGGCTCTCAGTAAGGAAAAAATGCTATAAGTCACAAAGAAAGTACAGCAATCCTCATCCATGCAAGGGTAATACAGGTATAAGTAGACACTATCAAATAGGACTTATACATTGACAAGAAATACGAAATATGGTGACTTTCAACCATTTAAACTTGATTGATATTGAGCAACGAATTGGGTTATGTCACTCTATTTACGACAAAAATCCCATCCCACTCATAGGTAACTAACAACCAATTTGTAGAGTGTGTAAGTCCTGATTAATTCTTGAGAGTGTATTTACCTTCCGAACAAAACTAGAGTAAACTTCCTATGGAAAAAGGTATTTCATCCTTACCAGTAGTCTTACAACGGCGTGCCTTGCCCGCTGTAGTCACATTCTCCGCTGTTATTGCTGGAGCGATTGCTTATCTAATGGTCGCTCCACGGATGTATGAAACATCTACGCGACTGATGCTTGATGACAAACGAGTTAGCGTTTCCGAATTTGGTCGGAACTTGACACAAGTATCTCGTCATTTTGGTGGTCCAGATCCGGCATCCGATCAAGCAGAATTAGCCAAATCCCAACCTGTTTTAGAACGAGCGATCGCCATAGCTTTACCAAATTCTAACCAGCTGACAACTGCTGCACTGACTGAAGCCCTGGTCAAAGACTTAAAAGTAAAAAATATACCAACAACTAATATTATCGAATTGAGCTATGCCAATGAAAACCCGAATTTAGCTGCCAAAATGCTGAATGCGGTTTCCCAGGCCATGCTTGAGCAAAATATTACAATCATCAAATCAGAAGCGAAAAAAGTACGGGAATTTTTGGAAAAAACAGAAGTTCCTAAAGCTCGAATGCGCTGGCAATTAGCTGCGGCGGCGGAAAACCGATATAGACAAAAAAGCGGTATAGTTTCTTTTGACGAACAAAGCAGAAGCTTGGTAGAAAGTTTAGCCACCTTAGAAGGGCAAGAGCGTACTCTTATGGGTCAACTGCAAGAAGTAAAGTCAAGGGAAGCCTCCCTACGACAAATTACCCAAGCAGGAAACCTAGGTAATGCCTATGCTAACGTGCGTAGTGGTCAGGATGAAGAATTGCGGCAATTACGGGCAAAACTAGCAGAAACACAGCAAAAAATAGTTGAAGCTCGGGTGACCTTGACAGATGACCATCCCACCGTAACTAAGCTACTTCAAGAGCAAGATGGGCTGAATTCATTGTATCAAAAGGAACTTCAGCGCCTCTCACCAGGGAATCAAGGGGTGCCGACAAAAGATGTCGCCGCCGACCAAATTAGCCAAGAACTCACCTCCCAATTGGTAAATACAGAAGTTGAACGGGTAGCCCTGACAAATAGGCTCAAATCTGTACAAACTGAACGGGTGAATTTGCAGAATCGCCTCACCCAACTACCAATTAAACAACAACCATTAGCTAAACTTGTCCGAGAACGGGAAGAATCTGCCCAGTCCTTAAGAATATTACAAGGTAAATTAGAAGAAGCACGGATTGCGGAAGCACAAAAAGTAGAAAACCTCAGGGTGATAGAAGAGGCAAGACCACCACTACTACCCACATCCCCCCAACCACCTTTGGTATTAGTATTGGCTGGTGTGTTTGGCAGCATCCTCGCTATTGGTGTAATTCTCTTACTAGAAGTAATGGATAATACACTGCAAGATCCATTGGAGACTGAGGAATTGGTAAAATTACCATTGCTGGGAGTGTTACCTCATTTACCAGAATCGGCCTTAGTGCTCAAACCTGCTGATAAATTCTTAGACAAAATGGGTTTTGTGGAACCTTACCGGATGCTGTTTAAGAATCTGGAGTTTCGTAGCCCTGAGAAATTAAAGCTGATCGTCGTCAGTAGTACAATCTCTGGTGAAGGAAAATCAGTGGTTGCTTCCCACCTAGCTGCAACTTCTGCCATGTTATCTCGGCGAACACTGATTATTGATGCCGATTTGCACCGACCCGTACAGCACAATCTGTTTATGATAGATGCACAAATGGGTATTACAGATGTGCTTCATGGTAAAAATACCTTGCAAGGAGCCGTACAGACCACAGCAGTAGAAAATTTATTTATACTACCATGTGGTCAATTATACGGTAGACCATCGCAAATGCTAGAATCCGAAGCCATGCGATCGCTCCTAGCAGAAGCTCAAAATAGTTATGATTGTGTGATTGTAGATACTTCTCCTTTGAGTGCTTCTGCTGATGCTGCCACATTGGGGCAATACAGTGATGGGTTGGTTATGGTTACCCGTCCCAGCTTTACTATCAAAGAAGCATTACAAAGAACTGTATCAGAACTGAATAAGAACAGAATACCAATTTTAGGAGTAGCAGTGAATGGAATTACTGGATTGAGAGAAAGGTATTATCGTTACCCTGTGAAGGGTTATCAACCAGTCCTAGAAAAACCAGTTAAGCGTTTGGCTGCATCTGGTGCCAAAGAATCGAAAGCCGAAAGTGAGATTGATGATTTGAGATATCGATAACAATGTTAAAACTTCAAAGCTCAAATCTTTCTTCCCGACTGACATTTTTTGTCGCCTTGGGAGGTATTGTTGTAGGGTTAATTATTGGTTTCCTCACTGGGATAAATCCCCTGTTAGTCGGTGCGGCTTTATTAGCGGTAGCAGTGATTGTCTGGTTTTTTGCCAAATTTGAGCAAGCTGTGATGAGTTTGTTAATCCTGCGTAGCTCCCTTGATATTTTCTCCGACTACCAAATACCAGCAGCATTTGCCATTGGTTTAGATTTATTAACGGTGTTATATGTAACCCTCAAGTTGTTAACAGGACAACGGGTATATGTAGATAAATTTTGGTGGTGCTTTGCAGGATGGATCTTATTACAGGGGCTATGGATAGTACTGTTACCTCTTGGGGGATTAGGACTAGACGCTTCGTATTTATTAGATGGTATTCGCGAATGGGTGCGCCTATTTTCCTGGTTGATGATCTATTTGTTGATAATGCAACTAAAAAATAGAGTTCAGCCAGAGAGTATTATTAATATGTTGTTCCTCAGTCTCTGCATACCATTGACTGTAGCAGTAATCCAGATAATAATACCTCCATCACTTCTTCCTCCCTTTTTAGTTTTTCAAACAGAGGGAGTTGTAGAAGCTGGATCGCGAATTAACGGTACTCTTGGGCATCCAGCTACTTTTGCATCATTTTTATTACTATTCATTGGCTTAACTTTTTGGAAAATAAGTCAATCACCCAGGAAATTACCGTGGCTACTATTGCTTAGTACACTTGTATTTTTCTTAGTATCTACCAAAGCTTTGACTGTTTTAGCAATGCTATTGGTTTTGATACTAGTTTTAATTTCTCCTAGATTAAACTTAATGAAATTGATAGGCGGAATTTTACTATTCGCATTGGTTATAGGACTATTTGCTAGTACAGAATTTGGACAGGAACGGCTTACTTCCATATATGAAACTCCATTACTGAATCCAGATATTGATATATCGAGAGCTATTACTTTATCATCATCAGACGGCAACAGTTTCAACTGGCGAATTGCTCAATGGAGTTTGTTGTTAGAAGCTTGGCAACATTATCCAATTCTTGGTTATGGTCTGAATACTGCTCGTCACTTAACGCACTTTGATCTCTATGCACACAATGATTACATCCGCGCTTTAGTCGAAGGAGGAATTGTAGGGCTAGTAGCTTTTTTAAGTATTATTGGTGGTCAAGTTTTTTACCTAATGAATTTAACATCTTCTTCACCTCCAAACAGTTCCAAAAGAGAGCTTTGTATAATTCTAATTGGTATTTTTATGGGATTAATGTTGGGAATGTTAACTGACAATATTTTAACTCATACAACCCTTTTCTTCTACTGGTTCTTACTAGTAGCATTAGTTGGTTGGGATTGGAAAGAGCGAAAAACTGAAAATGAGAATACTATTTTTAATCAGCACAACTATCTCACAAAAAATTGAGTATTGTAATATAGGACTCATATTTGATTTTTGAAAAAAACGAGCGTACACTTTCTGTTCCCTATCCCCACGAATGATTAAGGCTTCGCCACGCTTACGCGTTCACGTAGTGTGCCTGAAGGGCATACACAAATCAAACCGGAACCCTATATTTTGTTTTCAAAACTAATATATTTTCTACTACAGGAGTTTCAAAATGATATCTACTCAAATATATACCGATGGTAAATATCTCCAAGAGAATCCAACTTGGCATTTGGAGGATTCTCCTTGGAAAGCAGAGCATATTATCAGAATAATGCAAAAAAATAAGCTTGCACCCAGAAGTATCTGCGAAGTTGGATGTGGTGCTGGAGGGATATTACAGCAACTTCAAGAAAAAATGAGTCATGATTGTAAATTCTGGGGCTACGAGATTTCTCCACAAGCTTTTGATTTATGTTGTTCAATATCTAATGAAAATTTGCAGTTTGAACTTACAGATATTAAATACAAAAGAGATGTATCTTTTGATATTATTTTGGCAATTGATTTAATAGAACATTTAGAAGATTATTTTAATTTTATCAAAGAAATAAAAGCAAAGAGTGAATATAAAATTTTTCATATTCCGTTGGATATTTCTGTACAAAGCGTTTTACGTAGTAGTCCAATTATGGATCTACGAAAATCTGTAGGACACATACATTACTTTACTAAAGAAACTGCTTTGGAATCTTTAAGAGATACTGGCTATGAAATTATAGATTACTTCTACACCGCTGGATATGTTGATTTACCAGCAAAATCTATTAGAAATCATATAGCACGTATTCCCAGAAAAATATTTTATGCAATTAATCAAGATCTAGCAGTTCGTATTCTAGGTGGATACTCCTTGATGGTATTAGCAAGATAACTAACCCTTTCAAAGAGACTAACGAAATATCTATTTTCAATAACAGGACTTACGCAATTGTCACAATATGCCGGTGGTGCGTGACACCTCAACCTTATTATTGGGTTAACAATCAATCAGGCAAAGTGTCACAGCACCCTACAAGAAAACATGCCAGTTGCGTAAGCCCTAAATAATTTAATCCAGGATTAAACTATTGAAAATACCTTTATTAGTAAAAATTACATTTGATCTAATTTTGCATTTCAGTGAAAACCTATGTCTAATATTTCAACTAAACGCAAAAAAATAAATCTACTTCAGGTATTTCGTGGACTTGCAGCGGTATTAATATTACTTGTCCATTGTGATTTAATCTATAATCAAAACTACAATCAAGATTTTTGGTTTAAAATTTTTAATTTTGGTGGTTCCGGGGTAGATTTTTTCTTTGTTCTCAGTGGCTTCCTCATATTTTATCTTCATCAAAAAGATATTGGTAATAAAGATAAGGTATTTTCTTTTTTGAGGAAAAGAATTACCAGGATTTATCCAATTTATTGGGTTGTATTAACACTGAAGATTTCTGCATCTTGGATACTATCTTATAACTCGGATGTTAGCCAAAGAAGTTTCCTAGAAATTATTAAAGCATTTTTACTGTTTCCTCAAGATAGAACTATCCTTTCTAGTAGCTTTCTTGGTGTGAGTTGGACACTAAGTTTTGAAGTTTTCTTTTACATCATGTTCGGTATACTAATGGCAATATCGACTAGATGGTCTTTTTTAATTATTGCTGCTTGGATATTGGGTACCCTGGCAAATTTCACTGGGTTGATAGATTTAAGCCAAAGCGATTTATTAATACAGTTTGTTTTTAACGAACACAATCTAGAATTTGTTTTAGGATGTTTGGCAGCATTTATTGTATCTAAATACAAAAGTAGCAGTA
The DNA here is from genome assembly GCA_030065255.1 of Calothrix sp. MO_167.B42. GTDB lineage: Bacteria > Cyanobacteriota > Cyanobacteriia > Cyanobacteriales > Nostocaceae > Calothrix_A. The sequence continues at coordinate 8,450 of JASJCX010000088.1, read as the reverse complement.
ATCAGGGAATGGCACTATTATGTGTGGGAATTTTCTTATACACTCTATCTGCAATTAATATGAATTATAAAATTGTAGAAATATCTCGAATTATTGGCTATGGTATCCCATCATTATTAATGGTTATAGGCTCCACATATCTAGAAACCTACAAAAATATCAATGTACCTAGTATTTTAACTTATATAGGTGATGCATCTTACTCGATTTATTTAATGCATGGTTTTGCCATTAATAATATTACAAAACTAATATTAAAATTTTTTCCGGAATCAACTCAAAATATTTTCTTCATCAATTTTACGGGAATTTTTATTGCTTTAACAGCCCTTGCATTTGGATGCCTAATTTACTCTTGCATAGAAAAACCATTAATTCACATTGTCAAACCAAAACTAGCTAAAGCTTAATTATGAACGGAAAATTAAGACTAGTTTTATGGCTAGGCTAAATCTTGTTTGATCCGTCAATTTGACAAGTTGGCCTGTTGGGAATCATTAGGTTACTAAAACTCCATTTAACACTGAACTTGAGGCATGATAAAAATAGTATGCATCAACAATTAGCTGAACCTCAGCAACATCATGGTTTAAAAACTCAACATCAATACAATTATCGAATTGCTATTGTTCATCCCAGTGCAGGGGTAAATTGGAGTGGTGGAACGGAAAATTTTGCCATCGAACTTGCACATCGTCTGAGTCCTTATTTTGAAATAGAGTTACTAGCAGGAGCACCATGTAGTCCTCACTTTTATCCTGCTGGTGGTATCCCTAGAATACAAGCTCGCAACATAATTAGTAATCCTGTTGTCAACAGGTTACTCAAAAACTTTGCCACCCATCCAGATATTGTCATCGAACATCTGACCAGTTTTTTGCCTTGTGCAACTCGACTGTTAACCAAGCCAGCTGATTTGATTTTTCCTTTAAATGACTATGGTGGATTGGCGATGGCATCTTTAGTCAGAAAAATTCTAGGCACACCCATTATATTTAAAGCCCATACTGGATTGGCTGGTGGTGGAAAATCTCTAGTACGGAGTATGAAATTTAACCCTGATAATCTGGTTGTATTTTCCCAAACTATGGCTGAATTTGTTCACAAAGTCAATCCAAATCAACCTACAACAGTAATTGCCAATGGTGTAGATATAGATTGGTTTAAACCAGAAGGCGATCGCATCAATCCCGGTTTACATCAGCCCCTTGTTTTATGCGTTGCTTCCTTGAATCGTAACGATCATAAAAGGGTTGAACTAGCTATTAGAGCGATCGCCCGCCTCCGGGGAGCAAGTCTTTTAATTTGTGGAGATGGTCTCGACCGTCCATATTTTCAAGCTTTGGGTGAGGAATTATTGGGAAGCGATCGCTTTGCGATCAAAACCTTTCCCTTTGACCAAATGCCTGAAGTCTATCGTTGTGCAGATATATTTACCCTTCCTTCAATAGATGAACCTTTTGGACAAGCTTACATCCAAGCTATGGCTTGTGGTTTACCAGTAGTTGCTACCGATGACGAAATTCGTAGGGATATTGTTGGCGACGCTGGTATATTGTGTGATGTTACCCAAATAGATATCTACGCCGACGCAATTACACAAGTTCTCAATTCTAACTGGCAAGTTAGAGCCAGAGAAAATGCTTTGCGTTTTAGTTGGGATGCGATTGCCAAAAGTTATTGCGATGTAATTCTCCAAACTATTAAGCGATCAAAAAATTAACACTACCTATTACTTTTATTAAAAAAATTATGCCGATCTGTCCTGAACTAATTTATTATCTGTGTGATTGTTAATCGGGTAATTAAATTATCCCTTCAATCAATATAAACATCCAGCAATTAATTATCAATGCTCATTAATAAGCTACAAAAAACATTTTCAAGTCAATTTCTGCGTAATGCTGGCTGGTTGGGTTTAGCAGAATTAGCCAATCGCATTTTTCGTTTAGGAACAACTGTTACCCTGGCTAGAATGTTTAGCCCCAAAGATTATGGGCTAATGGCAATTGTTTATATAGTTATTGAATTTTCTTCATTATTTACCCTAGATAGGGGAATAATAGCTAAGATTGTCCAGGCTGATGACAAGGATATTCAAACTATATGTAATACCTCTTACTGGATCAACTGGATATTGTGCATTTCCATTTGGATTTTACAATGTATAGCTGCATTCCCAATCGCATATTTTTATGGTAATCAAGATTTAATTTTGCCCATTTGCTGTGTGGGTTTAATTTATTTAATTTTCCCTATTTTTTTAGTACAAGGTGCCTTAATCGAAAGAGATAACCGCCTTAAAATTAAAGCGATAGGGAATGTAGTGCAATCATTAATTGGGAATGTGTTCACTGTAATTTTAGCTATTTTGGGTATGGGTGTATGGTCTATAGTTTGCGCTATGGTACTATCCAATATAGCTTGGATTTTTATCTATTATAAAAATAGTTCCTGGAGGCCTCCTAAATCATTTAATTTAGATAAATGGCAAGATATTACTAATTTTGGCAAGAATGTAATTGCCGTGGAATTTTTAACTAGATTAAGAATGAATCTAGATTATTTAATCGTTGGTAGGTTCTTGGGAATTAATGAGTTGGGTCTATATTATTTTGCATTTAATGCAGGTTCTGGCATTACTATGAATATAGTCAAAACATTAATAGCCCCTTTATTTCCCCATCTTTGTGCCGTTCGTAAAAGTTATCAACAGTTTAGAAAAAGATACCTTGGCAGTGTTAAAACTATCGCTACCATAGTAGTGCCAATTGTTCTTCTGCAAGCAACAGCAGCACCATTTTATGTACCCATAATATTTGGACAAAAATGGACTGATGCAATTCCTGTATTAGTCCTGATCTGTCTTTCCGTAATTCCCAGAGCTTTTAAACAATCATCTTCCTTGTTACTTAATGCTATTGACCAAACCCATAAGGTGTTTTATTTTGACGTTATTTACACTGTAGTATTCGCAGCTTCCTTATTAATAACTGTGAAAATGGGAATTTTATGGATAGCGTCGGCAGTACTATTGAGTCATTTATTAATGTCTGTAATCTTTAATGTCTGGGCTGATAATTATGTTTTCAAAAAAGGAAGAAATATGTTTTTTGAAAAATAAATTTGCCTTTGAGATAGATAAGAATTTATGGTAAATATTTTAGTTAAATCTATCCTGGGAGAAAATTAATAGATAGTGTAATCAGCCTTGAAAAACAGTCGCAATTTCTGATTATTATGAGGCATATTTATAAACATTGAAACTGCTTAAATAATACTGATTAGGAATAAATTACCAGTCTCCTATGATGGAGACTTTTTATTTTTTGAGAGTTCATATAAATTTTATATTATATTTATCGAAAATGTAAATGTAAGATATCATTCTAAATGCTAAGATGAACTTGTCATACAATTTTTTATTTTAAAACTTAAGAAATCCAGATATCAGAGCATCTTGCTTGTTAAGGGCTTAAATTATGTTAGGAGGAAATCATGCTATGGAATATGAAAATCCCCTGTTAACTATCGGATTACCAGTATACAATGGCGAACGTTTTTTAAAAACAACAATAGAGTCAATATTAAACCAGTCTTTTAAAGACTTTGAGTTAATTATCGTGGACAATGCCTCTGAGGATATAACCGAAGAGATATGTAGAGAATATGCAGCTAAAGATAAACGCATTCACTACCATCGCAATCCAGATAATATTGGTGCAGCTCCTAACTATAATCGTGCTTTTAAATTATCTAGGGGTAAATATTTTAAGTGGGCTGCTCACGATGATATATGTGCTCCAGAATTTCTAGAAAAGTGTATTGAAGTACTAGAAAAAGACCCAGATATTGTATTGTGTCATTCTATAGCAAAGGTCGTTGATGAAAATGGTAATTTGTTGAATACAAAGGATGACTTATATGTCAAATATACCAATGATAATATCAAGCTAAAAACCGACTCACAAAAACCTCACGAACGTTTTTGTGATTTAGCATATATTCAACATTCTTGCTATCAAATTTTTGGAGTAATACGTAGTAGTATTCTCAAAAATACCCCCCTAATAGATAATTATGCGGGAGCAGACAGGCTACTACTAGCAAGACTAAGCCTTTTTGGAAAATTTCATCAAATCCCCGAGCATCTATTCTTTCTCAGAAGACACTCAGGACAATCAATCAATATCAATGCTCGTTCTATACATCAGTACACTATTTGGCATGATCCTAGCAAAAAAGGTAAGATTATTTTCCCCCGTTGGAGAAGATTTAATGAGCATATAATTGCTATTAATAAATCACCTTTAAATTGGTCACAAAGATTAGGTTGTTATTTGGTTTTAGCGAAAATATTGAAAATATACTGGCGGGGTATGATTAACGATTTAGTTATAGTCGGTATACAAATCATAGACAAAGTTTCTTCCATACTCAAGAGTAGTATCAATCGTAATTTTTATCCAAAAGGAGATTTAATTTTTAATAGAATACCTAGATTAGCCATGAATAATTTGAATCAATCTCACCCAAGTGGAAATTAAATTGAATTTGTGATTAGCGTTAATTTATGGGGATTTTCTCATATAAATTGTTTACTCGCATAATTATGTGTACATCTACTATCTATATTGCTGGATTACGGGATGATTTTTCCCAATATGAAACCATTGAAAAGTTGTTTCAAATTGGGCAAAATCATCCTGCATTTATACAATGCCATATCATCGAGTCAAATATTTTTTATTATCTTAATTAACAACTAAGTTGTTTCTCAATTGTTATTGCAAATACTGTTTTGAACAAAAATGTCACTATTAACATTTTGAATATCTGTGCATGAAATTTAAGTTTATAACCTTGATTTTCAAGACAAATGCTGATGTTTGATTAAAAGTTAAGGATAATAGATCAGGACTTACGCAAGTGTGACAATTAGTGGTTGATGCGTGACGCTACAAGTCTGATTGCTACGTTCAAAAATCTTCACAGCGTCACACACCCTACATCAAAAAATATGCCAGTTGCGTAAGTCCTATAGATAAAGAAGTAATCATTATTGAATATAAACTATGCTGTTTAATTCTTTAGAATTCATATTTTTATTTTTGCCAATTAATATATTAATTTTTTTCCAAATTGGAAAATTGGGGAATTATCGATTTGCAATACTATTTTTGATTACGACTTCTTTCTTTTTTTATGCTTGGTGGAATCCACGTTACTTACTAATATTGATATTTTCAGTAATATTCAATTATTTTGTAGGTTTAGCTTTAAACAAAAAAATCCAAAAATCTATTCATAAAAAATTAACCCTAATCATAGGAATTGTAGTAAACCTAGCTCTAATTGGTTATTTTAAATATACAAACTTTTTTATATCTATAGTTAGTGATATTACAGGAATAAATTTTAATCTCGATAATATTATTTTACCTTTAGCAATATCATTTTTTACATTCCAGCAAATTTCTTATTTAGTAGATGCTTACAAAGGAGAAATCAAAGAATATAATTTTCTCGATTATTGCTTATTTGTCACTTTTTTCCCACAATTAATTGCTGGACCGATTGTACATCACAAAGACATAATATTTCAATTTGAAAATAAAAACATCTATCGATACAATCCTGAGAATATGGCAGTAGGGGTCACTATTTTTAGTATTGGATTATTTAAAAAAGTTGTATTTGCAGATACAATTGCTGTTTATGCTACCCCAATTTTTGATGCTGCATCCCAAGGTATAGCTCCTACTTTTATTTCTGCTTGGATTGCGGCTTTAGCATATACATTGCAACTTTATTTTGATTTTTCTGGTTATTCAGATATGGCAATTGGGATAGCTAGGATGTTTGGAATTAAGCTACCAATTAACTTTAATTCTCCTTATAAAGCTATCAGTATTATCGATTTTTGGCGGAGATGGCATATTACTCTTTCTAATTTTTTGCGAGACTATCTTTATATTCCTCTCGGTGGTAGCCGTCAAGGTAAACTCCGCCGTAACTTTAATTTATTAATTACTATGCTGCTAGGTGGAATTTGGCATGGTGCTGGTTGGACTTTTGTCTTTTGGGGAGGGTTACATGGAATTTATTTAATTATTAATCATCAATGGCGTTCTTGGCAAAAATCTTTAGGGCATGATTTAAATAATAGGAATTGGTTAGATATAAGTTTTGGTTGGCTATTAACGTTTTTTGCAGTTGTAATTAGCTGGGTTATCTTTCGTGCAGAAAATATGAATACTGCTTTTATCCTTTTGAAAGGAATGATTGGCTTAAATGGTATCTCTATTTCAGAATTATTTTTATATCAATCTTTTTTCTGGATTATTTCTTTATTGATAATTGCTTTATTTACACCGAATACACAAGAATGGATGACATCTTATAATCCTGCCTTAAATCATAGCCTAGCAAACAATTCTTCAGCTGATAATCTACATTTATGGAAAAGATTGCAATGGAGACCGAATCAAGTTTGGGCTATGCTTACGGGTACTATGACTGTAATTGCGCTATTAAAACTTACAAAAGTTAGTGAATTTTTGTACTTCCAATTTTAAACTATTTATCAAGGTGCTAAAATGTTTAGTAATTATTTAAAATTATATTCTTTTGTGTCAATTTTTCTTATTTTATTCGTTGGGTCAATAAATTATATAATTGACCCTTTATGGTATGGAAAAGGTAATAAGTTGAATGGAATAAATATGCCTTTTAATGAACGTCTCACAAAAACCAATTTATACTTAAAAAATAGAAATAAATATGATTGTTTGATTTTTGGTAGTTCTAGAACTACTTTATTGAATGCTTCTTCACTGAAAAATAACAATTGTTTCAACTATTCTTTTAGTGCAGGAAGAATTGCAGAATTTGTTAAATATGCTGAATATGTGAAAAAAAAGGGTGCTAATCCTAAAAAAATTTATATAGGCGTTGATGCTTTTAACTTTGATGCAACAAAAACTGAGTATGATATTACTATTTCGGAACCGAAACCTATATATGAATCTTATTTATTCTCATTAGATACTTTTTGGCTTTCTACTAAGACAATTTTAAATCACAAAAAAGATTTTATTAGATTCTATGATGATAAATTTAAAGTAAAAGTTTTTGCAGATGCTCCCAAGTATCAACCCAAATTAATTAAAAATCGATCCCAGAATAAATATAATTGCAATTTGGAAAGTATTTCTGATTATAAAAAGCTAAAAAAGATATTTCCTCATGCTGAATTTATTGCCTATGTCCCGCCTATTTCAGCATGGAAGTTTTATAATGAAATTTATTCTACTGGATTGTTTAATTGCAAATTGGAAGGAATTTACCAAGTTTCTCAATTATTTGATACCATGTATGACTTCTCATATGTTTCACCTGTAACGACTAATATTGATAATACATATGATGGGAGTCATTTTTATCCAAAAATAAATGATAAAATTGCTGAGATAATCGAAGGAAACAAATCCAGTTTTGGGATTAGAGTAGATAAATTAAGCCTAGATTATTATCAAAAATTTCATCAGAAAAAATTAAAGTTATTTTTAGAAAATCAGGGGCAAGAAAAACTTTGGAAAGGTTAAAACTGTGAATAGTTTTTCAGGGGTTGTTGGGGGTTAAATTCCCCACTAACCCTTACCAATACTTGGTGAGGAATTAAACCAATGCTAATTTAATATAAAAGGAGAAGGAAGAAATGGGTCGTAAAATGAGCAAATATATATTTCTTGGTCTATTTGTATGCTCACTCTTTCTTTTTACCTGTTCTAGTTCTCAGCCCCTTGCTACCACAACTCCAATACGTGTGATGTCCCTGGGAGACTCAATTTGTCGTCGTAATATGTCATTTTTGCGACCAATGGTTGCCAAAAATGGGCTGAAGATTGACTGGGTGGGTACCAAAAAAAACGGACCATCACCAGATCCGGACAATGAATGTCATGGAGGATGGAAGGCTGCTGAAGTGATTGGAGCCATGCCACCTCCATCATGGGTAAGCCGAGATACACCAATACTTTCTCATTGGGTATCCAGTACAAAGCCCAATATTGTTTTGATGATGCTGGGAACCAACGATTTTTTTAATGGTGGCGATCCCAAAAAAGTACCGGAACACCTAGAGAAGATCATCGATACTATTCACAAAAATAATTCCAATACTCACATTGCTGTTGCTTCAATCACTCCCTTTGGATGGTCAAGTGGTAATAAAAAGGTTAGTTCACTTAATGTTCAGATTTCCGGATTAGTTAAAAAGAAGCAGGCCCAAGGCAAAAAAGTCCACTTTGTTGATATGTTCTCAGCAGTTCCCCTATCTGGTCTGTCTTCAGATGGTGTACATCTCAATGATAAGGGTAACCGAGCTATGGCTAAGACATGGTTTACTGCTTTGAAAAAAATCATCAAAGACAATGGCAAGTTTACTA
>JASJCX010000087.1 GCA_030065255.1 Calothrix sp. MO_167.B42 | reverse complement strand
TGGGTCATTTCATACTCTACCTCGGCTTCTTCCAGAAATATCAGAGGTTTCCATCCGTTCATTGTGGATGCAGTATAAAGATGAATGTCTGGTTGTTTTGCCATCATGTTTTCCTAGCAATTGAGTAAGAGTTAGAACCTACAAGCTTATTGTGTTAATCTAGGCAACAAAAGTCAACCAGTTTACTTTTAGTAACCAGGTATATAATAATGTCTACAACCGAAATAGAAGCAGAGGATAAAGGTTCCAAACAGGTGATTGAGCCTTGCCTGAGTCCATGTCCCATTGAGCGTGGGATGAGGATTTTAGGGGGTAAATGGAAAGGCTCAATTCTTTGGCATCTCAAGGATGAACCTGTGCGTTTTAGTGATTTGGCTCGTCAGCTTGGCGGAGCTAGTAAAAAGATGGTAACTCAACGACTCAGAGAGATGGAAGATACAGGTCTGGTAAAACGTAGGGTAATTAGTACCAGACCTTTTGCTGTCACCTATGAGATCACTGATTTTGGCAAAACTGCACTTTTGTTTTTAGAAGAGTTGAAGAAATGGTCAGAGGAGCAGAATATTTAACTTAGTTCAGGTTTGGATTTATAGCGATCACTCTCCATATGGGCACTGAGTAACTGGAGCAGTACACAGTTGTGGGAAAATTAGTCTCTAGAAGCCTTTATTCTAACTCCCAAAAAATGGGCGAACCGGGAGTTATTACTCATTACTTATTACTTGCCCGTAGAGTAAGCTGCGGATATTTTTACGAAGGCAAATAAACCTTAATTTCTTTGGCGGGTTTACCATCCGACCAGTTGCCCATATCGAACTTTAACTCATGGGATTTAGCACCAAAACGTATCACTTGGTCGAGAGCATGCCATATATAACGCCAGTTCAAGTTATTTTCTACTCCAACACCGCCTAGAAAGTTGCGGGCTATGGGATCGCGTACAAAACTGGTATTGACTGTAGCTTGCCCATGATCCGCATGTATAACTACTGAGAAAAGACGCTTATCGGTGAAGGAAAGATACATTTTCTTTTCATTAGTCTCTATAGAATTAAACGGACTAATCCAAGATTTTTTGGGGACGATTGTATCTTCATTCCCATGAAGAATTGCAACGGGAACCGTCAAATCAGCACCAGTTTCCACAATGTCAACCTTATCTTTAAAGCCTCCAAGACGGTCAATAATATTACGTATAATTGATGGAATATTTGATTGGGAGTCTGGAATTGGATCTGCAACAACAACTTGCTTTGGTAGCATATTTGCGCTGACTTTTTCTTTGGCATAGTAAGGCCAGCTAAGGGCAAAAAGACCCCCAAGAGAATGACCAAAAAGATAAGTTTCTACATTCGCTTCAGTAAGGTTTAGATGTTCGTATGCCTTTAGAGTACTATTGATTGCAGACTCGATCCACCCAATTGGACTAATTGGGAAGGGACTTAAACTCGCCCTAATCAAGTCATCTAAATTTCCAAATCGGCTGCCCTGATCAAATTGGCAGAAACCATGTTGGTAGTTTGGGTAGATTACATAGTACCCCTGTTTTACAAGATGCTCCAGATGGGACTGATAAATCTCGGATGCGCCTAAAATAAAACCATGAAGATAGATAACCGCGATTAGATTACCTTTATCGTTGTGATACGGATTTTCCGGAATGTACATTCTTACGTAACTACCCTGGTTGCATTCCCCTAGAGTTTCGACTGGTTTATGATTTGGCGAGGTGTAAATCCCACTGTAGTCGGGCTTTTCTGGGGGTTTAGCAAAGAGTTGGGATAAAAGGTTCATGACAAGTGTAAAAATTTGTAACGTGTATGTTTTTCTGTAGTTAATTTCAACTACTATTCAGAATAAAATATAAACGGTAAGATTTCAGCACTTTTGGCAGCGTCAAGGTATCAGAAGTAAGGGGCGCAATGGAAACTACCAATGAATTCATAGTTTATGACCTAATTGTAGTCGGTTCTGGGAATGGAGCTTGCGGTTTTCTCAGCCATTACTTACAAACTAGAGCTGAAACAGCCCCTGATGAAAGAATATTAGTCATCGAAGAAGGTAAGGACTTTTTTAACACCAGCGACATCACCCACCAAAATAATTGGACTCAATCTTACGGAGAAGAAAATGTTTTTAAGTTACACAATGCCCTAACCCCCAAGGGAATTCCGATTATTTCCGGACGGGCTTGTGCCATGGGTGGCGGTGGTTCAATTAACTACACGATGATCCACGAATCGTCTGAGTGGTTGTCCGAGCATATCGGTTTTTCCATTTCCTATTGGAATGAGCTGAAGGCTGAACTCAACAAAAAATTTGACAGGCCCAATCCTATGGAAAACCAGTCTAGAGTGACCCAACACATTTTAGACTCAGCTCATCAGGCTGGTTTTAAACTCAGCAAGGACGACATTGAAAACATTCCTAATTATCATGAGGGAAATGCTTCCCTACTACACCCATTTCCCACCCAGTTCAATCGCTTTGGACAGCGAACCCATAGCGGCGTATCTTTAATTGATTGGTCCGATCCACGACTGACGCTCTTGACACGATGTCGAGTAGAACACATCGAATGGGAGAGGACATCAGACACACTAGCTCGCTGTGTGAGTGTACAAGTAAAAAACCTTGATACCGGACAAACCGTCTCTTTTTCTCTGTCTTCAATGGGGAAATTGCTTCTTTGTGCTGGCGCAGCCACCCCTCGTCTACTGATGCCACACAGAGAATTACTGTCTAACAACGCCATTGGACAACAAGTCAGCGATCATATTGTTCTACCACTGGGAATTTACCTTCTCGATCCCAAGATTCCTGTCACGGGTAAAGATGTTTACCTGCCTGTGTTTGCGACTACCTTGTGGCAACCCGAAGGGGAAAAACCAGGAAAGGAGACTGTTTGTTGTTTTGACTTTTTTTCAGGCAACTTTGAAAAACTTTGGTATCTTATCTCCCATTTATACCTTGCTTTTCTCTTACCCAATTGTTTGAAGAAAATTGTCATCCGAGTCCCTTGGTTGTTTTATATCATCAAGAATGGGGTGAGAATTTTGATTGGAGCTATTAATTTCCTGATTAATATTTTGTGGGGTATCTCTCGTCTGTTTCAAGGAAAATCTTGGGAGCGCGAACAATACAATTTGGTAACAGCTATTGTTAAGTTTAATCCAGCAATGGAAGGATACTATACCCAAGACAACAAGCGTATCGAACTTAATTTTTTTACCCCGGATCAGGAGAAAAATTTTAATCAAGATATAGAAGTAGCTCAAAGTGTTATTGTCAATCAACTGAAATTTTTAAACCATCTCGGACAACAGCCCCATTGGTTGGTTAAATTGATTATTCGTCTGTTCACCAAAATCCCTTACAAGGAAAAACAAGTAAAGAGCTACATTAACACCTATTGTCGTCGTTTTTTGTTGTCTGAGCAACACTTATCAGGGGGGTGCTTGTTTGGCAAAGCCATTGATAACGGACTTGAAAGTCCCCAGTCAACTGGAAAGGTTTTTGGGTCAACTAATGTATATGTGGCTGATCTTTCTGCTGCGCCTTTACCGAGAATCAGTCCTCAAATGACTGCTTATCTCATTGGCTTTCATGTCGCTAAAATGATTTGCGATGGTTAAAGGGAGCATGCCAATTTTTCAAAAAGATGCGGTAGTGGGAGCATCTTGCTCCCTTGATATATAAAGCGGGCAAGATGTCCGCACTACAAATTTAAACATTTGGGATGCTCCTTTCATAATCTTAATTCAGCAACACCAAATTTCACCTATTTCTAGCCCCACTCAGTTTTCTCAGATAACTCTTATTTTCATTTCAGTTACCAATCACCAGTCCCTCAGACTCATCCCCGATATTAGTAATCAAGCAAAGGGACAAAACAAATTAACCAACGAGGTAACACACAATGAGACTTAACAAACTAGCAGCTTCCACAATTGCATCTATCGTATTATTCAGTGGCGTTGCACAAGTAATTAATACACAACCAGCCCAAGCACTCAAAGCAACACAAACTACCATTGCAGCCAAACCCAATTCACTCATCGCATCTGGTAACTTTGTCAAAGCAGAAAAAGCCACCACCGGTAAAGCCAAAATCGTCAACATTGATGGTAAACGCTATCTCAAATTTAATAAAGCCTTCAGTACAGGTAATGGTCCCGATGTCAAAGTAATTTTACATAAAAACAGCACCGTCCCGGCAAATATTAAAGAAGGGAACTATATTACACTCTCACTCATCAAAAGCTTTAGTGGGGAACAGATGTATGAAATTCCTGACAGTGTAAACTTGGATGATTATCAATCCGTAGGCATTTGGTGTGAAGAGTTTAACGCTACCTTTGGTTACGCAACCTTACAAAAAGCTTAGTTCTTCTCTCACAACACTTTCCACAGGTTATTTCATTTTTGCGGAATGTTACCCATAGGTACTGTATTCAGTATCAGATTACCTTTTTTAAGTTTATCAATATTTTTATAAATAGCCAGGGGATATAACCCCACTAAAACCCGGTCAAAACGATCGGGTTTTTGGCATATGCGCCGGTATACTACAGCACTATCAACATAAACCTCATCCATGTTGTCAACTGGAGCTTCTAATTATTCTGATGTGTCATTGCGACGTAAGGAAACAATCCCAAAATCCTGTTATAAAACTACGGTTCTCAAGGTAGACGTGGTTTATCATCAAGTGTTGTAAGTTTTGATTTTATGTCTTTGGAAATCAGATTAATTGAGATGTATCTATTTAACAGCTACCTTCTTAATTAAATCTGACAAAAGATGAACATCAAAAAATCCATCCTCACCCTATGCTTGGTGTCAACTGCTACTCTTGCACTAACCGATGTTGCTAATGCTGAAACCTTAAGAACCAAAAATTTTAGCATCACGATTACAAGAAACTGCCCGGAAGGGTATGTAATTTGCGATAATGTTGAATATTTTGGCAAAAACCTAAATACAGGCGATTCTATTCGCTTGAATGGCAAAACAATTAACACAACCTGTGGAGATGGTGTCACACCATGTAGATTTCTGGGCTACGAGTTCCGCAATCGAAACTATCTGTATCAAGTAACAGCAGATGGCAGACTACTAGTCTATCAAGGGAAAAAAATTATACTTCAAGAAAAAGGAACTTTCACACCTTAAGAATACGTGCAATTTTGAACAAAGAATGGCACAAATAAGTATTTATACGGGGTAACAGTAATATGGTTTGATACACTAAACGATTGTGGATGCCGTACACTTACCAAGAATGTATGTGTTGCAAACATTATTTGAATTGGTATTATTTTTCATTTGCACTGCCTCTTGCCAGAGCGATCGCCATTGGTAAAATCCGGTGTTCTTCCCTTTGAATCCTGGCGTGGAGGGTTGCTAAGGTATCTTCGGGTAATATGGGTACTGCGGCTTGCATTAAAATCGGCCCGCTATCCATTTCTAAATGCACCAAGTGCACCGTACAGCCAGTTATTTTTACACCCGCAGATAATGCTTGTTCGACGGCGTTAATCCCTTTAAAACTAGGCAATAAGCTGGGATGGATATTAATTATTTTGTCAGTAAAAGCATCAATTAATACTGGCGTAACTAAGCGCATCCAACCAGCCATAATTACCATATCTGTATCATATTTTTCTAACGTAGCAACGATATTCCTATCCAATTCTTCCCGTTGTTGATATTCGCGGTGATTTAATAATACCGTTGGTACGCCCCAATTTTTGGCCCTAGTTGCAGCGTAGGCATGGGGGTTATTGTAAATGAGAACTTGGATTTGGGCATTGAGTTGTTTATCGGCAATAGCTTGAGCGATCGCTTCAAAGTTACTACCATTACCAGAAGCTAGTATACTCAGTTTTACTGGAGGATGTTCCCACTGTTGACTATGAATATTTGGGGAAATCAAGCTAGGGGTAGAATCAGAACAAACAGCCATAACCACCGGGAGAAAAATTGTTAGATGCCCAAAATTTATACTAAATCTTGGTTAGATAATGATACCGTTGCAGCTGGGATTTTTTTAACCCCGGCAATAGTTTTGTTGAGTATTTTTGTTTTTTTCCCCATAGTCTATTTGTTTTATCTCAGTTTCACTGCTGGAAGTTTTACCGCCAATGGTGCTTATTGGGTAGGGTTAAAAAATTATTGGCGTTTGTTTCTCAATCATGACTTTTGGCAGGTGATGGGTAATACTGTCTATTTTACGGCAGCTACGGTGATTCCCAGTTTAATCATTCCTTTAGGGTTAGCTGTATTATTGAATCAGGCTTTCCGACTGCAAGGGGTGTTACGCACGGCCTATTTTTTGCCTTCGATTATCTCCATAGTGGCTGCTGGTTTGGGTTTTCGCTGGTTATTTCAACTCGAAGGGCCGGTAAATGCTATTTTAGGCACCGTGGGTATTAAATCCATTCCCTGGCTGGGAGACACTTTTTGGGCAATGATTATTTTAATTATTTTAAGTGTTTGGAAGCAGTTGGGCTTTAATATGGTAGTGTTCCTGGCCGGTTTGCAAGCCATCCCTAGCAGTCGCTACGAAGCTGCGGAATTGGATGGTGCTAATGGTTGGCAGCAATTTTGGCATATTACCCTACCTGGATTGCAACCCACGTTCATCTTTGCTTTTGTTACCACGGTAATTTTCACCTTGCGGAGTTTTGAACAAGTATATGTAATTACTGGTGGTGGTCCTTTAAATTCAACTAACTTATTGGTGTACTACATTTACCAAGAAGCCTTTGGTCAATTTGATTTTGGTTATGCGGCGGCGGCTGCTACTGTATTATTAGCGATCGCTCTTGTTATGGTTTATTTCCAGCTACGCACCGCAAAGGAATAGAGGCAGGGGGGCAGGGAGCAGGGAGCAGGGGAGGTGTGGGAGGTGTGGGAGGTGATGAGGTTTTAATTCCTAACCGTCAACTGTCAACTACCAACTACCAACTACCAACTACATACTAAAACTAACAGTGGAATGGGCATCCATGCCCGTCCGCATGAGTGGCCAATTATATCATGTCCGGTTAAAGACTTATCATTAAGACTGCAAGGGGGCAGGGGGCAGGGGGCAGGGGGAGAAAGAGTTTTGGTGATTTTTGCATAGATGGCAATATCATAAGTAATCAGGCGGACATTATATTAACGTTGAATAAACTTCCTTAACCCACACCGGGCAACAGATCCCCGACTTCTTTAAGAAGTCGGGGATCTCAACTCAACCCAATCTACCCAGGGGGTAAGATTTACAGGCTAGACATTACTTCTCTTGCAGCTTGTAATGTCTTTTCAATATCTGCTTCTGTGTGGGCAAAGGAGGTAAAACCGGCTTCAAACTGTGAAGGAGCCAGATAAACACCACGTTCTAACATTCCCCGATGGAAACGTCCAAACTTATTGGCATCCGCCTTTTTCGCATCTTCATAGTTATGTACTGGTCCGGGGGCAAAAAACATCCCAAACATGGCGCTAATTTGACCACCACAGGCCTCATTACCTGTTTCCTTGGCAATTACCAGTAAACCATCTGCTAATTGCTTGGTAATCTTATCCAGGTATTCGTAAGTACCAGGCTTTTGTAGCAATTCTAGGGTTTTAATCCCAGCAGTCATGGCTAGGGGATTACCAGAGAGGGTTCCAGCTTGGTACATTGGTCCAGCAGGAGCCACCATTGACATGATATCCTGACGACCACCGTATGCTCCCACGGGTAAACCACCGCCGATAATTTTACCTAAAGTAGTTAAATCGGGGGTAACACCAAATTTCTCTTGAGCGCCACCATAGGCAATACGGAAGCCAGTCATGACTTCATCAAATACCAATAATGCCCCATGTTCCTTGGTTAATTCTCGCAATCCTTGCAGAAAACCAGTATCAGGGGTAATAAATCCGGCATTCCCCACCACTGGCTCTAAAATCACCCCAGCAATCTCATCGGGGTTTGCCTCAAATAAGGCTTTAACTGCTGACAAGTCATTGTAAGGAGCCGTTAAGGTGTTGCTGGTGACGGATTTTGGTACTCCTGGGGAATCAGGTAAACCAAGGGTGGCGACTCCAGAGCCAGCCTTGACTAAAAACATATCAGCGTGGCCGTGGTAACAGCCCTCAAATTTAATCACTTTTTCCCGCTTGGTGAAAGCTCGTATGAGGCGTAACACAGCCATGCAAGCTTCTGTACCTGAGTT
Organism: Calothrix sp. MO_167.B42; assembly: GCA_030065255.1. Lineage (GTDB taxonomy): Bacteria > Cyanobacteriota > Cyanobacteriia > Cyanobacteriales > Nostocaceae > Calothrix_A. The sequence goes on along the minus strand of JASJCX010000087.1, from coordinate 10,116 downwards.
CACAAATCTTACCATTTCAATACTGGGGACGGCAGCAATCACCATTTCCGCCAGCACGTTTTCTAGGGCACAAGGAGCGCCAAAACTTGTACCTTTTTCCAAAGCTGCCTGGAGGGCTGCAATCACCTCTGGATGGGCATGACCGCAAATTGCTGGGCCCCAAGTACCTACATAATCGATGTATTGATTGCCATCTACATCCCAAATATATGCACCTTTAACGCGATCGAAAACAATTGGTTGTCCGCCCACGGATTTAAAGGCTCTGACGGGGGAACTCACCCCTCCTGGCATCAGATTTTGGGCTGCTGCAAAGATTTCTTGTGATTTTGTCGTTTTTATCGATGTATTTACCAAGGCTCTCTCCTACCAGTGGAAAATGAAAAACTCTATCTCGGGATAGGGGTTAACAATACTTAGAATTTACATCGTATGGAACCACGGGGACTAGGAAAATAATAATATGTTACAGCTCAAAGTTTTCGGTGATGCTGAGATTTGCCAAACTCACCTGGATTTGAAAACGTTTCCCTGGTTCTCCTTTAAAGCGTTTGAGTTGAATGTAGTTATCATGGGTTCTCGATTGCACTTCTTGGAGATTTTTCCCTGCTTTTGACAGTAGAATTAGTTGCAGATTGGGGGGCAAATATCTTTCTCCATTGACGGGGTGCAGTTGTACTAAAACAGCTAATTTACCATCAGTTTCTTCTTTAATATTTATTAATAATGCTACATTTTGATTCCCTAATTGTATCCCTAAGTCAATAAGTTTAGCTCCCTTGGCAAAAATTGAGGATGCGGGATGTGCGGTGTAGGGGTGATAATCAATGAAGAATAATTGTTTGATAATTCCCAACACCGTTAGTTAATGAATGATTCCCGTTTAATAAAAATTAGTAGATATCTGAGCAAACATTTACGTCACAAACCAGAACGTATTGGTATTACACTCAAACCAGGGGGATGGATTGCGGTAGATGAATTATTAGCAGCTTGTGGAAAATATCAATTCCCCATTACCTATACAGAGTTAAAAGAAGTGGTATCTAAAAATGATAAACAACGCTTCTCTTTTGATGATACGGGTACTTTGATTCGTGCAAACCAAGGACACAGTGTAGACATAGATTTACAATTAGTACCCCAGATTCCTCCGGATGTACTTTACCATGGCACGGGAGAAAAATCTGTAGAGTCAATTCTCCAAACTGGGTTATCGAAAATGTCGCGCCATCATGTCCATTTATCCCTAGATATGGCCACAGCCAAAAATGTTGGTGCAAGACATGGAAAGCCAGCAATATTTACTGTAGAAGCAGCAGTAATGCATCAAACAGGTTTTACATTCTACTGCTCTGATAATGGAGTGTGGTTGGTAGATAGGGTTCCACCCGAATATTTAAAACTTGTGTAAGTTTGTTAGGGATTAATCTTAATATTTTTATCAGGATTTATATTGCTTATATTTTGGTTTTGTATACATATTTGATGTAGAGTTGAGAAAATTCTGTTATACCTTAACCTTAACTATCATATATAATTATTCCACATGACGAATGGCACCAATTATCAACCACCAGTAGATCGGCTATTAAGTTTTGGAGACTGCTATGGAGCTAGAAACCAATGGCATGACTACATTGCAAAATTAGGTCTCAATTCTCAACATATTCCTGACCTAATGAGGATGGCGGTAGATGATACATTAAATGGAGCAGATTCGCACAGTCAGGAAGTTTGGGCCCCGATTCATGCATGGCGTGCATTGGCACAATTGGGTGCGAAGGAAGCCATTGAGCCATTGATGAAGCTATTCCATGAGTGGGAAGATAATGATTGGGTGGCTGAAGAAATGCCAAAGGTTTATGGTGCGATAAGCCGGAGGCTTGAGGCTGGGGGTATGGCAACAAGCACTGCCTCGGGTGATATCTCTAATGTTGTGATTGGTGCAATGCAAAATTATCTAGCAGAACCATCCCATGGAGTATTTCCCCGTATTACTAGTGTTAACTGTTTAGAAGAAATTGGCAAGCAGTCGGAAAATACACGTTCACAATGTATTGATGTATTAACTAAGCAACTAAAATCATTCGTTCAAAATCCAATTGAAATCAATGGTTTTATTGTCGCTTCATTAATTGAGTTACAAGCGATTGAGTCTGCATCAATTATTTACAGTGCTTTTGTCAGACAAGTAGTTCCGGAAGATATTGTTGGTAGTTGGGATGATGTACAACAGGTTTTGGGTGTAAATGCTGATGATTTGCATTTAATCACAGATGTTGTAGTGGAGTCGGAAGTTAGGGCAACGGATGCTGTAACGGATGATGTAACCGATACCGCATCCGATATTGCAGATGTTGTGGTGGAGTCGGAAATTACTGATGATGTGGTAGAAACCGTTACTGCAACGGATACTGCACCCGCCGAAATTGCAGATGTTCCTGTGGAGTCGGAAATTACTGATGATGTGGTGGAAACTGTGACACAAACCAGTGAAGAGGATGTGACACCAATCCCCACAACCACAATGGATGCTACACCCGAAATTGCAGAATTGCCAGCCGTAAAATCATCTACTCAAAAAACTGAGATAGAAGAAAATAAAGGATTTGGCACTAACATTACGAAGAAAAAATCAAAGGCAAGTAAAAAGAAGAAACGCTAATTAACCTTTCACACAAAGAACTTGTTTTAAAGTAGCTACAACCTCCACTAAATCGGATTGATTTTCCATGACTTGCTCAATTGGTTTATAAGCACTGGGAATTTCATCCAAAACACCCTTATCTTTGCGGCATTCAACACCCTTGGTTTGCTCAATTAAATCATCAAGAGTATAAGTCTTTTTGGCTTTACTTCTTGATAACAAACGTCCAGCACCGTGAGAACAAGAACAAAAGCTATGGGCATTACCTTTACCTTTAACAATGTAAGACTTTGCCCCCATTGAACCAGGAATAATACCATAATCTTGTTCCTGGGCACGAACTGCACCTTTGCGAGTTACATACACGTTCTCACCAAAATGCACTTCTTTCTCAGCATAATTGTGGTGACAATTTACCTCTAATAATGGTTTAGTTGCCTTTCCACCTGTTAGATGTTTCTCAATAATACGCTTAAACCGTGCCATCATTACATCTCGGTTGTAACGAGCATACTCTTGTGCCCACTGCAAATCATGCCAGTATGCCTGAAATTCAGGGGTTCCAGTCACAAAATAGGATAAGTCGGCATCGGGTAATTTATTACTCGCCATTTTCGCTAATTCCTTAGCAGTACTGATATGACATTGTGCTAACTTATTGCCAATGTTGCGGGAACCAGAATGCAACATCAACCAAACTTGGTTTTCCGTATCTAGACAAACTTCAATAAAGTGATTACCACCACCCAATGAACCTAACTGTTTCATCGCTTTTCCTGATAAATCTTGCACCCCACGATGCAAATCTGGGAAATTGCGCCATCCTTGCCAATTTGTGACAGATTTTTCTGTATCTTTATTTTCGTTGAATCCAGTAGGAATTGCTGCTTCAATATCTTGGCGAATTTTCTTGAGTTTCCCTTCTAATTGTTCCCCTGTAAATTGGGTTTTTATGGCGCACATTCCGCACCCAATATCAACACCCACAGCCGCAGGAATTATCGCTTCTTTTGTGGCAATTACAGAGCCGACTAATGCTCCTTTACCCAAGTGTACATCTGGCATTAATGCTACGTGTTTAAATACAAATGGTAGAGATGCCACGTTTTTTGCCATCTTGATTTCTTCATGGTTCAATTCATGATTTGCCCAAGATAAAACGGGTGTTGAAGTAGATAGTTTTAGTTGTTCGTAAGACATGGAGTTTATAAGTAATAAGTAATAAGTAATAAGTAATAAGTAATAAGTAATAAATATACTTACTGTTTATAGGGCTGGAGGTTCAACAATGTCCGCGTCGTAATAGCGTATTGTTATATTTTTTATGATTTACTACTCTTTGTTTTGTGTTACAAGTATACTACACAAAAGCGATCGCTGTCAAATGCAGAGTTATAAGATCCCCGACTTTTCCAAAAAGTCGGGGATCTGAGCCTTTCACTAGACTGAAAAAAATAGATTAAAATTTTGGAAAAATAGATTAAAATTTGTGAATGTAAATTCCTAAATGGTTAGTAAAGTGCTATGGCAATTGGGGAAAATACAATCTGGGGGAGTTTTTTATCTCCTATCGTTGGTTTATTGATAGATAAGGAAGAATTGCGCCGTTATGGTGAGAGTGTGGATTGGGAAGAACAAAGCGATCGCTTCCGTAGGGGTGATATAGTAATTCCAGCATACTACAGCAGTAAAAACTTTCACGGAATTCCTGGGGGATATCTGAATTACAATGCAGCAATTACCTATGATGCTATTACCCAGTATGTAACACCACCTAATGAAACTTGGGTGCGTCAAGAATTAATCGATGCCATTCAAGTTAAACCCAGGCGGATACTGGATTTGGGTTGCGGTACAGCTTCTACTACCTTGATGTTAAAGCAGACTTTTCCTCAAGCAGAAGTCATTGGGTTAGATTTATCGCCATATATGTTAGTTAGGGCTGCCCATAAGGCCGAAAGTGCTGGTTTGGAAATAAAATTCCGCCATGGAAAGGCAGAAGCAACAGGCTTACCAGAAAATAATTTTGATTTAGTGACAGCCTCTTTGTTGTTCCATGAAATCCCAGTATCCATTTCCCAGGCAATTTTACAAGAAAGTTTTCGTTTGCTGCGGGTGGGTGGACAAGTATTAGTCCTTGATGGGAATCAGCAAGCACTGCGCCAGTTAGAGTTGCTCAATAACATTTTTGAGGAGCCTTATATCCGCGAATATAGTGCAGGTAGTGTTGATTCTCACATGAGTGCAGCAGGTTTTGCAGCAGTACACACCAAAGATGTGTGGTGGATACATCAGATTACAACTGGTATTAAGCCTATTTCTGGATCAGATGTGACAAATCATAGTAATATCAAACAACATGAGCCTACTGCTCAAGAGGATTTGCAGATTTTCCCATCCCCAGCTTTTTGACACTACAGCATGAGCTTAAAAGCAGTTTTATTTGATTTTAACGGTATTATTATTAACGATGAGTCAATTCACAAAAGACTCATGGAAGAAATTTTACTGTCCGAAAACTTGGTGTTAAAACCGGGCGAGTATGAAGAATTTTGTCTGGGACGTAGCGATCGCGTTTGTCTGCGGGATATATTAAATAGTCGGGGTCGTGTTGTCAGTGAAGATGATTTAACTAAGCTACTATTACGTAAGGCGCAAAATTATGCGTTGGAGCTAGAGAAGTTAGAAAAGCTGCCTTTGTATATTGGTTTGGATGATTTAATCTTTCAATTGCGTTCCCGTAACATTAAGCTAGGGATAGTCAGTGGTGCTATTCGCCAAGAAATAGATGTGGTACTTGAGCGCAGCCAGTTAGCAGAAATTTTTCCTGTTATAGTCGCTGGGGATGATATTACTACCAGCAAGCCTGAACCTGATGGTTATAAGTTAGCAGTGCAGCTCCTCAATCAAGCATATCCCCAACTTAATTTACAAGCTAAAGACTGTTTAGCCATAGAAGACACTCCACCTGGAATTATCGCAGCAAAACGAGCCGGAATGCAAGTGGTTGGTGTTGCCAATACCTATCCTTTTCATATGTTGCAAAGACAGGCAAACTGGACTATCGACTATTTTACTGATTTAGAGTTGGAAAGAGTACAGGAAATTTGCGATCAATCCCAGGAATTGAGTGAAGAAGAATAATATAAGGGACGGGCAGGATGCCCATCCCACAAAGTTTTGATACCATTTTGAAAAAAGAATGGGACAGATGGGTAGGGGCACGGCATCTACAATCTTTTAATATATACAATTATATTATTGGTGCCGTGCCCTTTCAGTTATCAGTTAGCCTCCTTCACCAGGAGCTGCGCTAACAGTTATCAGTTTTCCCCCAGTATTCAGCAACGCCGAAGAATTGATATACACACAGGGCACGGCGTGGGTAAGATTATTCTATAACCAACAGAGATTGTGGATGCCGTGCCCCTACTGAATAATTTTTGGTATGTTTGAGATTGCTTCAATTGGTTAGGACAGTATTGTTTCATTCAAGGACTGTCACTGAAGAGGCACCGGAGCAGGGGGCACCGGAGCAGGGAGAGTGAGAGGAGTGTGGGGAGTGAGGGGAGTGTGGGAGGTTTAACCATCAACCATCAACCATCAACCGTCAACTGTCAACTGTCAACTACCAACTACCAACTATCAACTAAACAACAAAAAACACTGGCTCGTGTTACCGTGTTTCCACTGCCAGTGCCTCTTGTTTTCAAACTACTCCTCACACACAAATATAAGTTAGCATTGCTCCTGCCAAGAAAAGTTATTTTGAGTGACACTTTGGTAAGTGCAACATTCCACTTCAAATAAGTTAATGTAAAAAATGACGCACTCCAGTTAACACCATCACTAAACCGAGTTCGTTAGCAGCCTTGATAGAATCTGCATCTCGCAGGCTTCCCCCCGGTTGAACAATGGCAGTAATTCCCGCAGCTGCAGCTGTTCTCACGGAGTCATCGAAGGGAAAGAAACCATCACTGGCAAGAAAACCACCCCGAGCCTTCTCCCCAGCTTGTTCTAGGGCGATTTTCACGGAGCCGACACGATTCATTTGTCCCGCACCCACGCCCAAAGTTGTGCGATCGCTTGTAACAACGATGGCATTAGATTTTACATGCTTACAAACTTTCCACGCAAATAATAATTCTGCTAATTGTTCATCCGTGGGTTTTTTTTCGGTGACAATTTGCCATGTATTGGTGTCTGTGACTAAATCGTCGGCTGCTTGTACCAAAAAACCACCAGCGATCGCTTTTACTGTTTCCTGGGGTCCCGTAGTTAAATCTGGTGAAATTAATACCCGTAATTTGGACTTTGCAGCCAGAATCTCCTTGGCTGATTCTTCACAACCAGGTGCAACTACACATTCTAAGAAGGTTTTAGTTAATTCTGTGGCCGTATCTGCATCAATGGGACGATTTAAGGCGACAATCCCCCCAAAGGCAGAAATTGAGTCGGCGGCGAAAGCTTTTTGATATGATGATACTAATGTACTATCTACCGCTACACCGCAGGGATTGGTATGTTTTAACACTGCTGTGGCTGGTTCATCAGTAAATTCCGTAATTATGCGTCGTGCCGCTTCCAAGTCTACCAGGTTATTGTAACTGAGTTCCTTACCTTGCAATTTAGTCGCCCCAGCCCATCCCGTGGGAGTAGTTCCGGTTTGATACCAAGCAGCACTTTGATGGGGGTTTTCTCCGTAGCGCAGGGTTTGTACTTGAGTACCAGAAAGTCCCCATGGGGATGATTCTGTGGCTGATTGCTCCGCCAGATAGGCTGTGATTGCCTGGTCGTAGGTGGAAGTATGGGAAAATCCTTTTAAGGCGCATTGTTGACGAAATTCCCAGGATGGCTCCCCATTATTTTGTCGCAATTCCTGTAAATATGCATCGTACTGGTTAGGATTGCACAAAACCGTGAGATGAGCAAAATTTTTCGCCGCCGCTCTGAGCATTGCGGGGCCACCAATATCAATATTTTCCACAGCTTCGGCTAAGGTAACTCCTGGTTTAGCAATGGTTTGCTCAAAAGGATAGAGATTGACTACCACTAAATCTATGGGGCGAATTTGATTATCTGCCAAGTCTGTCACATCTTGAGCTTCATCTCGTCTAGCTAAAATTCCCCCATGAATCCGGGGATGTAATGTTTTGACTCTACCGCCTAAAATTTCTGGGGAGCCTGTATACTCTGCAACTTTTGTCACAGGTAATCCCGCTTCTTTTAATACTTTTGCTGTGCCTCCACTGCTGATTAAATCAAAGCCAAATTCCTCTACCAAACTCCGAGCCAGCTCAGTTAAACCAGTTTTATTCGATACACTCAGCAGTGCCAAACGCGCCATTTTTAGATTCCTCAACAGTAGTTGTTAGTTGACAGTTGTCAGTTGACAGTTAATGTTTTGTGGTATTTTGGTTTAAGTCTTTCACCATACCCATTGATAACTGTTTACTGTTTACTGTTCACTGATTTAATCCCTTGCATTCCTGTGACACTATGCCTTCGGCACAGCCCGCGAACGGGACAGCGTGGGACTGCTGGCAGAATAGTCCAATACCATTAGGAATCATAACCTTAAGTATGTACTTAGTGAAAGTGAATGGGATAGCAGTAGGATATATGGAAAGTTGGGGATTTTGGGCGTTGCTGGTTAGTGGGATGATTTTTATTTCGCGCATTAGACGCGAAGCGGCTTTCCGTTCGCCGGAGGCGTTCTTGAAGGGTAGGATAGACGCAAAGACGCAAAGGTGCAAAGAATAAACATTACTGTAACGCCAAATTTTGGAGTAGTTCTTTAAATTTATTGAGCAATGTCAAATTATCGACGTGAATACTCAAAATTGGCACCAATTGTTTTAGCACTATCTAAGTTAGCTCCTTTTAAATCAGTTCCACTAAAGTCAGCATTTGTTAAGTCAGCATTTTTGAGGTTAGCATTCTTTAAATCAGCGCCTCGTAGCTTTGCTCCTTGTAGATTAGAATTTTCCAGGTTAGCTTTCCATAGGCTAGTTCTACTATACTCTTTTATACTCACATCAACATTTTGTAAGTTAGCATTTTTGAGGTTAGCATTTTTGAGGTTAGCATTCTTTAAATCAGCGCCTCGTAGCTTTGCTCCTTGTAGATTAGAATTTTCTAGGTTAGCCTTATCCAATTTAGTTTTTCGTAGCGTTGCTCCTTGTAGATTAGCATTCTCTAGGTAAGCATTATTTAATCCAGCTCGACTCAAATCAGCATTTTTCAAGTTAGCATTTCCGAGGTTAACATATTTCGAGCTAGCAGATTCTAGGTTTGCTCCTTGTAAGTTAGCATTTTCCAAATTAGCATCGATTAAATTAGCATAGTATAGATTAGAATCTTCTAAATTAGCCTTCTGTAAGTTAGCTCCTGATAAATCAGCACCTTTTAATTGAGATTTCTGTAATTTTGCAAAACTTAAATTAGCTCCCTTCAGTTGAGCTCCTGATAAATTAGCTCCTTTTAAGTTGGCATTTTGTAAATTAACATTTTCAATAAATAAACCCTTTAAATTTGCACCTGATAAATCACAATTTATACAGGCTTTAGTCTTTTGTAGCCTAATAACAAGAGCTTGTTTTTGTCTGTGCTTGTTAACTTGATAAAGACCTAATATTGGTACACAAATAGTTAACAAGCTGATGGTAGATATTTTGACTAATTTAGGAGAAAATCTAACAGTCTTACCTACATTAGCTACATTAGCTACATTAGCTACATTATTATCTATATTATATATTTTGGTTGAGTTTAATGCTTTAAGTGCTGCCAGAGCATTCTCAAAGCGTTTATCTAGCTTCCTTTCAACCATTCTTTCTAACAATTCAACGAAAGCAGAAGATAATTTTGGTAATTTACTTTTAAACTGAATACGTTCATTGTCATCAATTAAATCTCCAATATTAATTGATTCTGTGCCTGTTAAAAGACAAATTAGAGTTGCTCCTAAACTATATAAATCAGTTCCTTTTGTTAATTGACGTTTATGAATCTGTTCGGGAGGCATAAATCCGAATGTCCCTTTAGCAATGGTACTTGCTATTTCTCCCTCACCAAGTTTCGCCAAACCAAAATCTACTAAATAAACTTTCTTATCTTGACTTAAAAGGATATTTTCCGGTTTAATATCTCGATGGATAATGTATGGTTGTTGCCATTGTAAATAAACTAATATTTCTAAACATTGAACAGCAATTTGCCGAATATCTTCAGGATTTAAATAACCAAATTCTGCCAGTGAAGGAGCATTTTTATACTCCTGCACCAAACAAAACCCTGTTGAGGTATCAAAAGAATTCAGATAGCGAGGTATACTCGAATGATTAAGCCTCTGCAAAACTTTAATTTCTTGATGGATAGCATCGTAGTCTCTCCAAGTACCCATTGCTTGAGCAAACTGAAATTGCTTAATCACCACAGTTTGTCTTGTATTGATATCTTTTGCC
>JASJCX010000086.1 GCA_030065255.1 Calothrix sp. MO_167.B42 | reverse complement strand
TTTAAGCAACTTTCCAGAACTGCTGTCCCATACCTTGGCGGTAGTGTCATTAGATGCAGTGACTATGGCCTTGCCATCCGGGCTAAATTTAGCGTCATAGACCTCTCCTGTATGGTCATTAAGGGTTTTAAGCAACTTTCCAGAACTGCTGTCCCATACCTTGGCGGTAGTGTCATTAGATGCAGTGACTATGGCCTTGCCATCCGGGCTAAATTTAGCATCATAGACCTCTCCTGTATGGCCTTTAAGAGTTTTAAGCAACTTTCCAGAACTGCTGTCCCATACCTTGGCGGTATTGTCGTCTGAAGCGGTGACGATTGCCTTGCCATCTGGGCTAAATTTAGCATCATAGACCTCTCCTGTATGGCCTTTAAGAGTTTTAAGCAACTTGCCAGAACTGCTGTCCCATACCTTGGCGGTAGTGTCATTAGATGCGGTGACGATGGCCTTGGCATCGGGACTAAATTTGGCGTTTATGACCTCTCCTGTATGGCCTTTAAGAGTTTTAAGCAACTTGCCAGAACTGCTGTCCCACACCTTGGCGGTTTTATCTTTTGAGGCGGTGACGATGGCCTTGCCATTCGGGCTAAAATTGGCGTTGTAGACCCGTAAAGTATGGTCATTAAGTTGATTTCGTTCCCGGATATGATACAAGATGCGGTTTAAAGCGACAATGGGGCTAGTAACTGGATAGTTTTTTACAGGGGTATGTTTCCCTAGTAGCTTTTGTAACTCTTGTCCAGCATCCATGGCTGAAACTAGTGCGTCTATTTGGTATGTATCAAATAATTGTAAAGCATTATTCCCTTGCCGTTCTAAATCAGTAGCTATTTGTGCATCCTTGATTAATTTGTAGGCATATAAACCCGCTCCAATTGCTCCCACAATCCCCACTACCAAGATGCCCAAACCAATGCGAGTAGTGCGCTTGGCTTTACGTTCCGCATCAGCGACAATCTGCTGCGCTTTTTTCTCCGTTTCTGCTAAAGCAAATTGAATCTCTTTTTTATCCAATTCCTGACTCGCAGCTAAAAACCGATAATCATCATCACCCAAGCTTTTATCCTTCGCCCAATCTAAAGCATCCTGCAAAGTCTGTCCCCGCAACAATGACGATTCATCTTCTCGGTTTTTCTCCAACCAAGCCGTCAAAGCCTGGGAATAGGGACGCAATTTCACCAGTTCCGTTTTTACCCACTCGGCGTTAAACACCCCTTGGTAAATGGGGTTATACACCTGTAACTTGCCATCCTGCTTTACTACCAACCCCGTCAATTGCAATTCCATTTGTTCTGGGCTGTTATCTGTTGGTATTCCCCCAGTGGGGAGTGTGGGAGAATTTAAAATTTGTTGATATAGCCCCAGTAGCCTTCCTGCACGCTCTTTGTTACGCAGAATCCTATCCCTAATAGTTTTTAAGTGTTCTGGTTCATCCTGGGCTTCCCAGTTATCAATTATCTGGGTTTGAATCACTTCTTCTACCCATTGCCCGATTACCCACTCCCCACTTCCTAAAATCTTACATACCTTCTGAGTCAAAAAAGGTTGTCCACCAGTCCAATGCAACACCTGTTTTAAAACCTCTTGGGGATTCTCCACCTTACCTACCAAACCCTCTGCCAATGGTGCTGCTGACTCCAGTTGAAAACCATTGAGTTGAATTGCTGTCCCCAAATTAAACGGTGTGCGCCTCTTATCACTCATTAAATTTGCAGGAGTCGCCACCCCCAACAGCACAAAAGTCAACCGCTGATACTCTGGCTTATCAACCCGTCGGTTATAAAAAGCACGAATCGCCGCAAAAAAATCATCTTTAAAATTTAAGCTGAGAATACTGTCAATTTCATCAATAAAAATCACAATATCACTGGTTACTTGCCGCAGCAGCACATCATCAATAAATTCCCCCCAACACTGTATGGGAGTTAGCATATCCCGCTCTCGCCACCAACTTGGTAAATCAAAATCTCCTGACAACTCCAAGTCTTTAACTATAATGCGAATAAAGCCCCCCAGCCACTGCTTCAGTGTCACACCTTCAGTGCCAATGACTGTAATATCAACAGCAACACAGGCAATCCCTTCTTGTTGCAACCTGTGCATAGTTCGCACCCGCAAACTAGACTTACCCATCTGCCGACAATTCAACACATAGCAAAACTCACCCCGTTTCAGGGCGTTGTACAGTTCTGCATCTGCCTCACGCTCGACATAGGTAGGTGCATTAGTGGGTAAACTCCCCCCAACTTGATATATGGAATCGGCTTGCATGCTAATTTGTAATTCGTAATTCGTAATTGCAGCTTTTGGAGATATCTTAGCTTGCTTGGTGTGGGCTAGTGAGGAAGACGCGGCTCGCGTGTACACACAAGTTATCAAACTTAGCCAAGTCCTCACAGGATGCCCCCTAACCCCCAAAATTGGGGGAACAAGAGTTGTACAAGTCCCCCAGAATTGGGGGATTTAGGGGGCTGACTCAATCAACACCTAAACAATAGGAGAAGTAATGACGATATAAATTACAGGCAATTCTAACTTGGTTCCCCGTGAACTTGACTAAACCCATAGTGTGTAACTTATATCCTTCCATTGGTTGCAAACAAACATCTCCCTTTGCTTTGACAACTGTTATCAGTGCTTGTTTTAACTCTGGATTTTGTTGAATAATAGTCCAATAGTGCCGTAAATAGCTGTGATAAATTCCTGCTTCTGTGGCAGCATTAGCCAACACCCGGGATAAATTGACACCGGCATTAATTTTCATATAAGAACAAGTCTTACTCAGCAAATGGGGATGTCCTCCTAACATATCCATAAGTTGGTTCACATCATCCATACTCCAACTTAATCCATATTGCTGGCCTAATTGTATTACTTGCTCTGGGGTGAATTCCGGTAATATTATCTGTTCACCGACATTAAACGGTGATTCATTAAATTTCAGTTGTACATATACCTCCGTGGAGTGAGCAACCGCTAACCGTAATTGTCTCCACATGGGACGGACGTTTGCTTGTTCGTGCCAAAATCTTAATAGTCCCAAAAATTCTTTAGCCACTTTCTCATGGGGAAATATGCGCTCAACTTCATCCAACCATAACACCAAAGGACTATCTGTATGGGGCAATAAATACTTTTCAAAATAGTCACTACAGTTGAGTTTTGGAGTGGAGAATTCCTCATCCCAGTAGTCAGTCAATCTATTTGGTATTCCTAAAGATTTACCCACATAAACACAAAACCATTTCAAGAATTTATTCAAATCTTGAAAATGGCTAATTTCCGCCATATGCAGGTTCACAGAAACAATGCGATATCCTTCCCTTGCCACCTGGGGGAGAATCTTCCCCATTAACGAAGTTTTGCCCATCAAGCCCGGTGCTTTAATTCTCAATAATGACCCCGGTTGGCATAGTGTCTGATAACACGAAGTTTCTACTGGTGAACGTTCTATGTATATGAAATCTGCCGATTCTTCCCCAGTTAGGGGTATATGATTTTCTATAACTGTTGTATCGTCCCTACCATTAGACTCAACATCTGCAATCTCTTTATGGTCTAACGCCAATTTGTGACAAATTTCTATAAAGTTCAAATAATAAACAGGTTTACCATTGAGAAAGCTACTAACTGTTGCTAAAGAAAAGTTTAATTCCTCCGCTAAATCCTTTTGACGTGCATAACCATTGCGTTGCACGGCTGCTTTCACTTGTGGTATAAACTCTGTGCGAACTTTTACTGAACGAGCCATGGGAAATTTGAGACACCTGTATGTTCAGATGATAGCGTTTTCCCAGCTAAACTATCCCGTGTGTCTCTTATAAGCTGTTGCGCATTTAAACTAGATAATCGCTCATTATTCTAACTCTTGTGGGATGGGCATCCCTGCCCGTCCTAATATTTAATTTAGGTGCTTTTTAACTTAACTAATCAAAGGTATAATGTTTTTTCACATCCTTGGTAATTTCCCAGGTACAAGACATCCCAGTCGGAAAAATCACTAAGTCTCCCTTACCCATTTTTACTGGCTGTCCCCCTTCTGGAGTCACAATCACATCCCCTTCCAAGAAATAACAAGTTTCTTGAGCGTCATAAGTCCACGGAAATGTGGAAACTTCCTTTTGCCAAATACCCCATGTACTTACTCCCAGTTGATTGAGGCGTTCTTGACTGGGTTGACGCTCAATTTTGATTTCCATATTTTTTCGCTGACTAAAGTTTAACAGTAGGATTGGATATCCTCTCCACACCGATCTACTAAATAACACAATGCCCGAAAACGCAAGCCAACTAATTGCTCATATAGTGGATTAAGTTTGCACAAAGGGGGAATCTGAGCAACTTTATGACCAAATAAAACAATATTACGCTCAAAAGGACACTGGGCAGGAATCAATTTGGCAATTATTTGAGCGGATTTACGATTCTGAATTTCCAGGGAATCCAACCATCGCTTTAGGGGAGAAAAAATGTCAATGGAAAGTAGCTTTAACTGCTGTTTCTTATTTCTTCCTTCGTCTTCTTGTGCAGGATTTAAAACAGAAGAAAAAGTAATTGTTTGATATTGTGTGTTAATCATTTCTAATTTTACCTTTGTATTTGAGAGGCAATTTGCTTTTTTGATTTCGCGATTTATATTGATGTCATCAATAATTTTTATTAAAGCCCACTCTATCCCGGTAAAATGTCCAATTAAATACAAAAACGAAAAAAAATATAAAGACCAATGTACATCAAATCTGATTGTTGACAGCAAAAGTCCTATATATCGGCTTTCTAGGGCAATAACAGATAGCTAAAATTAGTTTGATACACGGTCTAATTTATCTGATTCAGGGAAGCTAATCCTTGATTTTGTATGGGTTTTACTAGTTGCGAATTCAGATTACAGTTGATTTTAGACCATTAACAGCCAAGGAAAATGTAACTAAATTAACATTTATTTACAAATAGAATAATTTGGCAATTAGTAATCCACAAAATAAGGGTAATGTCATTCAATTTTGGATTTTGGGTCAATCTAAAAAATATAAAATATAAAATTTTTTGACAGCTATAGCAATCTTCAATCATTTGTGAAAAGTCAGATCCCCGACTTTTGAGAAAAGTCGGGGATCTGAGCCTTTGCATTTTTACAAATCAAATAGGATTGCTATAAATGAAAGATATTGTCATAAGTAGTCAAAGAATTGTTCTGGTACAAGTTTCAGTTCTCCAGACTGGAAACGCTTGACATCTACCCATAATGCAACTTTTTCTCGTTTGCCTTCTTTGAAAACCAACTTTTCGCGCTGATAAAATTGGGGATCTACAAAATCACATTGATAAAGTTGGATAATTTCGTGACCAGGTTCGCCATTATAGGTGAATATATTTTCCAAACATCCCAAATACTGGATATTGGTTAACTCCGCTTGAATTTCTTCTTGGAACTCCCGTTGTAAGGCTATCAAACTGGTTTCGCCAAACTCCACACCACCACCCAGAGCGCGATAAAAATCAGTTTTTTTGATCGGATCGTAACCCTGAGAGAGAAAAATGCGTTCGTCATCCCGAATTAATCCCAAAGCAATCAGGCGGATTCGATTTGATTTAGGCATTATTCCTACTAATTATCGTGAATAAACGAACGATGACCATTATTTTCCTCAATGGGCCAGTCAGGATTTTCGCCGCCAATGTAAACTTCTTCCAGCATGACATATTCTGAAGATAGCTGTTGTAAGGCATTGATTAAAACATCAAGAGCGATCGCATCAGAAGTTCCTACATCCAACCAGCAACGTCCCCAGAGTCCTTGGTATTCAAAATCACCCATATTATGCATGAGTGCCAATAAGCTATTTTCATACCCTTGGGAATCGTAATGCATGTAGCTCAATTCCAGGCCAGTTTCCTGTACCTGGAGATTTTCAGCATTAAACGCCCCCAATTTACCCAAATAAAACCAAGAGTCGAATAATTCTTCTACATATTGCTTTTCTTGCTGGGAAGGAACAGTGGTGAATTTGAGCCAAATCCACAAATCGAACGGGTTAACTTCACGGAAATGTATCTGCATTCCCTTTATATATTTAAATTTGGTCTACCACAAAACGATATCTTAATTTTGAAGGGAATGGATCATTTAAGTTATCGGTTGACGGTTGACAGTTGACAGTTGACAGGTGACAGATGACAGGTGACAGGTGACAGTTCAAACTCCTTCCCACACTTCCCACACTCCCCACACTTCCCACACTCCCCACACTTCCCACACTCCCCACACTCCCCCTGCCCCCTGCCCCTTGTCCTCCTTCACTCCTTATTCAGGCTACTTTTAGCTTTACGATGTTCTCGTTTGATTTGTTTGACCATACCAGCAGGTAATTGGGACTTCTTAGCTAAGGCTTTGTCAAAATGAGCGATCGCTTCTTGCATTAATTCCTGATTCTTAGTTCTATTGGCCCGTGCCCGTAGGATTTGAGCTTTGAGATAATATAGTTCTGGGTTATCAGCAGTTTTCTTTAATGCTCGGTTAGCATACTCCAGGGCGCGATCGTATTTTTTCATATCTCGATAAGCCAGAGCAATACCCCTATCCACTAGATACCTGGGAGCAGCATTTTTTTCTAGCCGTTGAATTGCTTGTTCTGGATTAGCAAAAGGTAGATTTACAGCTAACATCAAATCCATATATCCCTTGAGCAAATTCAGTTCTGGATCGTCCTTAGCGATCGCTTCTGCCTTATCCAAATGATCGTATACTTGACGTAATTTACCCAATGCTTGGGGCGTACCTTTAAGGGTTCCTTCACGCTTTAACGTTAATGCACCTTCTAGGAAATGACCAACCGCTGTATATAAATTTCCCCGCAATGGATCTTTCCCAATCAAATTTTTTGCCGCTTCCAGGGTTTTGCGGCTATAAATCTCTAATGCTGACCAATTTTCACTTGTATATGCCAAAGAAGCCTTCATTGCATAAGCCAGAGGCTCCCCCTCATCCTCAGATATGGCTTGTTTTAAATAACGTTCAGCAGTGGAATAATTACCCTGTTGAAAAATTGCCTTAAAAGCTTCTTCCGTATTATCACTGATTTGACGTGTATTTTGAGTACGAAACGGATCTGCTGCTAGGGATGGATTGCTCCAAACATTGAGCAAAATAGCTACCAAACAAGTAATATTCAGGGTATTGGCTATTTTTAAAGAAAAACCTTTAATCATTTTCATCATTGATCCCTTCAGAGAAAATACCGTTGGAGTCGTTGTGTACACTACTTATAATGCAGGAAAAATATACTAAAATCACAACTATTATCGTTAGATAACTATAAAAAACCTGACTGCGGTAATTTTTCTAAGTTCCATTTTCTTGGTAGCCATTATTTCACAGCTAATTTTGTCACAATAAAAAAGTATCTGAATCTGAGTGAAAAATAAATGATAGTGGCGATCGCAACTTGGTAACTCTGTTGTAGCTTGGCAATGTTACCTTATTTAAGAAACAGAACTACTTTCGGATTTTTGCGATCGCCCTTGTGTTTACTTAATTAGTGAGTTGCTGACTTTTTATATTTTAGGTAATCTTAACGAATGCTTTATCTTAAAGACTTAATTTATCACCCTACAGCTTGTCCTGCACCGATTCTCAAATCCATTAATCTGGAATTAGCAACCCAGCAGTTAGGTATGATTATTGGACCAAGTGGTTCTGGTAAAAGTACTTTATTAGAAATTTTATCTGGACTAGCACAGCCGACATCAGGTTCTATTTTTTGGCGAGAACAACAGTTAGTACCAGAGCAATTACACCAATTAGCTGGATTGGTATTTCAGTTTCCCGAGCGGCATTTTTGTGGCGCTACCATTTTAGAAGAATTGCGTTTAGGACATCCGGAACTAGGTACAGAACGGGTGAAACAAGCTTTAAATGAGGTAGGGTTGGAGCATTTGTCTTTGAGTACACCACCCCATGCTTTAAGTGGGGGACAGCAACGGCGTTTAGCCTTAGCAGTACAGTTAATCCGTCAGCCCCATGTATTACTATTAGATGAGCCGACAGCAGGCTTAGATTGGTCAATTCGCCAGCAATTGGTAAGTTTATTAGCAAAACTAAAAAAAGATTGGACCTTGTTAATTGTCACCCACG
The DNA here is from genome assembly GCA_030065255.1 of Calothrix sp. MO_167.B42. Taxonomy (GTDB): domain Bacteria; phylum Cyanobacteriota; class Cyanobacteriia; order Cyanobacteriales; family Nostocaceae; genus Calothrix_A. The sequence goes on along the minus strand of JASJCX010000086.1, from coordinate 10,200 downwards.
ATGCCGGAGATATGTTAGCGATTGCAGACCAATGTTGGACAATCAAGCAAGGGGAACTTGAATCCGTAGATCCCATGACACTAGATCCAAAAATTCCAGAACCCCTAACAGTAGCCTGAGATATCAGGCGACAGGTGATAGGTGACAGGTGACAGATGACAGATGACAAGATGACAGATGACAGTTCAAACTCCTTCCCACACTTCCCACTCTCCCCACACTCCCCACACTCCCCACTCTCCCCCTGCCCCCTGCCCATTGTCCTCTTCCCTCTGGGAGTATACATATGTTGCAAGCCTCATCCGATGGGGCCAGTGTAACTGTAGACTGACACTAGAGAAGTTTTTCCATTCCATGAGATTATGTCAACTACTTCTAGCCTCTCCTTGCGCGAACAACAAAATCCTCTAATTCGTCAACTGGCTGATTGCATTGAAGCAGTGTGGCATAAGTATCTTGACCTATCGCCATATTATTTACCTGCGGAATTAGGATACGTTGAAGGAAAGTTAGAAGGGGAGAAACTAACTATTGAAAATCGTTGCTACCAAACACCCCAGTTTCGCAAAATTCATTTGGAATTGGCCAAAGTAGGACCAGTGCTAGATATTTTGCATTGTGTCATGTTTCCCCGTCCAGAATATGACTTACCCATGTTTGGCTGTGATTTAGTTGGTGGAAGAGGTCAAATGAGTGCAGCGATTGTTGACCTTTCTCCGGTTAACACTGGATATTTACCTGCATCTTATATCAATGCCCTGTCTGCCCTCAAACCTATACAATTCTCCCAACCCCGTCAATTACCAGATTGGGGAGATATTTTTTCGGAGTATTGTACTTTTGTCCGTCCCAGTACCCCAGAGGAAGAAACCTTCTTTTTACAACGAGTGCAGGAATTTTTAGAAATTCATTGTAGTTTAGCGATTGCTTCTGAGCCTGTATCGCCAGAGCAAATGAAACAAATTATCGCAGGACAACTCAACTACTGTACTAAACAACAAAAAAATGATAAAACCCGCCGCGTACTAGAAAAGGCTTTTGGTACAGATTGGGCAGAACACTACATGAATACTGTTCTATTTGATTTACCCCCAGAGGAAGCAGAAGCACAGGAACATGAAAGCAGAGAGCAGGGAAAGATAAGGGGATAATTTATTAAGTAATAAGTAATGAGTAATAAGTAATGAGTAATGAGTAATGAGTAATAAGTAATAAGTAATAAGTAATAAGTAATAAGTATACTGTCTATAGGTTTGGTGCTTTAACAATTTTTTAACCTATATGGATAATGCTATGATGCTCACCCCTATGGAAAAACTATCATTCCATAGCTGCCATAAAATTGTTAGTCTTCGGTGACTCTATTACCCTATCGGTAGGCTCTGTTACGTTTTCTGCTAAATTATAAATGTAGAATTTATGTAGTTAAAGTTAAGTAGAGTCATTATAAAGGCCAGAAATATAAAGATAAAGTGTTGGAGAAATATGCACAAAAACTTTTGTTTTTACCAATAAACATATTTACAATAATGCCTGAACACTCTATGGCATCACTTCAAATCGCCGGGTGTATTTTATACCATTAAGCATCATTGGAATTAATAGAGGATTAATTATACTTTCAGGGTCAGAGTTCTAGTTAGATATACATCTAGACAAATAACCCTAATTTTTCGGTGAATCTAAATCTGAGAGGGCTAAAGATTAATATACAACAACTATTTGTTTCCCATAACCGAAAGTTCTTGTCAGTTTTACTACTAAAAAATTACTTTTTTCGTATTATTTCTATCTACAATACTTAATCATTTATTGAGTAAAATACGACTAAATTATACGCATTAATTATATTTAATGTGGTCATTTTATTGGATTATAGCTAAACATAAACAATCGCTTTTAACCGCGCTACATAACTATTTCCAGCCCCTGACTTGCTGATATGGGGTCAATCGGTAAATCCAAAATAAACAACGGATAATCTGTTTTTCAAAATCCAAAATTGATGGACCTAGCAAAAAATATAAATCAACGGGCAAAATCATATGTCAAGGGTGAGCGAAGAGCCACAATTAACACAAGAGATATCAGAGAAATCCGAAAGACGAAAAGTTTTGTGGGGTCTTGCCATAGTCATACCAGTGGCGATCGCAGCTGGGGCATTAACTTTAGTGAGAATGGAGCAGCTAACAAAATTAAATCAACCTGCTGCGAATCAACCAGCAACTAACAGTGTCAATGCCATAGGACGTTTAGAACCAAGGGGTGCAGTAATTAAACTGTCAGCACCTACTACCGGACTCCAAGCTTCATCTCGGGTAGATCGAATTTTAGTTAAAGAGGGACAAAGGGTACAGCAAGGTGAAGTAATTGCTGTTCTGGACAATCATGGCAGTAACCAAGCTGTGGTAGAAGAGGCAAAAGCCAAACTGCAAGAAGCTCGTGCCAACTTAGCAAATGTCAAAGCCGTTGTACCAAGGGATTTACAAGCGCAAACCGCTGTGATTGGTCGCTTAAAGGCTCAACTAAATGGGGAAATGCAGGCCCAACAGGCAGGAATCACTCGTTTAGTGTCTCAGTTAAATGCAGAAAAGATTGCCCAACAAGCGTTAATCAAACGCCTACAAGAAGAATTACAAGGACAAAAACATGCCTTTGGAGCCACTGTGGCAAAAATGAGGGCAGAACAACGCAATGCCCAGATTGACTTACGAAGATATCAGATGTTGCATAAAGCTGGAGCCATTTCTCAACAAGAACGCGATCGCAGAAAGTTGAATGCCGAGCAAGCCACCCAACAATTGAGAGAAAGTCAAGCTAATCGTAACCAAACCATTGCCATTTTAAGACAACAAATTAACGAAGCTAGGGCTAATCGTACCAAAATTATTGCTGGCTTAAGTCAGCAAATTAAAGAAGCTCAAGCCAGTCGCAATCAAACCATCGCCACTTTACAAAGACAAATTCAGGAAGAACAAGCCAGATTAAACCGGATTAGAGATATTCGCCCCAGTAATGTGCAAATGGCCCAGGCTCAATTGAATAATGCCATCGCTAGTAATAAAAAAGCTGAAGCAGAATTGCGTTTAAGTTATGTTTCGGCACCTATAGCTGGGGAAATTCTCAAAATTCATACCAAACCTGGGGAAACCATGGGAGCCAATGGAATCGCCGAAATTGGACGCACGGATCAAATGATTGTGGTAGCGGAGGTTCCTGAAGATAGCATTAGTAAAGTGCGTTTAGGCCAATCAGCCACAATTACCAGTGAGAATGGTGCTTTTAGTGGAGAATTGCAAGGAACTGTAACTGAAATTGGCAGAAAAATTGGCAAAAAAAATGTACTCAACAACGATCCAGCTGCGGATGTAGATGCCAGAGTAGTAGAAGTGAAAATTTCTCTACCTCCTCAAGATAGCGATCGCGTTGCAGGTTTAACCGATGCAAAAGTTCTCATCCAAATTTTCATCTAATTTTTTATCCATAATCAGGAAAGCTGGCAAATGTTTGGCAAAAAAATACCTTTAGCATGGCTACAAATCAAACGCGAAAAAACTCGTCTAGCAGTAGCTTTAGCGGGGATTGCTTTTGCTGATATTTTAATGTTTATGCAATTGGGATTTCGAGATTCTTTATATTATAGTAATGTTCGTTTTCACAGCAGTTTAAATGGCGATATTGTTTTAATTAATTCTAAATCTAGTGCTTTACTATCAATGAAAAGATTTTCTCAACGGAGATTATATAAAGCCAGAGATTTAAAGGCAGTTGAGTCTGTATATCCTATATATTTGGATTATACCAGTTGGAAAAATCCCGTTAATGGTATTCCCCGTAACTTACTAGTGATTGGGATTAATCCCAAAAATCAAATTTTAAATTTACCAGGAATCGCAGAAAATTTAAACAAAACTCGACTACCAAATGTCGTTTTATATGACCGTTCTTCTCGTCAAGAATATGGACCTATTGCTGCTAAATTCGATCGAGGCGATCTGGTTACCGCTGAAGTCAGGAGAAGATTAATTAAGGTCGGAGGATTATTTACCCTAGGTGCATCCTTTGGTGCAGATGGAAATTTAATTACCAGTGATGTTAATTTTTTACGCATCTTTAGTCATCGTCAGCGAGGTTTAATTGATATTGGTTTAATTAAATTAAAACCGGGAGCAAATTCCCGACTAGTTGCTCAACAGTTAAAAAAATATTTATCCAAAGATGTCAAAGTTTTAACAAAGCAAGAATATATTGATTTTGAGAGAAATTTTTGGGCAAGTAGTACAGCTATTGGTTTTATCTTCACTTTAGGTACAATTATGGGCTTTATTGTTGGTACAGTAATTGTTTATCAAATTCTGTATACAGAAGTAGCAGATCATTTAACTGAGTATGCTACTCTCAAAGCTATAGGATATACACAAAAGTATTTATTAACAGTCATTTTACAAGAGGCTTTGATTTTAGCTGTACTAGGATATATACCAGGGGTAATTTTTAGTTTGTTTTTGTATGAAAGTGCAAAAGCTGCAACACTTCTACCAGTATTCATGAGTTTAAGTCGTGCTTTTATGGTATTACTGTTGACAATTATTATGTGTTTTATTTCTGGTTCTATAGCCGTGCGTAGATTGCGTTATGCTGACCCGGCAGATATTTTTTAAAGTCAAATAATCTTGTTAATAATTGATTTATTTTTTGTAATTTTGAGTACCGCAAATATATCATACACTATTAATATAGTAATAATTATGAAAAATATTTTTATTAATAAATTAGGCAAACAGGGATATCATTAATAGCAAGTAATTAACTATGAAAACTAATATTTTGATGGCACAAGAATCTGTAATTTCAGTTAAAAACCTCAACCATTATTATGGTAAAGGAAACCTCAAAAGACAAATTTTATTTGACATCAATCTGGAAATTAATCCTGGAGAAATTGTCATCATGACAGGACCATCAGGCTCAGGTAAAACAACATTATTGAGCTTGATTGGTGGCTTACGTTCTGTACAGCAAGGAAGTTTGAAATTATCAGGACAGGAATTGTTTGGAGCTAGCCAGACAGAACTAGTACAAATTAGACGTAATATTGGTTTTATCTTTCAAGCTCACAACTTACTAGGCTTTTTAAGTGCTAGACAAAATGTACAAATGGCAGTTGAATTAGAAACAGAAATTTCCCAAATCGATGCTGTTTCTAAATCAAAAACCATGTTAGAAGCTGTGGGTTTAGGACAATATGTTGATTTTTTCCCTGACAATCTTTCGGGGGGACAAAAACAAAGAATAGCGATTGCCCGTGCTCTAGTCAATCACCCATCACTAGTATTAGCAGATGAACCTACAGCTGCCCTAGATAAACAATCGGGACGTGATGTAGTAGAATTGATGCAACAATTAGCTAAGGAGCAAGGAACGTCAATTTTATTGGTAACCCATGACAATAGAATTTTAGACATTGCCGATCGCATTGTAGATATGGAAGATGGTTGTTTAGTGCGCAATTCCCACAATGAAGCAATTGCAAATGAGTCTGGGGCTACAAATAATCACTCATTTTCTTGCTAAGTTGGCAAAACTATTTAATTCCTAAATTGACTATAGCAGTCCTATTTGATTTGTAAAAATGGAGAGGCTCAGATCCCCGACTTTTCTCAAAAGTCGGGGATCTAACTTTTCACAAATGATTTAGAATTACTATATAATAACAATAGAAATCAACTGTTCCATTGGATTTTGTAGTTAAATTTATTTTAGTTTATACCCATAATTTTTAATGTAGATTAACTCTGATTTTTTGTCAGTAATATTATTATCCGTGTATTATATATCGATATTCATGAACTAGATTTTATTTTTTAAATAAACTTGCTTTCTTGTTGGCAACATTACTTGTTTTCCGACTAGTACGAAAAGTGACATTTACTCCTTCATTGGTTTGTTCTAAAACCAATAGTGGTGTAGGTTTAGCCTTTTGATCCCAGTGCATATAAACAATTCTGCCTTGAATTGTAGGCTGCCAAGTATCTTGCTCATCTTCAGGACTCAGATAAGTCTCAACACAATCAATGATTTGACTAATAGTAGCAGAAGTAGTTTGTGTTGGTAACTTCATTAACCTAACTTGAATTCTAAATAATATTCTTTTAGAAACATTAGGAGGTGAGCCTGTTTCATATTCAACGTCAAAAGTAGTATTGATTTGACGACCAGAATTACTGGCAATACCAACCACACCTTCCTGAGCTTGACTGGCACGCAAAACTTGAGATATCTGTTCTTTGAGTTTGATTTTTATCTGATTAACAATTGCAAAATGAAACACCTCTTCTAACATTCGCATTCGTAAATAATCGAGATTGAATTCCCGTGAATGAATTAAATCGGGATTAGTTTCCATTTTGCGAATTGTATTTAAGGCTAATTTAATTTTTTTCTCTAGTTCCTTTGTCTTAAATTGTTCAAATTTAATTTTTTTCTTCAGCTTTTTTACCTGAATATTTCCATAAACAACCAAAACAATAATTATTATTGTTAGTACCCCTGAAGTCGCAACAATAGCTTGAGGTATAAAATCATTGCTAGCAGGAATTTCCTGGGAAGTTTTATTTGTTTTTCCCCTGGGAGATTGGGTAGCAAAAATTAAACTAGGCATAGCTAGTATCCTCAAAATCAACATCTAATATATAGGATGCCCAAAATTGAAGTATTATCTAGCTGTATTATGGCGCTACGCCCTAGGGAATAGGGAACAGGGAACAGGGAACAGTATACTATCAAAGGGTTTGCTGGATTTAGAAATGTCCACACCCTCATTTCGTAGTGCTATATCAGTATTTTTTATGAAGGAAATGCCGTTTATAGCAATTCTTACCCTGGTGAGGTACGCTTTAACCCATGATTACTTTTGATTACCTGGATGGAAAATATATAGGTGTACCTCAGTAGACTAAGAAACGCTATAGTTAAAATCAAACCTCAACATCAATCAATTTTGCAACTCGAATTGCAGAAACAATCGCCCCTTCATGCAAGCCATCTCCTAGGTAAGCTCCCGCATGATAAGTATTATTCTCACCATTGGTACTAACAACTTCGTCTCTGTACCTAAAAGCCTCAACATTGTAGAGAGGTGTGTGATGTTCTTGAATGTGGATAATTTTGTCTTTCGCAATCAAACTATCTAGGTTAAATGCCAAACTATATTCAAGGGATGATGATATGCCACAAAGCTGATTTAGGTAGGCATTATATCCCCATCCACTTTTTGTTTGGAAAAAATCAAATTCCGAAAATTTCTTGATACCATATCTGGCATACATGGAAGTATCTGCATGCATAATTGTTGTTGCTTGATTTTTTTGCCATGGTGAAAACCGTTTGATTTCTGCGTTTGTCGGATTGGCTAATAATTTCATTACTTGATCGGGTGGTGTAGCAAACACAACTTTATCGAATGTCTGTGCTTCCCCATCCAATAAATAGATGTTAACACCATCAGATTTTCTCAAAATTTTGGCAATTTCTACATTCAAAAATACTTCACCCTGGAAGCGATCAAGAATTTTTTCAATATAGGAATACACCCCACCTTTAATTCTGAACCATTTAACAAATATATAATCTCTTAGGGCAGGAATCGCTAATTCTGCGGGAAAATTATCGATTAATTCAAATGGCATAGAATAACTGTACATTGTCAACAGTTTTAGCCAGCAATTGCGGATGCACTGGCGTTTCAAATATCGAGACATGGGCTGATTATAAAAATCTTCCATTTGGGCAAAGCGCATTTTTACCCAAAATCCAGCAGAACGGGCATACAGAGTATCAAGTCTAAGATATTCAAATACACGTTGAATTCCTGTAAAATTTTTTTGGATATTTCCACCAGAAAGAAAATGACGACCATCTTTGAGAAACAACCCTGAACCAATATTGACGGGTTCTAATTCAACTTCCAGTTCTTTCATTAAATTTAAGAAATTGTCAAACTTAGCTGGAAATTCCAGGACACCACCTTCTAATAAATGTTTGCAGTCAGAGTGATTGGGTTGAATATTTTTATTTAATGTGCGAATATGCCCACCTAAAATAGGTTGTTTTTCAAAAACCGTAACATGATGACCCTTTTTATCCAGTAGGTATGCTGTAACCATACCACTGGCACCGCCTCCAATAATTGCTATTTTCATATCCTTTTGCCCAATCAGTATGCTCTAAGCAAATGAGTTTTTATATTCTTTTTAGGCCGTTCCTAAAATCACATCCCCGGATAATCTTTGATACAAAAGTGCTCCAGTCCAAAATGTAGGCGCAAAGCCAGGATAGCCAGATGAAGCATTACAAAAATAGAAATTTTTCAAAGATGTCAGATGATTTAATCTGCCAAGTCCCATATTCTTAGGTGTAAGACTGGAGCCATAGGAATTGCCATGGGGACACCAACAAAACCTTTCATTTGTGGTAGGGGTACCGGCGATTTTAAAAACCATATATTTTCTCAAATTCGGAATATAATGTTTTTCTACCACATCCAAAATATAATTCAAAATCTCTTCTTTCTTCTGATTATAAGCCTTTCGGCTTGTATCTTGCAGTTGCTTAAAATAAGCGTAATTAGCAACAGTTAAAAACTCGATAATTTGACAATCATCTGGACAATCCCGTTCGGTTTCTGTCAGTAAAGTAGGTGTTGTAATTGCAAAACTGGGATTTGAATAATCATGGTTTTTATACATCTGAGTAAATGCCTGATTCAAATTCCTATGTCCCGTATGGAAAGTATTCCATTTACCAAATCCATAGTCCCGCAAATCAATATCCTTCACAACACAGTAAGCCATGTAATTTGAAGGGGAATAATCGTAATTGAGCTGGCGGCGTACCTTGGGGGAAAATTGATCAATGCCAATCATCTGGGCAGCTTTTTTGGGGTCTATGTTGCAAATAATAGTTTCACCTGTAAATTCACGTGCTTCATGGGTAATCTGATTTACTGCTTTGACTCCGGTTACTGCTTTATCTGTGACCATAAAGTTAGTTACTTCATGATTGAGAATCACCTCACCACCATTGTCTTCAATCACTTTGATTAAAGAGTTAATCACAAATTCAAAATGTTTTGTGGGATAAAATGCACCTTCTTGATACCCTGAAAACAAAATCACCCAAGCGTAAAAAGAGAGTTGATTTGGAGGTAACAAAAAATCAGGCCATTGTAATGCTAAAAGTGTTTGTGCTTCAACAGGCAAATTGAACTTATCAAAAACATCCTGAAGGGTACTATAAAGGTACATGACAGCACAGGAAACTTCCCCAAAATGTTGGATTAATTCAGCAGGATTCACAGGAGGAGATAATTTTTTCAGTCCTTCCCTAGTCTTCTTTACTTCTAAAACAAATTTACGAATCTGATGAGCATCCTGGGGAAAAAGTTCAGACAAGCGATGGATAAGTTCCTCAGATTCTGAAGGAATTTTCAGTGAATATCCTGGCATTATCATGCGATCGAATCCATCGGGATCATATCGCTCGAAGGTGACTGTTCGATCCAAATTGAGTTTTTTTAACACTCGGTTTACCGTGTATCCTTCACCACAATCCCAAACATAATGTAATTGGGCATTAAACTTATATTTTTTTGCCATCATGAACGTGTGGCCAAAGCCACCTGGATGTTCATGCACTTCTAATATTTGAACTTTTTTACCGGATTTGGCCATCAGAGATCCAAAGACTAATCCTGATAAGCCACTGCCTAGGATCAGGTAATCTGTTTTCATTTTAGTTATCCTTTAATTATTGATCTAAAATCAATATTTGTGAATTTATCGATATTTTTTTTACAAATCGTATTTCTATCTATTGTCAATCCCCAATCATTGATTTTGGCGTTGCATGCATGGGGATAAATTTTGCTTTGCCATCACGACAATTTGTCATAACGTTAACTTACTTAGCACTAGTAAAATCAAGCATTTGTTGAAATTCTGTGCTTAAATAAATTGCGCTAAAAATGACAATTTATCTCCAAATTCAGTAATATCTTTATTGTATCTATAAATTATTTATGTAGAGCGATACAATTCCTCAAATAGGCGTGGGGAGAATGTCAATTTATCGCATTAGTTCACCAGGGGCAACAGATCCCCGACTTCTTAAAGAAGTCGGGGATCGCTCACACCCGCGACT
>JASJCX010000085.1 GCA_030065255.1 Calothrix sp. MO_167.B42 | reverse complement strand
CTGAAGGTAACTCCCCAAACATGGCTTTGTAATCTCTAGCAAAATGACCTGCACTCCAGAACCCAAATTGACTAGCAAGCATAGTTATAGTAAAGTCCTCCGGATAGCTTGCCTTCAGGCGTTGTCGCAGTGCATTGAGTCTTCGCACCTTGAGATAGCGCATGGGACTTATACCAAATAAGTCCTGAAAACCATAGGATAAAGCAGAACTGCTAGACTCTAAATCTTCAGCTAGTTGTTTTAAGGTGAGGGGTTTTTCTAAGTGCGCTAACATTTTTTTCTCTGCTTGGGCAATCAACTTTGCTCTTCGAGAAGGTTTGATGAAACACTTAGAATTCAACTTGATGGGGATATTACTAATTAACAAAGGAACGAAATCATCAGCAACGAGTTTCTCAATATGAGGTTTTTGTAACCAATTGGGTTCGTGTACTGCTAACCAAAATAGTTGTTTCAGGTAATCTTTAATTTTTTTCATGCTAGTTGGTAACAAATTCACATGATTTTTACTTCGGAAATTATCGTCTAGATCGTGACGTTGTAGTTTGTCTACATAAGTATCAAAAGTTTTCCAAGGGATATGAATCTCTATGATCCCTCCACCTTTAGAAGCTATGAAGTCAGTTTCCGTTCCTTTTAAAGCAAAAAGAGTCCTTTGAGGATCGATGAGGTGATGGTAGGAGTGAAATTCTCCTTCATTCTCAAACCAGACGATGGAGAAATAGCAGTATCCTTTAAATTTATCACCAAGAGCTTGAGTCCCTTGATTTGCGTGAATATACGTGAAATATATATCACCAGTCTGAATTGAGAAAAAACCAGCTTCAAGAGAACCAGAACTAAGTTGTATTAGTTCGTACCGTCCATTGCCAATAAACTCTTTTAAACCATCCATATCTGTAAAGCATTTGGAGACAATCTTCTGATTGCCCGTCCCAGATTTATCTTGGTTAATTTCACTCTTTTTTATACTCATCACCTAAAAAAAGTTTTTATAAATAAAATTAATATTTCATTTTTATGAGTTTTTAAATTATCATGATTCAGAAAGTTGGAATTTTTGAATGTTTTAAGAATTACATTACCACTAAAGTTTAGACATCAAAGTCACAAATTTGATTTTTAGGTTATGAAAATTGGTTGTTGAATTTATCTAAAAATTAAGGAGTTTATTTTTGTGCAACGAGTTATGAAAACGGGGATCGCCATGGCGATGTCCTTAATGCTTTGGATATTAGGAATGCTGCCTTTGCTCCCTACAGCTGCTGCATTTGCCCAAATAACTCAGCCTCCTAACATTTTGGTCATTTGGGGAGATGACATTGGTTGGGAGAACGTATCTGCTTACGGTATGGGGACGATGGGATATACCACGCCAAACATTGATCGGATTGGTTACGAGGGAATTCGCTTCACCGATCACTACGCCCAGCCAAGTTGTACAGCCGGACGAGCAGCATTTATTACAGGTCAGTATCCCATCCGCTCCGGTATGACTACCGTGGGACAACCTGGAGATACCCTTGGACTGAAAGCAGAATCACCTTCTCTGGCGGAAGTTCTGAAGGAGCAGGGTTATAGAACCGGTCATTTTGGCAAAAATCACCTTGGCGATCGCAATGAACATCTGCCGACTGTCCACGGATTTGACGAATTTTTCGGTAATCTCTACCACCTCAATACCCAAGAAGAAGCTGAACAGCGGGACTATCAAAACTTCGGTGAGCAGTATTCGGGTAGCCTAAAAAAATATGAAAAGAAGTTTGGCACACGAGGTGTAATCCACTCTTTTGCCACAGAGACTTATGATACGACTGAAGATCCTCGTTTTGGAGTTGTGGGTTATCAAACCATCCAGGATACTGGTCCGCTTACCCAAGAGCGGATGAAGGATTTTGATGGGGAGGAAGTAATTCCAAAAGCACTCCAGTTCATGCAAGACTCCAAGGATCGGGATAAACCGTTTTTTGTCTGGCTAAACACCAGCCGTATGCACCTTTACACTCGGCTAAACGACAAATGGCGCTATGCAGCCGAAGACTATACCAGCGAAGCTGATTATCACGGTAGTGGGATGCTTCAGCATGACCACGATATCGGCGTTGTCCTGGATGCCCTTAAAGACATGGGTTTAGATGAAAACACCATCATTTGGTATTCCACAGACAATGGCCCCGAACATTCCTCCTGGCCTCATGGGGCAACCACACCCTTCCGAGGTGAAAAAATGACGACTTACGAAGGTGGAATTCGTGTGCTTTCCATGCTCCGATGGCCGGAAAAGATCAAACCAGGTCAGGTACTCAATGGAATTCAGGCTCACCAAGATATGTTCACCTCCCTTGCTGCTGCGGCTGGTGTACCCGATGTAGTAAAGAAGATGGACGATGAAAAACATCAATACATTGATGGGGTTAACAATCTTGATTACTGGACTGGCAAGACGGACAAGTCGAACCGCAACTTACTGTTCAACTATTACGAAACTATCTTGACCGGAGTACGAATGGGACCGTGGAAGTTCCACTTTTCCACCAAAGAAGACTACTACGCCAATCTTGTTCCTCGTACTATGCCCCTATTGTTTAATCTGCGGATGGACCCATTTGAAAGCTATGACACTACAGATGCTTATGGACACCTTCTGCAAAAAGTGTCATGGCTTTTCCAACCGATGAGCGAACAGTTAGGGGCACATATTCAAAGCTTGATTGACTATCCCCCGGTACAAAGTGGAAAATCCTTCAATTTGTCGAATGTTATTGACGATACCACTGAGGCTATCAAGGATAAAGCAACCTTGGCTGCCCTCAAGAAGATTGCCGAGCAACTTGATGGGTTGACAAATCAAGGTTTGCAGTAGTCTATTTAGCTCCGATTTTGACAAAATCATTGATGAGATTAACGTGAGTATGGCTGACTAGCTCTGAAACCGATCATTTGTAGGGTGGGTAATACCCACCCTCATAGGATTATTGCCCTGGAAAACTGATGACAACTTATTGATTGATGAACTCTTGCGTCTCTAATTCACCTAAGACTGTAGAGTCCCGATCGCTAGCTCGGAACTCTACAGACCATCCCAAGGCTATCTAGATTGTGTTTTGGGATGCAGTCTGAGATTGTGTTAAACCCTTTTATGAGGTTTTATCTATGTTTTTCAACGGTCTTTTGCACCGTATAAAAAGAGAAACTGTGGTATTTGCGATCGCCACTTCTCGCTTCTTCACCCAACTATCGCGTTTACTGTCAAAAAAAAGACAGCAAGCAATTCTGGCCCTAACGATGGTTTGTTTGTTTGTTTCAATGCCATCCTTAGCACTAGCTGAAGAAACCTCTAACGATGATGCAGAAATTCTGTATACCGATCAACCCTGGGAGGGAGAAGTTCGCTACAAAGCGGAAAACTCTACCCCAGACTATTTTGAAGCCCCAGAACCTCTTGCTGGAGCCCCCAATATCTTGACTATTGTTATTGATGATGCGGGTTTTGCTGGATTAAGTTCCTATGGGGGTCGTATTCAAACCCCTCACTTAGATCATCTTGCCAATAATGGTTTGCGCTATAACAACTTCCATGTCACTCCCGTCTGTTCCCCGACTCGTTCGGCTTTATTGACAGGACGCAATCCTCATACAGTAGGTATGGCAGGGATTCCAGAAATTTCCAATGGCTATCCTAACAAGAGTGGTTCCATTCCTTCGAGTGCGGCCATGCTACCAGCATTGTTGAAACCCTCCGGATACACCACATTTGCCCTCGGTAAATGGCATTTGACACCAACTTGGGCAATGAATCCGGCTACGGGACATTTTGACCAATGGCCTACAGGTAAAGGATTTGACCATTTCTACGGCTTTCTCGGTGGTGAAACCAATCAGTATTACCCGGAACTTTATCGAGACACAACCCGCGTACAAGCACCTAAGTCTCCAGAAGAAGGTTATCACCTGAGTGAAGATTTAGTAGATAACGCGATTGGTTATATCAAAGACCTAGAGTCCAGCGATCCAGAACGCCCCTATTTCATGTATCTTGCCTTTGGTGCTGTTCATTCTCCCCATCATACTCCTGAATTTTATCAGGATATGTATAAATACCACTTTGATGAAGGGTACGATGTAGAACGGGATGAAATTCTCAAAAAACAGAAAGAATTGGGCATTGTTCCAGAAGATACTCAACTCACAGCAAGACATCCCGAAAATGACAGTTGGCTTTCCTTGGATGATGATGAAAAGCAGTTGTTTACCACTTTCATGGAAAACTACGCGGGTTTTATGACCCATGTTGATGCTCAAATCGGTCGTTTAGTTGACTATCTTGACTCTATTGGTCAACTTGATAACACATTAATCATGGTTCTTTCCGACAATGGTGCCAGTGCAGAAGGAAGTGAAAATGGTACCATCAACGAAATGACTTATTTCAATGGAGTTCCCACCGACGTTGATTACAATATAGAACATCAAGATGAGATTGGCACAGTCCGTAGTGAACCCCACATTCCTTGGGGTTGGTCATTAGCTTACAATACACCCTTCCAGTGGGCAAAACGTTTTGCCCATGAAGGCGGTATTCGGGTTCCCTTTATTGTACATTGGCCTGCTGAGATTTCCGATCCGGGTGCGATTCGTCCCCAATGGCAATACGTGACCGATCTAGTGCCAACAGTCTTGGATATTCTAGGTGTTAATTTGCCTAAAACTGTTAATGAATATGTACAGCAACCGCTAGCTGGGGAGAGTTTTTATGACTCTTTCAAAAATGCTAATGCCGATAGTACCCATACCGTTCAGTATTGGGAAAATAAAGGAAACCGAGCTGTTTATCAAGATGGTTGGAAAGCTGTAACCGAACATACCACTCTACTTGGTAGTATACCTGATGGACATAAAGGGAAGTTTGGCAAAGATACTTGGGAGCTTTATAACGTCGCCGAAGACTTCTCAGAATCCCATGATTTGGCAACCGAAAACCCCAAGAAGTTGCTAGAGATGAAAGCTCTATTTGCACGGCAAGCCAAAAAATACAAGGTCTATCCCTTAGACGATCGGGAAAGCTACGAACTTATTGCTGCTAAGAATGAGGCATTAGGTGGAGAAAAAACTGATTTTACTTTCTACCAGGGGATGTCACCTCTCCATCAAGACCTTGCCCCAAATACTTTTGGTACGTCTTATACCATTGATGTTTATTTAGATCGAGAGCATCCTGATTCTAAGGGGGTACTAGTTGCCCAAGGCGGCACCGGAGGGGGCTACACTCTCTATATCAACGCAGACAATAAGTTGGCGTATGAGTACAGCTACTTAGGTTTTGAGCGATTCACCATCAACCCAGATACTTCCGTTCCCATCGGAAAATCCAAGGTGACATACAAGTTCACTGAGACAGGAGATTACATCGGAATGGGACAACTCTTCCTGAATGACGAATTGATTGGCGAGGCAGAAATTTCTAAAACTGTTCCTGCTTCCTTTGGAGTTGAGTTTTTTGATGTGGGTCAAGATAGTCAATCTCCTGTATCAGAAGCTTACAAGCCAACCTTTACCTTTAATGACTCCATTGAAAAGGTAACTGTTCATGTTGAGCTAGAAGACCAGTCAGGAAAGGTGAGAAAAATGGTTCAAAATTATTTCAACTAGAACCCGAATCAAACCGTATCAAATTCTTATCGGTCAGATTAACTTACTAACCTAAGTTCAACTCAACCTCCCGGCTATAGTAAGCCGGGAGCTTTTCCCACTCACATCAAATAAATGAGGTTCAACTGTTCAAAGCTATTCTCCACATCGAGTAAATAATTCTGCGACTCAAATGATGAATAATTATCAAAATTATATTCAAAAACTCTTTATTGTTCTCAGTGTTTTTATTCTTACCGTTACTATTTTTACTCCAAGTTCGTTGGCCGTACCCGCTTCAACTTGTCCCGAAAATATGGTTTTCATTTCGGGAGGGGATTTCAAAATGGGAACGGATCAACCAGAATTTATCGAAGAACTACCTGTTGCAGATGTTACCGTCAGTTCATTTTGCATTGACTCCCACGAAATTACCAACGCCCAATTTACCGAGTTTGTTGAAGATACAGATTACCTTACCGTAGCCGAACGTCCCCTATCAAAATCACAATTTCCTGATTTACCCGATGACCAGCGATCGCCTGGTTCTCTTGTTTTTGAACCTCCTGCACAAGGCGTTCAGCAAGTCGCTTATCTGAATTGGTGGCATTGGGTTCCGGGGGCAAACTGGCGACATCCTTACGGTCCCGATAGTAATATTAGTGGCAAAAAAAACCATCCCGTTGTTCATATTGCCTACGAAGATGCCTTAGCCTACGCCAAGTGGGCGGGAAAGCAAATTCCCACCGAAGCCCAATGGGAATACGCTGCCCGAGGCGGTTTAAAAGCAGCTACCTACACCTGGGGTAAAGAATATTCCGCCAAAAAAGCCAACACCTGGCAAGGGCTTTTTCCCTTTTTCAATACCAAAGCAGATGGCTACTTGGGAACTGCCCCCGTTGGTTCCTTCCAGGCCAATGGTTACGGTTTGTATGATATGACGGGTAACGTTTGGGAATGGACTGCCGATTGGTATCGGGTTGAGCGAAAAGACATGGCTCATAGCGTCAATCCAGAAGGTCCCAGGCAAGGCGAAAGTTTTGACCCCAAAAAGCCTGCCGAGGGGGCATTACACGTCATTAAGGGTGGTTCTCACCTGTGTGCGCCCAACTATTGTAGTCGATACCGTCCGGCCGCACGGGAGTCCCAGTCACCTGATACTGGAACCACTCATATTGGTTTTCGCCTTGTTAAAAAATTAGGGTAACTCAAGGAAATTCGAGCGAAGTTTTGTATGAGCAAAATTAATGCATTTTGAAAATTAGTTATTTAATTTCTATAGCTGAGAAAGTTAGAATTTTTGATTATTTCAAGAAATACTTTACTATATAAAATTAACTTGAAGTTTTTGAATTATGACCTAGCACAACGTCATACAATTTCTGCTTCGATTTTGAGAAAATATCCGAAAAATAAACCTTACAACCTAGGACTAACAACAATATGTCGAATATAGATCGAGCTTCTTTGACTACTGTTAAAAATCAGAATGAGTACATAGAACTTGCTCAATTTTATGATTTATTGATGCAAGCAGGTTATTACGATTATCAAGCCTTTGTTAACTCACTGGCACTGATCTTAGAAACCCGAACAAAAATCCTGGATGTGGGTATCGGAACTGGTTTACTTACTGAACAAATGCTGCAAGTTCAGGATTACGAGATCACAGGGGTAGATTTTTCTGAAGAAATGCTTGTCAAGGCCCGGCATAGGTTGTCAGGTTACAATGTCAAGTTATTAAATTTAGACATTAGAGATTATCCAGAAAATGAGTCTTTCCAATCTATCATTTCTAGTGGTGGTGCTATCTGTATTTCACACCAAGATAATAAACAGTATCGATTATATAGTTACTGCGATGATAAGTTAGATCATCTTAGCCTACTGCGTAAACTCTACAATCTCTTAGAAGACGATGGATTACTAATTATTTCAATTCAGGGAGAACACAAAGACTATTCCTTACCAATATCAGAAGATATTACTTACTTTCAAGAAATCAACCATTCAGGTGATTATATGACAAAGTGGTATACATTTTCCAATGAGGAAAAAGTACTGGCACGTCAATCTGTAAAGTTGGTCGTTTTCGATGAAATAGAAATGATTAATTCATTTACTGAAGTCGGGTTTAAGTCTCTAGGGGTTGATAAATCCAATAAAT
The DNA here is from genome assembly GCA_030065255.1 of Calothrix sp. MO_167.B42. GTDB lineage: Bacteria > Cyanobacteriota > Cyanobacteriia > Cyanobacteriales > Nostocaceae > Calothrix_A. Next base: position 10,433 of record JASJCX010000085.1, on the reverse strand, counting down.
TTTACGTTTTCCGAAGATAAATGTTGTCTTTCGTCTCTCCAGCACGGAGAGATGGTTATTGACACAAGTTTAATATTGAGTAGCTATGAAAGTAATTTCAGATTGTCACAAATAGTTTCAAAATTTATCCGATGACCAGTAGCCTTGATAGATTCTATGCAACCTGATTGTAAATTGATATAAGAGAAATCGAGCCAGCTCGGTTGATAGGAAACCATCTTTTGTAAGCCTTACCAATAATATTACTGCGTTCTACAACACCCCAACAGCGACTATCGTAACTGCTGTTGCGATTGTCACCTAACATAAAGTATGAATTAGGCGGTATAGTCTGAGGCTTTGATAAAAAAGGTGGCTGGAGTCCATAGGTACAAACATTTACTGATGTGCGCTGAGAAGGGGATATATAATTATCTTCCTTGAGAGGCTTATTGTTAATATATAATCTGCCACCTCTTAGTTCCACTTTTTCTTTGGGTAAGCCGATGACACGACTAATAATATGACTATTGTATCCCTCTGAAATTAATTGCTTTGTAGGTGAAAAAACAACAATATCTCCTCTTTGTGGAACCTGAAAGTGATAGCTCAATTTATCAACCAATACTCTATCTGCTTCCCATAAATTTGGGGAACCATTTAGGGTTGGTTCCATTGAACCTGAAGGTATCCAACGAGATTCAAAAACTATGTTTTTGATTGCAAATCCAAAGGCCAATGATGATAGATTAAGAATCACCATAATTACCGCGATCACAGATGCAATCTTTTTTGACCTTCCTCGACGGTTTGGTGTAAAAGTATATGCTAAATATGCAATATAAGGTGAAATAATTGCAGTAATCAAAGGACTAACACTTGCAAGAATGATTGTTAAAATAAATACGAAAATACCAAATAACCACTTGCCAATGTAAAAGTGACCAATCCCCAGCCCAAAGAATAGAGAGAGGAACATTGCTAACCAAGGGTCTTTTATAGTCTTGCGCAAGTCTTCAAATTCAATACTATTATTGCTTTTAGCAGAGTCAAAAGCATCAGATAAATTCCAAATGAAGAAAATAAAAATAAGCAAAAAAAAGCTCAAGCCAATTAATATATTACCTGTGGGACTAAATATCTGCCAAAGTCCTATTATTTGTAGGAAAAAATAAATAACAATTAGCAATAATCCTTTAGCTCTTTTGCGAGTATAAATTTGTCCCAACCCTGGTAAAAATGTTGATAAAATAGTAGCTAACCATGGTTCTTTATTAGACATTGATTTCCCCTAAAACTTCATCAAATTTAATCAGATAAATTAAACCCAATCCAGATTGAAAACTGGAGTTTTCCTGGTAGGAGCACGGCATCAGTAAGATTATTCCAGGACTTACGCAACGAAGATTTGTCATTGCGACCGAAACGAAGTGTACCGAAGCAATCCCAGGATTTTTGCGATTACGTCGCTGTCGCTCGTAATGACGCAATGACGTTACTTTTGCGTAAGTCCTATATTCAATATCTCCACATATTATGCTTGCCGTGCCCTTTCACCCATGGAAAATTCGTCGAAAGCAAAACTATGGGTTTTAAGATAGTCACTCATGAACGTTTGTACACAACCAAACATGAAAATAACTCTTCCCTATCCCCCAACCCCTAACACCCAACCCCTATTTTCTAGCTAGATGTGGTTTAATATCTGATTCAGCAACACCGTAACTTAGGGAATAGGGAACAAGGAACAGAAAGTGTACTGAGATTTTTAAGCGCAAGCGCAGGCTACGCCAACAAAAATAAAATATGAGTCCTATAGTGATAAATGGTAGTATTGGCAATGACTAAATGTTGATTTAAACTATGCCTGCTCCTACCCTCACCCCTAACGTTACAGCCTTTCCCCTCACTGCTGTAGTTGGTCAAGAAGCAATTAAATTAGCCCTCCTACTAGCAGCAGTGGATCCAGAATTGGGAGGAGTAGCGATCGCAGGCCGCCGAGGTACGGCAAAATCAGTCATGGCAAGGGCTATTCATGCTTTAATCCCCCCCATTGAAGTAGTCCCAGGTTCTGTGAGTAATTGCGATCCCCACCACCCAGAGGAATGGGATGATGAATTGCTCGCCAGATATAATCCCGCAAAAGATGTACCCACCCAAGTCATCCCCGCTCCCTTCGTGCAAATTCCCCTAGGAGTCACAGAAGATCGACTTTTAGGTTCCGTGGATGTGGAAAAGTCTGTTAAACAAGGAGATACAGTATTTCAACCGGGATTGCTCGCTGCCGCCAACCGGGGAGTACTATACATAGATGAAATTAATTTATTAGACGACCAAATCAGCAACCAGTTATTAACTGTATTATCCGAAGGACGCAACCAAATCGAACGGGAAGGCATTAGCTTTCAACATACCTGCAAACCCCTATTTATTGCCACCTACAATCCAGAAGAAGGAAGCTTAAGGGAGCATTTACTCGATAGAATTGCCATCGCCCTTTCTGCTGATGGGGTATTAGGATTGGATGATAGGGTACAAGCAGTAGAAAAAGTTATATCCTACTCCCGCTCCCCCCAAGAATTTCTCCGCCAATATGACGAAGAAATTGATGGCATTAAAACCCAAATCATCTTGGCGCGGGAATGGCTCAAGGAAGTAAAAATTAGTCACGAACAAATTATCTATTTAGTCGAAGAAGCAATTCGGGGTGGAGTCCAAGGACATCGGGCAGAATTATTTGCTACCCGTGTCGCCAAAGCATCCGCAGCCTTAGATGGACGCTCCCAGGTAAATGCCGATGATTTGCGCCGAGCAGTGGAGTTGGTAATTGTCCCCCGTTCCACCATTGTGCAGACACCACCCCCAGAGGAGCCACCGCCACCTCCTCCCCCTCCACAAAACCAAGAGGAACCCGAATCCGAGCAGGAACAAGAAGAACAACAGGAACCAGAGCCAGAAGAACAACAGGAACAAGAACCACCAAGCATTCCCGAAGAATTTATCTTCGATCCGGAAGGGGTAGTTCTCGATCCCAGCGTATTGTATTTTGCCCAGATGTCCCAACGTCAAGGTAAATCCGGTAGTCGCAGCGTAATTTTTTCCGATGATAGGGGACGTTACATTAAACCCATGCTACCCAAAGGGAAAGTTAAACGTATCGCCGTTGATGCCACCCTCAGAGCCGCAGCACCCTATCAAAAAGCCCGCAGACAAAGACATCCCGGTAGAAAAATTATTATCGAATCAGGAGACATGCGCTCCAAACGCCTAGCACGCAAAGCCGGAGCATTAGTCATATTTTTGGTAGATGCCTCCGGTTCTATGGCACTCAACCGGATGCAATCAGCTAAAGGTGCGGTGATGCAGTTATTAACAGAAGCTTACCAAAGCCGGGATCAAGTCGCCTTAATTCCTTTCCGGGGAGAAGCAGCAGAAGTTTTGCTACCACCCACCCGTTCCATTGCCCTAGCCAAGCAACGTCTAGAAAGATTGCCCTGTGGTGGTGGCTCACCCCTAGCCCATGGTTTAACTCAAGCAGTACGTGTTGGTTTAAATGCTCAAATGAGTGGAGATGTTGGGCAAATCGCGATTGTGGCAATTACCGATGGACGGGGTAATATTCCTTTAGCCCGTTCCTTGGGAGAGCCACAAGAACCAGGAGAAAAGCCAGATATTAAAGGTGAATTATTAGAAATTGCTGCCAGAATTCGAGCTTTAGGTATACAGTTGCTAGTAATTGATACCGAAAGCAAATTTGTTTCTACTGGGTTTGCCAAAGAGCTAGCCAAAAACGCTGGTGGCAAGTATTATCATTTGCCTAAGGCTACAGATAAAGCTATTGCTGCAATGACCAAAGGAGCGATCGCAGATTTAAAATCTTAATATAAACTCTTTATTATTTGTATTGATTACAGTTGTCTAATCAGCATCATAGTTGATGCTGACTAAGAACCACTGGCAACAGCTTGGGGCTGTAACATACACATTAAATCTTGAACTCCCTTTTGCAAATACCTGGTAACAGTCATAGGACTAGTACCAATGGTTTTGGCTGCATCCTTACGGGATAGCTCCTTGAGAAATACCATTTCCACCGCCATGCGGGGCTTTTCTTCCAACAAACTAATGGCACCTTGCAGTTGTTGTCGTTCTTCTTCTTGTTGCTGTTGAGCCGCAGTCCGGGGACAAGTTAAAGCCTCACCCAAGGTGATTTGGCAGTCAACATAGTGAACCACAGTGGCATCTAAACTTAATGGCATCCGGTTTTGTACAGCTAACTTAGTTTCTTGCCACTCTTGCAGAGATACATTCAGTTCCTCAGCAATTTCCATATCCCTGGGAGGACGGCCGAATGATTCAGCTAATTGCTTGCGAACTTTTTGTCCTTCATTGTAAAGTTCCTGCCAGCGACGGGGTATCTTAAGTAAAGTACTGCGATCGCGTAGAAAGTGCAACATCTCACCCCGGATATAGGGCACAGCGAAAGAACTAAAGGCGTATCCTTGGCTGGGATCAAAACGTTCAATAGCTCTAATTAGCCCAAAGTAGCCAATTTGTTCCAAATCTTCATAGGGCTCATTACATTGATGACTAAACTTATGTGCCATCTTCCGTACTAAACCAGTATGTAATTGTACAAGTTTGTTCCGAAGTTCAACTGAGGGATTTTGGTGATAGTAAAGCAGAAGTTCCATACTATCAGACCGTACAGAGGACTGACTTGCTGTCATAAGATATCCTTTGAAATAAGTCCTGTTCCAACAAAAAACAATTGTGTGAATCTAAAATCCAAGCTGTAATTATTTTCCTTAGGAACGCCTTGAGACACCATTCGTCGTTTTACTGAACTTATAGGGGGTCTGACTCCACATGACTGTATTTATACGTATATACACATATCCTTTCTGTGGGTATCCGTGACTCTGGAGTATGGTGGCAACCGTAAACAACTTCCATTTCAGGCAGAGCATCCCATTTTTTAACAAGCTTCGCCAACAGGCTATAAGCCTGGGGCTATACGAGCAAAGCCCACCTACGTGGGCTTAAAATTCTCTTAGCCCACGTAGGTGGGCTTTCCCAGAGCGTGGGTATTGCATAAAAATTGGGATGGGATGCTTCCATTTCAGGCGGATAACATCACCCACTGAACGGAAAATACTAATTTTCTCCCTGGCTAATCAGTAAGTATTTGCGTAAGAATGAAAGTAATCAGTAATCAAAGCAAATCACAATCCTTGTGAAACATGGCTAATACAAGTAACTTCCGTGACGCTATGCGTCAGGCTCAAAACCAAGCCCTAGTGGGTCCTAATGTCATTGCCAATGCCCTACCTTTCGTTGGTGGTGGACTAGTACTAACCGCTGTGGGTACCTATGGCGGTTTAGGTGTAATCAATACTAGACCAGAAATTTTCTTCCCCACATTCATTGGGGCGATAGTTCTAGAGTTAGTTTTGTTTTTTGTCGCCAGAAATATCACCGAAAAAGGACAAAACAACATTGCCCTACCCATATTAGCAACCTATAGTTTGCTATCGGGATATACCCTCAGTGGCTTAGTATTTATTGCTTTGAGGAGTCAAGGAGTAGGTATTCAAGGTGTAGGTTTGGCTGCCCTAGGTTGCGGCATCACCTTTATCGCAGCTCGTCAAATTGGTAGTAATCTTTCTGAGTCTGATGGTATGGCTTTGACCAAAACCATCAATCTTGGTGTTATTGCCTTAGTGGTGGTTTGTCTGGCACAGTTCTTGTTTAGTTTGTTTGGTGTTTACACCCCAAACTGGCTAGAAATTGCAATTTCTGGTTTCGGTGTTTTCCTGTTTGTAGGTGTATCTGTAGTCGATTTCTACATTTTGCCCCGTAGCTATCGTGATGACCAATATTTACCTGCGGCCTTGTCAATGTATTTGACTTATATCAATTTGTTTGTATTTATCCTCAGGTTGCTCATAGCTCTAAATGGTCGCGATTAGACAAAGCTAAACTAAATTAACAATTATGTAGGCAATATCTTTGATACTCCCCGGCGTGAACGCACGGGGATTTTTTAATCAGAGCATCCCAAATTTATTGCTAATATTTGCTAATATTTCTTACAACTAGTTACACTAATGCAAATAATGTTTACGACACATACATTCTTATTAAGGGCACGGCACCCGTAAAATAATTTTATATATTACAGCATTGTGGATGCCGTGTCCCTACCTATTTGTCCCATTCTTTTTTCAAAATGGTATTACGATACTTAAATACCCTTGCAAACAATAAGTACAATGGAAGTATTAGAATTAAAACGAGAAATAGAAATGTTGTCTAATCGCCTGGGTAAAACTCAGGAGTATCTTTGACATTCCTGCACTCAAAGCAAAAATTCAAGACCTGGAGAACATTTCAGCCCAGCCAGAATTTTGGGAAGATCAAAACCAGGCTCAAAAAATTCTCCAAGAACTTAACGATCTCAAGGCACATTTGGAACAGTATTACCAGTGGCAAAGCAGTTTGGAAGATACTAAAGCTGTATTAGAGCTATTGGAATTAGAAACTGATGAAGGATTACTCGCAGAAGCCGAATCTACCGTTACTAAACTGAACCACGAATTAGAGCAGTGGGATTTACTCCAGTTGCTTTGTGGGACTTACGACGCTCAAGGTGCAGTACTTACCATTAATGCTGGGGCTGGCGGTACAGATGCTCAAGACTGGGCAGAAATGTTGCTGCGTATGTATACCCGTTGGGCAGAAGCTCACGGTTATAAAGTACATTTATCAGAACTTTCTGAAGGGGACGAAGCAGGTCTGAAATCTGCTACCTTGGAAATCTCTGGTCGCTATGCATACGGTTACTTACGCTCGGAAACTGGCACTCACCGCTTGGTAAGAATTTCCCCTTTCAATGCTAATGGTAAACGCCAAACTAGTTTTGCTGGGGTGGAAGTAATGCCACAAATTGATAATTCCGTCCAACTGGAAATTCCCGAAAAGGATTTAGAAATTACCACATCCCGTTCTGGTGGTAAAGGTGGGCAGAATGTCAACAAAGTAGAAACTGCCGTGCGTATCACCCATATCCCCACAGGTATTGCTGTTCGTTGTACGGAAGAACGCAGCCAACTACAAAATAAAGAGAAAGCACTGGCAAGGTTGAAAGCAAAGCTATTAGTGATTGCTCAAGAACAACGTGCCCAAGAAATTGCCGAGATTCGCGGGGATATGGTGGAAGCCTCCTGGGGAAATCAAATCCGTAATTATGTATTCCATCCCTACCAAATGGTAAAAGATCTGCGTACTAATGTGGAAACAACTGCGATTGCGGATGTGATGAATGGTGAGTTGGATACGTTTATCCAATCCTATTTGCGCCAAGAAAATCAGCTCATCGAATCTGTTTCTGCTTAATTGGCAACTTATAGTCGTGAGATTGTGGTTGAATAAGTTTAGGTACTTGTTACTATACTGGCTATCATAATCCAGTTTGGTGTGCAACAAAACATACTTAGGGTGTGAGGCATAGGGTAAGGCAACAAGCCATGTTACTTTACTATGTTCTCACACACCCTGCAATATTTAATTTTGTTCAAATGATTTTGTTTAAAGATTAAATAATAATCCTATATTTTTTGAATCCTTTAGGCAAAAGATTCGACAAACTGTTACATTGATGAGGGAACTAGAAAACCAATAATTATGAGCAAATCTTCTTCAAAAGAATCCCAACCTTCCTACGTAAAACTAGCCATGCGTAATATGGTTCAAAAAGGAGGCACTTCTGTCAAACATTTTGCTCTCTCAACTGTGGGAATTTTAGCTCTACTTGTCGGTCTGGCTTATTTAACTCGCTGAAGACCAAATAGTTAGTAGATATATATAGGTGTGAAGGAGACTTTTGCTACTAGTGGAAGTTGAAGTATACGTACAGAGTCGAATTGACAAAACATCTTCAGACAATTTAACTAAACAAAAATTATCCCTTGCCGATCTATCTCCCCAAATATGGCAAAATTGGTGCAACATCTGGTTGGAAACTCTGCATCCTCATATTCCATCAGCACCAAGTTATGAAATTGGACTATTGTTCGTGAGCGATGGAGAAATCCAGGTTCTCAACGCTGACTACCGCCATCAAAACAAACCTACAGATGTTCTGGCTTTTGCAGCATTAGAAGTGGAATGCCCTCAAAGCGCGGAAATGCTTGCCTCTATGCCTTTATATCTTGGTGATATCATTGTTTCTGTTGATACTGCCCAACGCCAAGCCTATCAACAAGGACATACTTTACTCACAGAGTTGGCTTGGCTAATTTCCCATGGTTTATTACATTTATTAGGTTGGGATCATCCCGATGAGGAAACTTTACACAAAATGTGTCGTCAACAAGTAATATTACTGAAGGAGGTGGGTATCACTATTCACTTTTAGTAGATGTTAATTATACTGATATAAAACCTATTAATTGATTTCGCTTAACATAAATCATTTCTTGAAAAAATAACTAAAAAATCCCCCTTACAGTTCCAAATAAATTAACTTGATATTTGTGTTCATTTAGTTTTAGTTGTTATATTCTTATGACCATGTCACAACAAGTTTCTTCTCCACCAAAACCAGATACTCTAGAGGTTGTGGTTCCTCAAAAAAGAGAACTATCTTGGCAGGTAGCCTCAAATTTATTCATGAGCTTCCAGTATGCCTGGTCTGGTATTCGCTATGCTTTCACCACCCAAAGAAATTTTCGCATTCATGTATGTGTCTGTGCCTTTGCCATTAGCTTGAGCCTGATTTTACATCTTTCATCCGTAGAAATTGCAGTTATTGGAATTACTAGTGGTTTAGTGATGGCTTTGGAATTATTAAATACAGCTCTAGAATCAGTTGTAGATCTAACAGTTAAGCATACATACCACGAGTTGGCCAAAATTGCTAAAGATTGTGCTGCGGGTGCTGTACTGGTATCTGCCCTCGTCGCCATTTTAGTTGCTGGTATGTTGATATTACCTCCTTTATTAAAGGTAATTTTTGCAGGACTGTCTTGAAAACAGTTGACAGTTGACAGTTGGCAGTTGACAGCTGATAGTTGGCAGTTGGCAGTTGACAGTTGGCAGTTGACAGCTGAGGGAACATTTTTCATCCTTGGTTGTGGACAACATACTGTCCATGAGAAACTAGGTTGAAAATCGGCATTCAGCAGTGGACATTAGTAAAAAATAATGGTCAAACCCTTGGTGTAAGTGTAATTAATCATGAGGAACTAGCTAGAAAAAAAGACCGAGTAGTTTCACCTATGCTGCACAGAATAGACTTTGCCAAACAAGAAGGCAAAGCACCTACGGGGATTCAAAGACAGCAAAAGGCATAATATAGGTGATATTTGATTCAGTGAAGATGCCAGCAGAAAGGGGATGCAAGAAATTTTTCTTCCTGGTATAGAGTGTATGGCAGCTAAATTTATGTCAAATAAACTGATTTAATTTGGCGATCGCAAATCAGGAGTTATCTGCTTTGATTATTATTATTGATAATTACGATAGTTTTACTTATAACTTAGTGCAATATCTGGGAGAACTGGGCGTGGAGTTCCCAGTGGCAAATGATATTAAAGTATTTCGCAACGATTGCATATCCATAGAAGAGATTCAAGCTTTACAACCAGATGGTATAGTTATTTCTCCTGGCCCTGGTCGTCCTGAAAATGCGGGTATATCTATAGACTTAATTAAGAAACTAGGTTCTCGCGTACCCATTCTAGGTGTTTGTTTGGGACATCAAAGCATTGGTCAGGTATTTGGCGGTAAAATAGTTTCCGCCCCAGAGTTAATGCATGGTAAAACCTCTCCCATCTCCCATATTGGAGTTGGTGTTTTCCAGGGTTTAGAAAATCCCATGACTGCAACCAGATATCACAGTTTAGTTATAGAACGGCATACCTGCCCAGAGGAGTTAGAAGTTACAGCTTGGGTGGCAGATGGCACGATTATGGGGGTACGTCACAGGAACTATCCCCACATTGAAGGTGTCCAGTTTCATCCGGAGAGTATTTTGACATCTTCGGGAAAAAAACTATTACAAAACTTTCTGGAAAAATTACCGAATCGAGAACGGAATTAATGAAACGACGACAGTTGATGGGCTATGCCGGTGCTAGTTTAGGTGCGAGTTTATTAGCATCCCTATCTACCAACTTCACAGCCAATGCCCAATCTAAGAGTTCACTATCAATTAAGTGGTTGGGCCATACTTGCTTTCTATTTACCGGCAACGGTACAACGGTTCTGACTAATCCCTTTAAACCCGGAGGCTGTACTGCTAAATATCGAGCGCCAAATGTGCCAGCTGATTTAGTCGCCATTAGTAGTCAGTTACTTGATGAAGGGTATGTGGAAAAACTACCAGGAAGCCCGAAGTTAGTGTTTGAACCTGGTATTTATAAGTTTAAAGGTATGCAGTTTCAGGGTAT